>DYPD01000012.1:10717-49765 GCA_020720115.1 Thiomargarita sp. | reverse complement strand
ATTACGTTGTTTCCTCTTTTGAATGGGTGAATCGAAGGCGTGAGCATAGCAAGTCCTTGTCGGTTAGCAAGCCAAGCTTTGTTAATACACCACCTATCGCTGCTTAAATGCTTAGGTTATGGGGCGGGCGTTTCGCCGACCGTGACGAGGAGCATTTGCGTGGGCTGTAAGCGGCGTTGTAGCACAGCTTTGGCTTGTTCTAGGGTGACGGCGTTGATTTTGTCCATCCAGGTGTGGAGGTAGTCAAGCGGTAGCCCGTAAAAGCCTATCATGGCGACGTAGGCGGTGATTTTATCGTTGCTGTCAATTTGTAAGGGAAAGCTGCCGGTGAGGTTTTTCTTCGCGGCGATTAATTCGGCGTCGGTGAGTCCTTGGGTAACGTAGTCGGCGATGGTTTGGCGCACGAGGCTAATGGCTTGTTCGGCTTGCTCGTTGCGGGTTTGTAGGGCGGCGTAGAAGGGTCCTGGCTGGCGCATGGGGATGAAGTTGCTGTACACGCTGTAGGCTAAACCGCGTTTTTCGCGTACTTGGCTAAAGAGGCGTGCGACTAAGCCGTTGCCGCCGAGGGGGTAGTTGGCGACATAGAGCGGGAAAGCGTCTGGGTCGTAGCGTGAGTAGCCAATTTGTCCGAGCATGATATGGGTTTGTTTGGAGGGGTGGGCAATGCGCAAGGCGCTGGTGTCTTGTGGTGTGGTAACGGGCGGCAGGGGCGCTGCGGGTTCGCCACTGGGCAGTGGTTGGGTGATTTGTTCGGCGAGGGTTTCGGCGGCGGCGCGATCTAGGTTGCCGACGATGGCAAGCACGGCGTTGCGCGCTACATAGTGCTGCTGATAGAAATTTTGTACGTCTTCGCGGCTTAGATGGGTGACGCTGCGGGTGGTGCCTTGCGGTGGGTTGGCGTAGGGGTGTTTGCCGTACAGTTTGCTATAAAAGGCTTGTTCAACAATGCTTTCGGGCGATTGCTGCTGGTATTGTAGATTTTGCAGCATTTGTTTGCGCACGCGCTCTAGGGCGTCGGGCGGAAAGTCGGGCTGGCTGACCACTTGAGTGAAGGTGTTGATGGCAGTTTGCATGAGGTCAGGTTGTGTGAGCGTGCGTAGGCTGACGGAAGCCATGTCACGGGCTGAATCCAAGCTCAGTTGCGCACCAGTGTCGGCAAGCTGTTCGGCGATCTGTTCGGCGCTTAAACCGCCAGCACCTTCTTCAAGCAGTCCGTTGGTCAACATGGCTAAACCGGCTTTGTCGCCGTCACGCGCTGCGGCGGCGTCAAATACCAGCTTGAGGTCAAGGATGGGTAATTCGGGCGCGGGCACAAAATACACCCGTGCGCCTTGCGTGGTTTCCCACTGTTGAATAGCGGGCAATGCGAGTGTTTGGGTGCTTAGAATCAGTAGGCTTAGGGGTAAAAAAGCGGGATATTTGAACATGGGTTTTAAGGTTCCTGGCGAACGGTTTCAATCGCGGGAATCTCGGTTCCGGCGGCGTTAGGGGTATCGTTGTCAAGCGGTTGCGGCTCTAGCACGGCAACAGTAAGCCCTTCATCTTGCAAATATTTTTTTGCTACTGCTTGCAACTGCTGGAGACTGAGGGCGTTGAGTTGTTGCAAATAAACCTCTGCCAAACGCCAGTCCAATCCGACGCTGGCAAGCTGTCCGATTTGCATGGCTTGATAAAACAAGGAGTCTTGTTCGTAGACTTTTGCCGCGACCAGTTGGGCTTTAACGCGCTTGAGTTCGGCAGCGTCTACTGGGGTATCTTGAAGTGCTTTAATTTGTGCCCGCAAGCCCTGCTCTAAATCGGTAACTGTGTGCCCTTGTGCTGGAATGCCGGAAAAAATGAATAACTCTTCCAAGCGTCCATAAGGGCTGTAATCCGTGTTGAGGCTGGTGGCGATTTCTTGCCCACGCACCAGATCGCGGGTTAAGCGCGCACTGCTACCGCCATCCAATACATACGCCAGTAATTCCAGCGCATAGACTTCCCATTGCGTCTCAGGCGGCGCGGTATTCAACACCGGGACTTTGTAGCCCATGAGCAAATAGGGCAATTTTGCCGGACGCTTTACTGTTACACGCTTGATGCCATGCTGCGCAACTTCCGGGCGCGGACGCGGTGGCTCGATTTGAAACGGCGACAGCGGAGCAAAATATTTTTGTGCTAAGGCTAACACTGCGTCCGGTTCAACATCGCCAGCCACCACAACAATGGCGTTGTTGGGCGCGTACCATTGCTGATACCACTGCCGCACATCGGCTAATTGCAGATTGGCTAAATCGCTCGGCCAGCCAATGGTGGGATTTTGATAAGGACTGGTTTGATAAGCAGTGGCGCGAAAAGTTTCATACAGCAAGGCGGTCGGCTTGTCATCGTAACGCAAGCGGCGTTCTTCAATCACCACTTCGCGCTCTTTGGCAAATTCTTGCGGGTCAAATTTCAAGTTGCGCATCCGATCCGCTTCCAACTTAAAGCTGATTTCCAAGCGGCTTTTTTCCAGTTTTTGGTAATAGGCGGTGAAATCATCGCTGGTAAAAGCATTCTCCTGCGCCCCATTGTCTGCCATGATGCGCGAAAACTCGTTGCCTGGATAAGTCGCGGTGCCTTTGAACATCATGTGTTCTAGCATATGCGACAAGCCAGTACGTCCACTTTCCTCATAACTAGAACCGATTTTGTACCAGACTTCGCTCACCACCACTGGCACCCGGTGGTCTTCTTTGACAATGAGTCTCAAACCATTATCGAGTTTATATTCATGTACTTGCGCTTTGGCAGCTTGCCCAGCAAGCACGCACAGCAGCAACACCCCAATTCCAGCCTTGTTTTTTCGCAGCATCATCGCATTCCTGTAAAAACCACCGTTGATTCTATAAAGATTTTGTAACGCCCGTTCCGATTTGTACGATTTCCAAAAATCTTGCAGGGCTTGCAAAATCTGCAAGCTCTATTACAACACTGATTGCCTGAATTTGTATAACCTATTGACTAAAAACAGTTCTAAATTTTTTAACCCAGTCAAAGCAAGCGCTGGCAAGAGGTAACACATGAATCCGCCTGCCATTACGCTGTCTATTGGGGTAAACTAATGCGTAGTTTTACCTAGTCAGATGGGTGTGCGCTCAATGCGAAGCCCATTTAGCCCCGATTTTCAGGCGTTAGCGGAAAAATCAAGAGGCGGTTGTACTTGTCACTCGCGCTAGGGAACACCATTTGTTGATTTTGCTACGCACTTGCATAAAGAATATAACTTATTGAAAAATAATATTTTATGTTTTTATTCTATGAGTGCAAGCCATTGATTTTTGCTATACAATGCTGCGTCGCACAAACCACCGATTTTTTAGGCATCTTTAATTTTCGTTTAGGCTCTCCAACCCAAAGGCAGGAACCGCCATGTTGCCACGTTTTCAAACTTTCTTTTTCGCTTGCGTGACGCTGCTCACGGTCTTTATCGTGCTGGCTTGGCACAGTCTGGATCGCCAAACGCGCTTTGAACTGAGCCAGAAGCATCTGGAAGAAAGCATCGCTAATGGCGCAGCGCGGGAGTTAGGTGCTGTGCTCAGCAAGCTACAAGAACAAGCGCATATTTTTGCGGATGAATACTTACCTAGCCTGCATTATATGGGAGTTCATCCTGAAGATAAGGATTATCAAAAACAAATTATCTCGCGTTTACAGCGGCGCTTTGCCGATTTTGCCGCCTTTACTTTAACCAATAGCAAGGGCGAATCTTTGCTACAAGAGGTTGAACCCCTGATTGGTGAAACGTGCCAGCAGGATTTGCAGCATTATAGCCAACTGGTACATCTGTACGGCAATGAACGCTGGAACGAAACCTACATACATCCGCAGCCCTTTAATTATCATTTTGATGTGATGGCGCCTTGGTCATACAAAAAACTCGACGGCATTTTGCTGGTTAGCTTGCATACCAAAACCTTGGCACAAGTATTGAGCAATTATCAATTGCCTGGTTATGAGTTTTTGCTCATCAAAAAAGATGGCTCCGGTTTAATCGAAATTACCGATAAGGGTTCACGCGATACCCTAACCCGTGACAATCACCTCAGTGCTGATGAGTTGCGGCGCATTCGTCTGTCTTTGCCGATTATGGGGACGCAATGGACGCTGGTGAGCTTGCCAGAAGCCAATTTTTTGGAAAATTTTCAACGCCAAAGCTGGATTGAAGCGGGCATTATCATGGGCATTGTGCTGCTCCTCACGGTCATTTTGGTGTGGTTGTCTTGGCGCACTATGGGCGATTCATAGCGAGCAAGCTTGTCTGTGTCACTGAGCAGCTTGGTGGTATTATCTACTTTAAGACAAGGACACTTTATCCGCCAAGCCTGTTCAGGGAGAACATTGGAATGTCTATACCCTGCCCGCAAAAAACAACTATTCTATTGATTCGTATTGCTTTTTTTATGGTGTTGTATGGGCTTGCCGGTATGCTCGTAGCCCAGCCTGCCACTGTTCGCCCTGCGCCCACGCCTTTGCAACATCTGCAAAATCTTAACAACCTATTTTCTCTGCAACGCTATCGTCTGAGCGAAAAGCTCTTTAGCCCGACCTTGAGCATTGCTAATCTGCGCCTACCCAGCTTGCCTTTGCTGCAAACACTCTACAAACACCGCGATTATCAACCGATCTGGATTCAAGCGGGTGGTTTGAATCAGCAAGGTTTATTGCTGTTCAGTTATTTGCGCCATGCCGACGAGCATGGGCTAGAACCAGAAGAATATTCGGTGTCTTTGATCAGCCTGTGCTTAAATTCCTCGCTGATGCACACTTGCGAGGAAGCAGACTTAGAACTGCTGCTCAGCGACGCCTATTTGCGCTACAGCACGCACCTCAATCGTGGGCATTTTTCGCCGCGCCAAATGGATGAGCAGTGGTATATTGTTGATTCTGCGCCCTGGAAACCTGTCGAACGCTTGGAACAAGCCTTAGCCAGCGGCACTGTGCAGACGTTACTCGATAGCCTGCCGCCGCAACAGGCGCAGTATGCTAAGTTGCAAGCTTTACTCAAACAATATCGGCAATTGGCGCAAAATACCCTGTGGCCCCTGCTGCCAGAATTGACTAAAGCTGAGTTACCTAAATTAGAAGTTGGCGTGAGCCACACAGCGGTATCCCTGCTGCGTTTGCGCCTATGGGAAAGTGGCGATCTGGCGGTGGGCTATTGCCCGGAGGCGGATTTGAACTATTTCGACGCGCCCTTACAAGCAGCGGTCAAGCATTTCCAAAATCGGCACGGTTTGAAAGATGACGGCGTGGTGGGACCTTTAACTCGCGCCGCACTTAACCTCACGCTAGAACAGCGCATTGCGCAAATCAAATGGAATTTGGAGCGTTGGCGTTGGCTGCCAGATGATTTGGGCGCCAGCTATATCCTCGTCAATGCAGCGGGTTTTACCTTGGATTTGGTACAAAATAGTCAGAAAACCCTGAACATGCGCGTGGTGGTGGGACGCAAAGATCGGCAAACCCCGTCTTTTAGCGCCAACATGAGCTATCTAGTGCTCAATCCGAATTGGAGCGTGCCGCACACTATCGCCATCAAGGATATACTCCCGCACCTACGCCAAGACCCTGGCTATTTAGCCCGCAAAAACATGAACATATCCCAGGGCGGACAGAAACTTGACGGGCGCTTTGTCAACTGGTGGAACGTTGGTAGCGATTATTTTCCCTTCCGCATTTCCCAGCGCCCCGGCGACGATAACGCACTGGGCAAAATCAAGTTTATGTTTCCTAACGATTTTGACATCTATTTGCACGACACCCCGCACCGCTCATTGTTTAAGGAAAGCCAGAGAATTTTCAGTTCTGGCTGTGTGCGAATAGAAAAGCCGCTGGCGTTAGCCGAAACCCTGTTAGGGTGGTCAGAAAACAAGCTGCAAGACGGCTTAGACAAAGGCACCACGCAAAGAGTCAGCTTGGCAGAAACGCTGCCGGTGTACATTCTGTACTCGACAGCGTGGGTAGATGAAGACAACAGCGTGCAGTTCCGCCAAGACGTGTACGAACGCGACATCGGCTTGGAAAAAGCCTTTGCCACCCTCTACACCCCTGATCCCGCACAACGCGAACTGCTACGCAAAGCACGCCCCGGACTCTACGCACACCAGGCAACATTTTAAGACAGCGTTCATATTTCTCTGTTATGTTTTAAAGTTGATGGCAGAGTACCTCAAAAATATTAAGGAGTATTGATGTATGCCACTAATAGGCGTGTTTGAACTTATAGAACCCAAGAATTGGCTTTGCAAAACTCATGGAGATGTTCAAGAAGCTATGCGCAGAGCAGAAGATTGGCACAAAGAAAATGGCACATATGATGGTGCAGAATATTATATTGAAGAATTTGTCAGGCAATGGGCGCTTAAACAATTACTAGATAAGTACAAATATCCTTCAGAGTGGATTGGTGAAAGAATAATTATAGAAGAACCCGTAAAAATGGGGTCAACTTATAAAGAAGCAGATATATCTATAAAAAATAGTAACAGAAGAACATTTTTATATATTGAAACTAAAAAGCGTGGTGTAAGTAAAGATGTTTTTGATGAAGCAGAACGCCAATTAGAAACTTATTTAGCTTCAACACACACTGCTACCATTGGCATGGTAACAGATGGTGAAAAAACAAAAACTATAAGAAAAAAAATTGACCCTAACGATTTTGAATATATTAGTGATTTGCCATCTTATGGAATTAAAGGACAATCAAAATTTAAGCTTATCCGTGAATTGCCTGATGGCATTGAAACTGGAGAAACTGGACTCCAAAAGATAGACGGAAAATATGACAAAGTTTTATTTGAATGTCATGGTATTGTCAGGGATATTGATGGCCTTCATGCAGACGAGGCATTAGATGAGCTATGCAAAGTCATTTATGCAAAAATATTTGATGAGAGAACCACAACAAAGCAAAAATCTGGCGCAGAATTTAGATTTCAAACTTATGGAGCTAGTAATGCTTCTGAAGTTGCTTCAAATATAAGAGTCTTATATGAAGAAGCTAGAAATGCTGATATAGAAATATATTCTAAACGAATTCCAGGGTATGAGCGATCTAGGGGTGTATTTAAACATCAGGTAAGACTTAGTGATACGGCACTCTATGGGGTTGTAGAAAAACTACAAGACTTTTCACTAATTGATAGTAATTCAGATATAAAAGGTTCTGCTTTCCAAAAGGTACTAGCCCCTGCTATCAGAGCAGGTATGGGGCAATATTTCACTCCAGATCCAATTGTACAATTAGCTATTGGAATTATTCAGCCTAAAGCAGAAGATTTAATACTTGATCCTTTTTGTGGTTCGGGTCATTTCTTGACAAGAAGCCTTCAGTATGTAATATTTAACCAAGGAAAAACCATATCAAATCATGGGCTATATGAGTTCAAATTTTTTCACCTTCATGGAATCGAAAAATCCGAGCGTATGGTTCGCATTGCAATGACAGACATGATGCTTAATGATGATGGGCATACTAATATAAGAAACCAGGATGCTTTACTTAGTTTTGATAATTATCCAGATATTATTGCATTACGAGATGATGGAGAAAAAGACCCATCTGTATTTGATGTTATTGTTACTAATCCACCGTTTGGAAGTATAATGCGCCAAGAATCTATGGAAATCATAGGTAGATTTCAACTTGGACACAAGAAAAAATCACTTCCACTTGAAATCTTAGGATTAGAGAGAAGTTTTCAGTTTCTTAAACCAAACGGTAGACTAGCTATAGTTCTTCCTGAGCATTTAATGAAGGGGAAAAGCACTAAATTTGTTCGTGATTGGTTATTTGGCATTGCAGAAATAAAAGCGATTATTAGTTTTCCAGAGGAGGCTTTTACACCTTATGGCGCTATGGTCAAAACATGCCTATGTATATTTAGAAAATTAAAGCCAAGAGAGAAAGAGAACAAAGAACAAAAAGCTTTTCTATGTCAAGTTGATAATCTCGGTTATGATGCAACAGGTAGAAAAAAAGTTGGCTCAGAGGTTGATTCGGTAATTTCTGAATTTCATAGACAGGTAGGTTGGAAATGAAAATACTTATAAAAACAAGGCAAGAATTAAAATTAGAGGGAAGATGGGATATTGACTACCATTTACCGCCAGATGGAATTAAGGAATTTCCAGCGAGTATATTAAAAAATGTATACGAAGTAGCTGATGTAATAAAGGAGAAAAAAGACCCAACAAAAGAGCCTGATTTAACTTTTATATATGTTGATATTTCATGTGTTAATGTCTTATCTGGAGTTATTGAAAATCCACAAGAACTAACTGGTGATGAGGCACCGTCAAGAGCTAGAAAATTAGTTGAAAAAAACGACATTATTATCTCCACATGTCGCCCAACGCGAGGCGCAATTGCTGTGATTCCAGAAAATCTTGATGGTGAAATTTGCTCTACTGGTTTTAGCGTAATTCGCGCTAAAAAAGGGGTTAATCCATTATATTTACATTTCGCACTTCGCTTAGACAGCACTCTCGAACAGTTTAGAAAATGGAGTACAGGTTCTAGCTATCCCGCAATTTTAGATGAAGATATTGAAAAGACCAAAATACCCGTACCAGATAAAGAAGTACAAGATGTAATAGCGGACTTGATTAGCGAGGCAAACCACATTAGAAATCAAGTTGTTAAAAAAGCAGACTCAAGACTTAAGAAAGTCTTTGGAGATATGGTTAAAAGCTTGTCCAGTGGCAAAGTTGATAAAGAGTCCGTAGATAAAAATTTCAAGGAATTCATGCTTATTAACTTCAAAAATGGGCATGTAAAACATTCCCAAAAAACATAACTTGTCGCTCAAGCCGACGCTGCGCCGTCGGAGTTTTTCGTTAAAATTCAAGCTCAGCGGCGGCGCAACGCGGCTTAGTCTAGGCATTAGGCTTTGTTTTATCTATTTATTCCATCAAGAGGTTCATGCTATGCACAGCTTCAAAAATATCTTGACCCTAACCGGTCTAGGACTTGGCGCACTCCTACTGAGTGCTTGTAGCGATAACAGCAACGATCAGTCGCAGTCAGCCAAACCAGTTGACGATCCCAATGCGGTGAATGTTTTATTTGCTTACGGCTCAGAGAAACAAGCTTGGGTAGAAGAAGTCACCGCTGGTTTTAACAACGCCAAGGTGCAGCTTGCCAGCGGCAAAACCATTCACATCCAAACCCAGCCAATGGGTTCGGGCGAACTGGTGGAGGGCTTGCTCGACGGCAGTTTGCAGGCACATCTCGGCAGCCCCGCTTCGGATGCTTTCATCAAACTGGGCAATGCACAAGCACAAGTCAAAACCAACAAAGACCTGTTTGACCACACCGAACAACTGGTGCTCTCCCCGGTGGTCATTGCTATGTGGAAACCGATGGCAGAGGCGCTGGGTTGGGGTAAAAAAACCATCAGTTGGAAAGACATAGTGACATTGGCAAAAGACCCCAAAGGCTGGGCAAGCTATGGTTATCCGCAATGGGGCAAATTCAAATTTGGTCACACCCATCCAGATTACAGCAACAGCGGCTTGATCTCCCTTTTTGCTGAAGTGTATGCAGGCGCCGGCAAAGTCTCTGGGCTTACCCTAGAAGATGTGCGCAATCCGCAAACAGCCGATTATCTGCACAGCATCGAGCAAGCTGTCGTGCATTACGGACGCTCCACCGGCTTTTTTGGCAACAAACTCATGGACAATGGTCCCGGCTACTTAAGCGCCGCCGTGTTGTATGAAAACATGGTTATAGAATCCTACCAGCGCAACAACCTACCCTTCCCCATCGTCGCCATTTATCCCCAAGAAGGCACATTCTGGAGCGACCACCCCGCTGGCATTGTCAATGCCCCTTGGGTTTCCGCCGAACAACGCGAAGCCGCAGGCATTTACCTTAAATTCTTACTTGACAAACCCCAGCAAGAACGCGCCTTGGCTTATGGCTTTCGCCCCGCCGATGTCAATATCCCACTCGCCGCCCCGCTAGACGCCCAACACGGCGTAGACCCAGCAGAACCTAAAACCACGTTAGAAGTGCCCAGCGTGACTGTGATGAATGAAATCAAACAACTTTGGTATCAACAAAAACGTCACGCCAACATAGTGCTGGTGTTAGACACCTCTGGCAGTATGAGCGGAGAAAAAATGGACAACGCCCGTCAAGGCGCCTTGCAACTGCTCGACATGCTCGGTGCAGAAGACAACTTCTCCTTGCTCCCCTTCAACAGCCAACCCGATTGGGTGATGCAAAATGAGAAAGTAGCTGACAAACGTGACGAGGCGAAACGCCAGGTTGAAGCACTCTTCGCCTCTGGCGGCACTGCGCTATACGACGCCATCGCCGCAGCCCATAGCTTTTTGCAGCACCAATCCGCAGAAAACATCGCAGCCATAGTGATACTCAGTGACGGCGCTGACAGCAACAGCCAGATGACATTGGAAGAACTGCACAGCAAAATTGCGCTCGACGCAGAACACCAAGCCATTCGTATTTTTCCCATCGCCTACGGCGACGGCGCTCGCCTAGACGTATTGAAAGACATCGCCCAAACCACCCAAACCCAAGCCTATTCCGGCACGCCACAAAACATCAACACCGTATTCCGCGAAATTTCGACTTTCTTCTAAAAATCGGTAGTGGCTCATAGTGAGGGCATTGCGCACTCACTATGCGCCACTCCCACCATATCGCGCCTCTAACGCGGCTAATTCTGCGGCACTAAAACCTGCGGCAAGCCGCGCTTCTTGGTGAAAAGGCGGGTGCAAATCGCCTTTAAGATAGTCTTTGATTAACTGGCGAAAAGTGCTTTCTGCTTCGTAGTGCCGCTGTGCGCAACTGAAGTGAAACCAGCGCGACCCAGCGGCAACATGCCCGATTTCCTCTTGCCAAATCACTTGCAAAATAGCCACAGCTTCTTGATCACCAAAGGCTTCCAGCTTTTGCATCATGCCTGGCGTAACATCTAACCCCCGCGCTTCCAGCACTCGCGGCACCATTGCCATGCGCACCAGCACATCGTGCGCCGTGTCTTGCGCCATTTCCCATAAGCCGTTGTGCGCCGGAAAATCCCCGTAATCGTAGCCAAGACTGCGTAAATGCCCGCGTAGTGCTTGAAAATGCTGCGCTTCTTCGGCTGCAACCCATACCCAGTCATCATAATAAGCCAGCGGCATGTAACGAAAACGGTATACCGCATCCCAAGCCAAATTGATGGCGTTAAACTCAATGTGCGCGACTGAGTGCAGCAAAGCCGCATGTCCTTCGTGCGTAGATAAGCGACGGCGCGGCAATTCTCGCGGTGCAACCAGACGCGGCTGAGCGGGGCGTCCAGGGATGGAAATTGCCAACGGTGGTGGCTCATCAGCTTCCGACCAAACCAGGGTGCGCTCCGTCCATTGTTGTGCAAATGCTTGAGTAAGCAGCACTTTTTCCTCTATTGTGGAGGCGCTTAAACACTGGTAGGCGGCATTGAAAAGACTCATGTTATACTCCTGAAAATTTTTTAATCTGATAAAACACTTGCGCTAAAAGGCTCAAGGCTTTCATTATAAAAACCTTTGTCTGATTAAGCTAAAGCGAGCTTACGCCACCATGCAATATCCGCTTTTAGAGAAAATCCCGCTTGGTTGGTTAGCCTTTGTAGGTTTTTGTGCCCTGTGGGGCAGTTTGACTTGGCTGGCTTATGAACTGCACAAGCCGCTACCGCCAGAAGCGCACGAATGGTCTGAGCCAGAAGTCACTAAATTGCTGCTCGATCAAGCGGTTGCAGATAGCCACACGGGCGATCTGGAGAGCTTGGTTTTAACCGGCAAACTGCGTATTTTAACGCAACACATAGATCATATTTATCTCCCACGTCACGGCTATCCACCCAATTTAGAACGTCGCTTAACCATTGATTTTGCAGAACAATTAGGCATACAGCCCGTATTTCTGCATGTTGAGCGTTTCAGCGATTTATTGTCTTATCTGGAGCAGGGCTATGGGGATGTGGCGGTGGCGAATCTGACCATTACCGATAGCCGCAAGGCGCAAGTCGCGTTCACAGTGCCAGTCAGTTCGAGTCATGAAAGTATCGTGACCCGTGCAACGGATAAGCCATTGAATCAGTTGGAAGACTTGTCTAAACGCACGCTATCGGTGCCGGCGGGCACGGCTTTTTGGGACACTGCGCAACAACTGCAAGGGCGCTTCCCAGACCTAAAACTCAAGCTCTTGCCAGGCAATGCGACTGTGGATCAAAACCTGGATCGTTTAGAGCGCGGCGAGATTGATTTGCTGATTGGCGACAGCAATGTGCTGGATGCGATTCGCGCTTATCGCAATGATTTTCGCGTACCTTTGGTGGTGAGCCAAGAAAAATATCAGGCATGGGCGGTGCGTAAAAATAACCCACAGTTGTTGGAGCGCCTGAATCGCTTTTTAACCGCTCAAGCACTCTTGAAGCCGCAAGAAACCCTGTATTTTGATGATTTACCCAGCTTAAAAGAACGCAAAACCCTGCGTCTGCTGACACGCAACAACGCCGCTTGCTATTTTCTATTGCGCGGAGAATTAATGGGTTTTGAGTACGAAATCATTAACCAGTTTGCCAAACAGCAGGATTTGCACCTGGAAATCATAGTAGCGCCGACGCATGAGGAATTGGTTAAGCGGCTGCTGGAAGGCAAAGGCGATTTGATTGCCGCTTTCATGGCGCCTTCTGAAGATCGCCTCAAACAGGGCGTGGCTTTTTCCCGCCCTTATCATTTCGCCGAAGAACGCCTGGTGATGCGTACCAACGATACAGTAGAAAGCCGTGCCGATCTGCACCAAAGAATTTTAGTGGCACGCCCTGCCAGTGAGCAGTGGCATATTTTAGAGCGTTTGCAAGCCGAACTACAGCAAGAGGGCGTTCAGATTCAATTGCAAGCAGCGCCAGAGGATTTAGAAACCGAAGAAATCATTAATCGAGTGGCGACCGGCGAATACGATTTAACCCTTGCTGACAGCCCCATTTTAGACATCGAATTGGCTTGGCGCGACGACATCAAAGCCGGTTTTGCCTTAAAAAAATCTCAGCCCCAAGCTTGGGCAGTGCGCCAGAACAATCCAGAACTGCTACGCGCCCTCAACGACTTTCACAAAAAACAATACCGCAGCTTAACTTACAACGTGATTTACCAAAGGTATTTTCACAACTCGCGCAAAATTCGCTCTTATCAAGCAGCGCGAATCAACAGCGAAAACGGGCACTTTTCACCTTATGACGACTTGGTGCAGCGCTATGCCAAAAACTATCTGTTTGACTGGCGACTCATAGTGGCACAGATGTATCAAGAAAGTCAGTTTGATCCCAAAGCCACTGCTTGGACGGGCGCATCTGGATTGATGCAACTTGTGCCACGCACCGCCAAACAATTTGGCGTCAATGACCTGACTGCTCCAGAACAAAACATCCGTGCGGGTATTGAATACCTGGATTGGGTGCGTGAGCGTTTTGAAGACAGCATTCCGGTTAAAGACCGCCTATGGTTTGCCTTAGCAGGTTATAACGCTGGCTGGGGACATGTACAAGACGCTCGTCGTTTAGCAGAACAACAAGGCTTAAATCCAAACCGTTGGTTTAATCAAGTAGAAAAAGCCATGCTGCTATTATCCAAAGAAAAATATGCCGAACAGTCGCGCTATGGTTATGTGCGCGGGAGCGAACCCGTGCGCTATGTACACGAAATCCGCGAACGCTACCGCGCCTATTTGCAGGCAGACCAAAGTCCCTCTGATCTGGACATAGACGAACCCATGCAGACAGCCCAAGAGCAGGGAAAATAACCCGTTTAGGTTTCTGGTCTTGTATTTGCAGAGGCACCCGATACTGCAAAAATTTTCAAGCCGTTTCCCAGATTAGCTTGATGTTAGCCTGCCCGTTGAGCAACAACTGCATCCAACTCACTGTTTGAGTATAGATGTTTAGCAAGCGGCTCGTTATAATGGCTTACAAAGCTCAGCAATTCTTGAAAAAAAGAATGCAAACAACTGATTTTTAATCTTTTCTCTGAATAACAGATAAAGCGGAGGATACAGCATGTCGCAAAAATATCGGCTGGTCACACGGAGTGATTTTGATGGTCTGATTTGCGCGGTTTTATTGAAAGAAAAAGACCTGATTGACGAAATCAAATTTGTACATCCCAAAGACATGCAGGATGGCAAAATTGAAATCACCCCCTTAGACATCACGACCAACCTACCCTATGTTGAAGGTGCCTATCTGGTCTTTGATCACCATTCCAGCGAAGCTTTGCGCAATGCCGGAGCGCCGCCGGATAACTACATTCTTGATCCCGATGCGCCCTCTGCCGCCCGCGTCGTGTTCAACTATTATGGCGGTGCCGAAGCTTTTCCGGGCGTGAGTCAGGAAATGATGGATGCTGTAGATAAAGGTGACTCCGCACAATTCTCCCGCGAAGAAATTTTATTTCCTAAAGGCTGGGTTTTGCTGAATTATTTAATGGATGCGCGTACTGGGCTTGGGCGCTTCAAAAATTTTCGCATTTCTAATCAAACTTTAATGATGGCACTGATTGATTATTGCAAAGATCACACGATTGAAGAAATCCTGGAAATGCCTGATGTCAAAGAACGCATTGAACTCTATTTTGAACACCAAAAAGCGGCTATGCACCAAATTGAAAAATGTGCTCATGTACAGAAGAACTTGGTTATAGTAGATTTACGTCGTGAAGAAGACATTTATGCGGCAAATCGCTTTATGATTTATGCCTTATACCCAGAATGCAACGTGTCTATGCACGTCTTATGGGGCTTAAAACAACAAAACACCGTGTTTGCTGTTGGTGCATCTATTGTCAACCGCAGTTCAAACACTGATATTGGTAAACTCATGCTTGAATATGGTGGCGGTGGTCACATGAAAGCAGGCACTTGCCAAGTGAATAATGAACAGGCAGAAGATGTGATGCGCGAATTGATTCGACGCATTAATGCTGACAAATAAAAACTACCTGGTGGTTTTACTAAAAACTGAGGTGGTAGTTCATGCAATTATCTTGCGGCAAGCAGTAATCTATTTAGCCACTACTTCAGTTTTAAGCAGGAAACACACCAGTAGAAAGATAGCGGTCGCCGCGATCACAAATAATCACCACAATCACCGCATTTTCTACTTCTTGCGATAAACTGAGTGCGGCGCTGACCGCACCGCCGGAGGAAATGCCGGCAAAAATCCCTTCTTCTGCACCCAAGCGCCGCGTGGTTTCTTCGGCGCTGGCTTGTTCGACATCAAGAATACGATCTACGCGGCTGGAATCATAAATCTTGGGTAGATACTCTGAGGGCCAACGGCGAATACCGGGAATATTGGCGCCTTCTGTCGGCTGCACCCCAACAATCTGCACTGCTGGATTTTTTTCCTTCAAAAACATCGAAGTACCCATAATAGTCCCAGTCGTGCCCATCGCACTGACAAAGTGCGTTACTGTCCCGTCAGTATCGCGCCAGATTTCCGCACCTGTGCTGCGATAATGCGCTAAGGGATTGTCTGGATTGGAAAATTGATCGAGAATTTTGCCCTCACCACGCGCTTGCATGGCTCTTGCCGTATCAATGGCTTGCTCCATGCTACCGGCTTTAGGCGTGAGCACTATGTCAGCGCCAAAAGCTTTCATCGCTCCACGCCTCTCTAAGCTCATGTGTTCTGGCATCACCAGCACCATGCGATAGCCTTTGATCGCCGCTGCCATTGCCAGCGCAATGCCAGTGTTGCCACTGGTGGCTTCAATCAGGGTATCTCCTGGCTTAATTTCACCCCGCGCTTCTGCCTGCTGAATCATATTGAGCGCCGGACGGTCTTTCACCGAACCCGCTGGATTATTGCCTTCCAATTTAGCCAGTAGGTAGTTAGAGGTCGCACCAGGTAAGCGTTGCAGGCGCACTAAAGGCGTATTGCCGACAAAGTTTTCAATCGTAGGAAAGTGCATGTTGGGTTATTCATCAGTTAGAAAATGTGAGAAAGCAACTCATAGAGCGCCAGGATCAATGCCTAATTCGCGCAATTTAGCTGCTAGTTTGGCAGCCTTATCTTCTGCTTGAGTAGCGCGTTTTGCAGCAAAATCAGCGCGTTGTTTTTCTTGATTGGCTTCTTGTGTGGCTAAATCAGCCCGTTGTTTTTCTTGTTCAGCGCGTTGCTTTTCTTGTTCAGCGTGTTGTTGGGCTACATCTGCTGCTTGTTTCACTTGCGCAACCCGCGCTCTTTCTCGTTCAAAAGGCGTCAGTAGCCAGGCGCCTTGCGCGTCGAGCCAACGCACCCAGGTGGTGCAGTTAATGGTATCTCGGTATTCGCCTTGCCAGACGCCCAAACCTAAGTTGATTTCTGGTAGCCAGATGCGCTGCTCTGTGCCCGTCTTGGGTAGTGACTGGTAACGTTTGCCATCATGTTGAAAGATTTGCAATTTTTCTTGGTAATGGTCGTATAGCACATAATAGGGAATGCGCAAAATGCTTTCATACACTTGCCATTTACTGGGCGGTTCGCTGGCGTCGCGCACGGGCGATTGCCCTAAATCTTCTTTGGCAGTGCTGGGCGACAATAATTCAACTACCACAGAAGGCACTACGCCCTCTTGCCAGAGCACATAGCTGAGACGCAAGTCCTTGTGTTCGTAGAGATTAGGCACACCGAGCACGGCGAACCAATCAGGGCGTTTGTGCCATAGGGTGTGCTGCAAATCAAAATACAGGTTCATGTCGCCAACGGCGAACACCTGATCCCTCGCCCAGTCTGGTGGGTAGAAGGTTTCGCTGAGTAAATGCGGTTGGTAATAATGAAATTCGTCTGCCAAACCTGGCTCCTGCGGGTCTTCGCTGGGCAAATCGTACATGCTCGGCAACAAGTGTCGAGGCGGTAACGGTGCGGTCCCTGGTAGGGGATATTTTAATAGTGCACTCATAGGGTTAGCGGTCCACTTCAGGCGGGCAGGCGTCTAGCGAGAACATGATTTGCGCTACGTCTTCCAAGCGAGCACCTTTGCATAGGTTTTCCAGCACTTGTACGGCGTGCATGGAGGACGCGCCGCGCACATGCACGCGCCAGGGTTTGGTGCCACCATCGGATACGGCGAAAAAGCCCAGTTCGCCTTTAGATGACTCGGTGCGGGCGTAAGCGCTGCCTTTGGGGATGTTCCACGCCAGCGGGTTGGGTAGCGGGCAACGGATGGGACCCTTGATTGAAGGCAGGCGCTTGATGACTTGGCGCACGATGCGGAAGGCTTGTTTTAACTCGGCACGCCGTACTAGGGTGCGGGCGTAAATGTCGCCGCCGGTTTCAGTGGGCACCTCAAATTCGAGTTGGTCATAAACCAAATAAGGATCGTCGCGGCGCAAATCAAAGGGCAATCCACAAGCGCGTAGGTTGGGTCCCGTGACGCCCCAGGCTAATGCTTGCTCGGCGCTCATTTTACCCACGCCTTGAGAACGGCGCATAAATACTGGATTGTCGAAAAATAAATCGTCGTATTCTGGCAAGCGGGTTTCAATGTCGTCTAGCACCCGTGCGATGCGTTCCAGCACACCTTCTGGCAAATCGCGGCGCACGCCGCCGGGCGTGATATACATGTGATAAATGCGCCCGCCGCTGATTTCTTCAAAAATATCCAAAATCAAGTCGCGGTCAGATACGCCCCAGAACATGGTGCTGTATTGTCCGATGGTGGCAGAATTGCCGCCGAAGGTAAAAATGTGCGCACAAATTCTTGATAATTCAAGCATTAATACGCGAATCCACTGTGCCCGCTCCGGCACTTCCAAGCCGCCAAGCATTTCCACGCAACGCGCATAAGTTTCTTCCATAGGCACCGGATCAGGCACGCAAATACGCGGTACAAGCGCCACATTTTGTATCCACAGGCGTTCTTCCATGAGCTTTTCAAAACCGCGATGCAGATAACCACCGTCAGCAGTGGCTTTCACTATTTCATCGCCAGAGAGCAGCACTTTCAGCGCATAATTACCTTCAATGCCAGGATGATTGGGACCAAAATACAATTCATATTCATGGCTGGCAGGGTGTTCAACAGGTTGATAATTTTCTGGACGCATGACGAAATATCTCCGTATATAAGTGTGTGCCATCAGGCAATGTGCGTTTAGAGTGGATTCAGTATATAACAGCCGAGTATGACTAAAGAAGCTATGAGCGGCATAACATTCGTCTGCATCCTGTTTTTAACCAGAAACCAGTGCATTGCGCCGTGCAACAACGCCAAGAGCGACATTAATGCGCAATTGCCTGGGTTTTATCCCACCAAAATTCTAAACCCTGCGCGTTTAACTCCACATCCATCGCCAAATAACTGCGGCATTCCGCTTCTGACAGAGAGCAGCCCTGCGCCTGCAAACGCGCCAATAACAGTACCATCATCTGCTCGGTTAAAAACGCATGACGTTGCTCGCCATGCTCACTCGCAAGGCGCACCAAGCGCACAAATTCGTCAATTAAGTAGTGTAGTTCTTCAGCGAACGCCGCTAAATCTCCAGACAATTTGCCGTAATGTGTGAGGAACATGTGCTGCGGTTTTAGCTCCAAAAGGCGCTTAATCGAAGCATGTAAAGCGCCGGGATCAAACTGCACCGGCGTAGTAGTGGGAAAAATAAAAGCCCCCTGAGCACTATCAAAGTGGCGGTAAGACAAGCCAAAAGTATCGCCGGTAAAAAGGCTACGACTGAATGCGTCCCACACACAGAAATGGTGCAACGCATGACCAGGCGTATCGAGAAACAGCAACAAACGCCCCTGAAAATCCAGTTCAAAATGCTCACCTGCTTGTATTACTCTTTCACCATCAATAGGTTGCACCTGACCATAGAGCGCCTCTGTTTGTGTTTTGCCATACACAGCCTCCACACCCGCCATCAAACGCGAGGGATCGATCATGTGCGGCGCGCCACGCGGATGCACCACCAACTGCGCGTTAGGACACTGCTGCATTAACAAACCCGCACCGCCAGCGTGATCCAAATGCACATGCGTGACAATCACATAATCTACCTGCTCAGGCGCAATATTTTTCTCGCGCAACACAGATAGCAAATGCCTCACAGAAGCATTAGTGCCAGTGTCAATAAAAGCCGCATGTCCTTGTTCTACCAGTAAATAACTAGCAGCTAACCGGGCACGCAAATAACCCGTATCAAGGATACTGATGCCAAAATCCTGGTCTTCATAAAGACTATTCATAGTGATTCAAACGAGCCTTGCAGGGTGGATTGGAAGAGATACTGTTTAGGCGGGCAAAACCGCTGATTGCACCGCTTTTGTCACAAAAACTTTAACAAATGGCTATAAATAGCTGTTTACAAGCTTTCCTGAATATGATTATGTAGAAGACTTTGAGGTCATAACTGATGCCAATAAGCTGGATTTTATAACCGGGCAAACAATTTTGCGGCACATTTTGAGCAATCCCAACCGTTCCGCACCAGGACGATAAAACGCCACATCCTTAAGAGCCAATAACCATGAGTGCCGCGCAAGAAGGTCTTCGACGCCCAGTCGTAGTTTTTTCCAAAAACTATTTACCCGTCAGTCAGATACCGGTAAAACGTGCCCTTATTTTACTGGTATCCGGCAAAGCCGAGCCACTTGAACTAGAAGGCTGCGGCGAGCGCATTCCGGTGCATTCGCCCAGCATGGTCTTCCTCGTGCCGCCGCTCATCCGCTTAACCATGAACCACATTGAACGCGCCTGGCGCGTGCCTGGCGTGACACGCCGCGAAGTTTTACGCCGTGACAAACATACCTGTCAATATTGCGGCAGCACTCGGCATTTAACCCTCGATCACGTTCTACCCCGCTCACGCGGCGGCAGCGATAGCTGGAACAATATTGTCACAGCCTGCGAAATCTGCAATAGCCGTAAGGGTAATCGCACGCCAGACGAAGCCAACATGCCCCTAATGAATCGCCCCAAACCCCCTTCGCATCCACTGGTTGCCTTCGCCGAACACTTTTGGCGCGAACACAAACGCCGCCAACGCCAAGCAGAAGAATAACCCGCATTCAGGTGAACACCAATTTTTCTGGAAAGAATTGGAATACCTGTATAATCGTGCAAAAATACCGCTCAAATAGCGAATAATGGCAAATTTATCATGCAAGACTCCTCTAGGTTTTATCTTAAAAACCCCTCTGCCGACAGTATCCACAACAGTTCTAGTCAATTATGTTGAAATCCAATCTGCATACCTTTCTTCTATTAAGCCTGGTCACGGCAGGTAATTGGCTTGCCGCAACGCAATTGTTGCCAGCAATAAAGACTGACATCCAAGCAGAAACGGCAGAAGATAATTGGCAATTACCTAAATTGAGCTTAAGCAACAGCGCCTTTGTCAGCAAAGCACGCCTAGAACAATTACACCCCTGGGGACAACCCGCCCAAACAGAACAAACAGAAAGCACCGAGGAAAAAGCCCCAGAAAAACCCCAGTATGCTTGGAAACTGCTCGGCATTGTAGGTGAAGGCAAAAGCAAATATGCCCTGATCATTAATGGCGCTAATAACAAAGTTGCGCGTTACCAAGTGGGCGCAGAATTACCTGACGGCGCTCATTTACTCGAAATTCAAGCCAACAGCGTAGGCGTGCAGAAAAACAACACAGCTGAGATAACACAAGTTCAACTGCATACCCCGCAGAGTTAGCTGTTTAATGATTGTAAAAATTTCGCTTAACCAGAGCAAATCACCCAGCATCATCACTTGATGCTCCGAGAAACCCTCATTCTGATCAATTCAATACGCTAAAAAAAAACCACACCATGAATCTGAATTTCCTTAATTTTGAACAGCCGATAGCCGAACTTGAAGCCAAAATAGACGAATTGCGCTATGTCGGCAATGACAACGAGATCAACATCAACGAAGAAATTGCGCGTTTACAAGCCAAAAGCCGTGAATTAACGCAATCCATTTTCGCCAACCTCAGCGCCTGGCAAATTTCCCAGTTATCGCGCCATCCACAACGCCCCTACACGCTGGATTACCTCGCACGCGCATTTACCGACTTTGTCGAACTGCACGGCGACCGCGCCTTTGCCGATGACAAAGCCATTATCGGCGGACTCGCACGGCTGGCTGGACAGCCGGTAATGGTCATCGGACATCAAAAAGGACGCGATACCAAAGAAAAAATTGCCCGCAATTTTGGAATGCCGCGTCCAGAAGGCTATCGCAAAGCCCTGCGCCTGATGAAACTCGCAGAAACCTTCAAAATCCCGCTACTCACCTTTATTGACACCCCCGGCGCCTATCCAGGCGTAGATGCCGAAGAACGCGGTCAGAGCGAAGCCATTGCACGCAACCTATTTGAAATGATGCGCCTCAAAACCCCCATCCTCTGCACCGTGATCGGCGAAGGCGGCTCAGGCGGCGCCTTGGCAATTGGCGTGGGAGATCGCGTCAACATGCTGCAATACAGCACCTATTCCGTGATTTCACCCGAAGGCTGCGCCTCCATTCTATGGAAAAGCGCAGAAAAAGCCGCCGAAGCCGCAGAAGCAATGGGGCTAACAGCCCACCGCTTGCATGAATTAGGCTTAGTAGAACAGATTGTTGCAGAACCACTGGGAGGAGCGCATCGGAATTTCGATGCAATAGCAGCCAACTTAAGCAAAGTTTTACAGGAAAACCTGCAAAATCTCTGTGCACAACCCTTAGAAACACTACTAGAAAACCGCTACCAACGCTTCATGAAATTCGGCATCGGCGACACCGAATAACAACATAGGCACAGCGGTTATAGAAGAGAAGAAAAAAAGTTGGTCTATAAGCCGGGTTCTGTCTATTTGCACACGGCTTAATACATACCCTGTGCAAACGAGGCAGCCATTCATCTGGAACGCATGTCACCATGCTCCTCAAGCGACCTACCCGGAAGCGACGCGGACCACGCCTGACAGTTGTAAACAACCGGCTGCTTCCCTATTTGGTCTTGCTCCGAGTGGGGTTTTCCCTGCCGCGTCTGTTACCAGACGTGCGGTGCGCTCTTACCGCACCATTTCACCCTTACCCACACAAATGCAGGCGGTATATTTTCTGTGGCACTTTCCGTAGGCTCACACCCCCCAGGCATTACCTGGCACTCTGTCCACTGGAGCCCGGACTTTCCTCGACGGCAACCAACTCCGCCGCGACTGCCCGACCAACTCAAGCCCTAGCTTACTGGATTAAACAAAAACTTAAAAGCAATCCAGCGCAAATGATTTGGATTCCCTATATCACTGCAAGGCTATCCTGAGTCGGATCAGCACCGCTTTGCTATAGCCGCAAAAAACCCAAGCTAAAGACTTGCGGTTGCAGTTTTTCAGTCAAGCTTTTATACGCCTGTTCAAATGCGTCAAATCCGATAGGCGGATAATCACCGCTGGCGTTTCTTCTTTTCAGCGCATTACGGATTTGATACCAGCCAACATCTGGGCGGTTTAACTTAAATTCCTCACGCACACTATACACATCAACGACTGCGAAATAGGCTTGCCACAATTCACGTCCGGCGGCTAACACTGCTTTAGCTTCTTTGGAAAGAGGCTGGTTTTCAAGATAGCGCACCATAAAATCCGATTCAAAGCGATCCGGAGCGTTGACTTCGCTTTCGGTGAAAGGAATAAAATGATTCACAATAGACCATTGTTTGCCGTTCCATTCTAAATCGTTGGCGCTGGCGGTGAGATTGCTGCCATTAAACAACATCCAGATTAAACAATCGCTTTTAAATATTTCAGTTAATTCTCCAGTGGGTTGTAGAAATTGGTCGCGGTCGTTAAGCCAAGTGGGTTTGATTAAGCGGCGGACTGAGAAAACAATTGCAGCTTGCCAGAGGTTTTCTGGGGTTATATAAAAACCATCACCTTGTCCATACGGAGATGAAAACAAAACAGTTTGCTGATTAGCATGTTGCAAGTCGTTTTTTCCACAGTACATATAAGCAATAGCATTATCAGACCATGAATCTACACGCGGCACAGAAGTGGCAGGAGTAATTGCGTTTTTCAGCGGTAAAGCTGATTGATTATTTTTCTTTGGACGTTTTAGCCAAACATTTAAAAAAATATTGTTTGGTAAGTTGTAAAATACCTTTTCACCAATAGCTTCAGCTTTTTTGTCTAATACTTCGGTAATAATTTCATTAAATTCTATTTTTTTCTTAGCATTTTGATTCGTTTTCCATACTAAAAAACCAATGGGAAAATTACCTGCTAATCCTTCAAATGCTTTGCTGTGTACGATAAAGCCGCCTAAATACTCAGCACTCCAAACTTGCCTGAATTTTTCAAAATTTGGCGCGTTTACATATTTTAATTTGCTAAACATTGCCAGCGTTGCGGTTGGTATTTCTAATGCCATTCGTGCGACAAATTGCGTAAAAAGTTCATTGCTTGCTTTACCATAACCTGCCATTGCAGTTTCTGCAAATTTTGTTTTTGCTACTCCTGCCTTGTTTCCACTGTCTGCACCTGTACCAACTTCTGCATAAGGCGGATTAATCAACACCAAAATCTTTTTGCCTTCGGCAATTGCAGTGCGTAATTCTGGCGGTACTTTATTGGTGAGGGTGTAATCAATTTTGCCTTCATTGGTGATGTCGTCATTTAAATAATCGTATTGAAAGCGGTAGGCGGCGACGCAGGTTTTGGTGGCTTTCATGACGTCTACGTCGGCTTGATCTAGGGTGCTCATAAACAAGTTGCGCGGGTTGGAATGTTTGACTTCTAAGTTGCCGACGCCGCAGCACATGTCCCAAACCAGGTAGTTTCTTTGCCAGTTCTTTCCTAAGATTTCACTGAGTTTGTCATAGGCTTTGTCTACGACTGCGAGCGGTGTGTAATACGCGCCTTTGAAACTGCGTTCATCCAGTGGAATTAAGCTATCGCGGCGTTCAAGTAGGTAGTTGCGGTATTCTGCTGGTGGCGGTTTGTGATAGATCGCCCAGAATTGCCGATAGCCTTCTTTGTTGCTGAGTTCGTAGAGTTTGCCGTTTAAGCTGAAGACGGGGGCGTTGTTTTTGTGGAGGAGTTCTGCGGGTAGGTGGGTGTGGGTGGAAAGTGTGCCGTCGTGCATGATGTCGGCAAAGAAGAGTAGGGCATAGTCTTCTTCTTTGACGCCGTTGATTTCGCGCCCAATCATGGCAACCCATTTGTCAAAGACTTGTTTTAAGTTGTCAGGGGTGATTTGGGTGCGGATGATGTCGCCCGATTGGATGGCGGTTTTGACGGTTTGGATGAATTCGTCTTCGTGGGTGGCGATTCTGAATGATACAAAGTGGGTGCCTATGTGGGCGGATACTTCGTCTAGGGCTTCTTTGGGATATTGGCTGGCGGATTTGCCCCATTTGACGGTTTTCTTTTTGAGAAAGGGTAAGACATCGGCAGTTTTCATTAAGGCGGCTTTTTCGGTGTCTATGACGGCGAGAAAGGGGGGTAGGGTTTCGCCTTTGTTGAGCGCGTCTTGAACATAGTGGAGGAGTTGGGTGAACATGGCGTAGCTGGAATGTTTGCCGGTGTCTTTGGCTTCAAACCAGATTTCTTCGGTGCGTATGTCAATCAAACCTTTGGTGTAGCTTTTTAAGCCGAGTGCTTTGATGTAGAGGTCTTTGACGTCTTCTTCGGATTTTGCGTGTTGGAGTTTTTGGTATAGATTCATGGTTGTTTTGCTGGTGTTTGCTGTGCGGATTGTTGGCGCGAGTATGGGCTGGATGGGGTATGAGGGCAACGCGCCTGGTTTTGCCCTGTGCTATTATACGCCCGCTAATATTTGATCTTTGTTTGGTGAGGGCTGATTAATATGACTGTGGCGCAATTTGAGGAGTGGTCGCTGACCATTGGTTTGACTGTCTTGATGTTGTATATGTTTTTTATTATTTGGGAACTGGCGCATAAATCTAAGGCGGGTAAGTATGGTTATATCGCTTTGTTTTTGGTCTTGGGGCTGGGGATGGTTGGCTTTATTGTGAAGACGTTACTGACTGAATTTATGAGGATTTAACCATGCAGCTTTGCGGTTTTGAGGTGGGTTTGCAGCAGCCGTTGTTTTTGATTGCCGGTCCTTGTGTGATTGAGTCTGAGCAGTTGGCGTTGGATACGGCGGGGGCGTTGCAGGAGTTGACGGCTGCGCTGCATATGCCGTTTATTTATAAGTCTTCGTTTGATAAGGCGAATCGTTCTTCGCATGAGAGTTTTCGCGGCTTGGGCGTGGAGGCGGGGCTGAAGATTTTGCAGGCGGTGCGTAGTCAGATTGGGGTGCCGGTGTTGACGGATGTGCATGAGGATACGCCGCTGGTAGAGGTGGCTGAGGTGGTGGATGTGCTGCAAACGCCGGCGTTTTTGTGTCGCCAGACAAATTTTATTCAGGCGGTTGCTAGTCAGGGTAAGCCGGTGAATATTAAGAAGGGGCAGTTTCTTGCGCCTTGGGATATGAAGCATGTGGTGGCGAAAGCTAAGGCTACGGGTAATGAGGCGATTTTGGTGTGTGAGCGCGGCGTGTCTTTTGGGTATAACAATTTGGTGTCGGACATGCGGGCGCTGGGGGTGATGCGTGAAACCGGTTGTCCGGTGGTGTTTGATGCGACGCATTCGGTGCAATTGCCGGGCGGGCAGGGTACTGTGTCGGGCGGACAACGTGAGTTTGTGCCTTTGTTGGCGCGTGCGGCGGTGGCGGTGGGTATTGCTGGGTTGTTTATGGAAACGCATCCGCGCCCTGAGCAGGCTTTAAGCGATGGGGCAAACTCTTGGGCGCTGGCGGATATGCGGGCTTTGTTGGAAACTTTGCAGGCGGTGGATGCGACTGTGAAGCGTGGGGCTTTTTTGTAACTCTAAGAATATTCGATAAATTGTAGATTTAGCCAAAGGAGTTTGTTGATGGATTTTCCTCTGCACACTGATGCCTTGCTGTATGTGGTGGTTGCCAAAAGCATTTTGGCGGTGTTGTTGATTATTGCGGCAATTGCGGCAATCTTTGTCGGCGCTAAACTCTTTCAGCGCGGTCTGCAATTGAGCGGTGAGTCTCAAGACTCTGATAAAATTGCTTATGATTTTAAACGCTTACATAAAGATACCTGGCTGCCGCGTGGCACTGATATTAAAGCTAAGGATGAAGAAGAGCGTTTCAGTCGTTTAGATAAGGATCGCTGGGTCGCTGCGGGTGCGTTGGTGCGGGTGGAATTGACTGACGCGCAAACCAAGCGCCACTTGCAAATCACTGGTTTGTTGTTGATGGCGTCTTCGCTGTTGTGGGGTTGGTTGGCGTATCTCAGCAGTCCGTTGGATATTCAGCGCGTCAATAAGGCGCTGGCAGTTTCGCAGGAACACAAAATTCATGCGCTGCTGGCAGATATTCAGCAGGGCACGGGCGGCTTGCAAGCCGCTGTGCAAACCTTGCGGGAGCGTAGTGAAACCAGCGCACAAGCCGCGCAAGTTGAGGCTTTGCTGCGCACTACGCAGAGTCATTCAGAGGCTTTGCGCGAGGTGCAAGCCAACACGGGCACGCTCAATAGCCAATTAGCCGCACAAGCGGAATCAGCGCAAACCCGCTTGACGGCACTACAAAGCGCCTTGGAAGACCATCAGCAACAACTCAAACAGATGGCAACTGAGGCGCAAAGCACTAAAACCGAGGTGCAGGCGGTGAAAAATCTCGTTGCTGATACGCGGGCAACCGATGCGCTGCATCAGGCATTGCGCCAAGTGCAAAGCGATTTTCACGGCGGTGTGGGGCGCTTGAGCGAGGCATTGACGCAAGTGCAGGCGGACGTGAGCCAAGGACAGAGCACCTTGCAGCAAGCTCAGGTGCAGAGCCAAAGCGAAAATCAGCAGCAATTACAGTCGCTTAATACAGATATACAGGGTTTGCAAGCGGCACTGACAAATTTGGATAAGCAAACTCAGGAACGCTTAAAGCAACACCAGGGCGCGTTGGAGCAGCAGTTGGCTGGCTTGAGTACAGAGCAGCAGGCGCACCTGAAAATCCAATTAGAAACTCAACTGGAAACCCAATTGGCGGCGGCGCTTAACCCGCCGTTGGAAAACTTGCAACAACAGATGCAAAGTCTGCAAGCGCAGCCCGCTACGGAAGCGCAACGGTCAGCAACTTTGCAACAAATGCAGGAAAACTTACAAGCACTACGCAGCCAATTAGCACAGCAACCAGCGCAAATACAGCAGCTTACCCAGCAAGTGCAGCAGTTAGCCGCAGAATTGCCGCCGCTACGCGAAGCAGTGCAAACTGTCCTGAACAAACCTGCGCCAGACCAGGAAGCGCCTGCCGCCGTTCCCACATTGCCACCAACGGCGCAAGCGGATTTGGACTCGATTAAGCAGCAAATGCAGCAATTGCCAGATGAATTGCACAAGATTCAGGGCAGTTTGCAGCATTTGCGAAGCGAGGTGGCAGCGGTGCAAACTGCTGCTGCTCAGGCGTCCACAGCACAGCCGCTACCAATCGCGGCGCCACAAACCGCTGCGCCTCAGACTAGCAACGCCCCCGCAGAGCCAGCAGTCACATCAGCGCAGGCGCTGGCTACCGCACACGCGACGCCTGCACCTGATGCCGAAAACCTATCGCCAGCAGCGGCGGCGCTGGTTAAAGCTTTGCGCGATCCCGCTGCGCCCAAGTTGGGCAACGGCGCTGCTTATGTGGATATTCCGCTGAGTTTTGTTTCCGGCTCCTCCACGCAATTAAACGATCAGCAGCCTTTGCAACAGTTGGCAGAAGCCCTTAAGAGCCTGGCATTGCGCGATAAAACCGTGCTGATTCAAAGCTATACCGATAGTTTAGGCGCAACGGCGACGAATTTGCGCTTATCAGAAAAACGCGCTGCTTTTGTGAAAAATTGGTTGGTGCAACAGCATGGCTTCCAAGCAGAACGCTTGCAGACGGAAGGCAAAGGCGAAGACGCGCCCATTGCCAGCAACACTACTGCGGCAGGACAAGCGCAAAACCGCCGCGTGCGCATTGCGGTGCAGCCCTAAAACGCCATGAACTCAGCACAGCAAGCACGCTACGCACGGCATATTGCCCTGCCACAGATAGGCGCGGCGGGGCAGGAAAAGCTGCTCAATGCCCGTGTGCTCATCATCGGTATGGGCGGGCTGGGATCGCCTGCCGCTATTTACTTAGCAACAGCGGGCGTTGGACACCTGGTCATCAGCGATTATGACCGGGTGGAATTATCCAATTTGCAGCGCCAAATCCTCCACAACCACGCCAGTATTGGCACCACTAAAGTCGCTTCTGCGCAACAGCATTTGCTCAGTCTGAATCCTGACTTGCGGGTTACCGCGTTGGATTATCAACTGGACGAAGCTGAGTTAGCAGAACAAACGCAACTCGCTGATTTAGTGTTGGATTGCAGCGATAATTTTGCTACTCGCTTTGCGGTCAATCGCGCTTGTGTACAGGCACGCACGCCGCTGGTGTCGGGCGCTGCCATACGCTATGAAGGGCAGTTGGCGGTGTTCAAACCCGCACACGCCGACAGTCCTTGTTATCAGTGCTTGTACCAGGACACAGGTGCAGACGGCGATACCTGTACGCAAATCGGTGTTTTTGCGCCGCTGGTGGGCGTGATCGGCTGTTTGCAAGCTGCCGAAGCGCTTAAGGTCTTGTTAGGCGTGGGCGAGGATTTAGGCGGGCGCTTGTTGCTGGTGGATGCTTTGACTCAGGAATGGCGCACGCTGCGGGTGCGCAAAGACCCAAAATGTGCTGTTTGCGGACAATCTGGCGTATAATGCGCCGCTTTGCATTTACGCCTGCTAAGAAGGAATAAAAATGAGCTTACCCATTGATTCTGCAATGAATATTGCCACAGTTTTAACCGAGGCGCTGCCTTACATTCGTAAATTCATTGGCAAAACCATTGTCATTAAATACGGCGGCAACGCGATGGTAGATCCCGCCCTAAAACAAGGGTTTGCGCGTGACGTGGTGCTGATGAAATTAGTCGGTATGAATCCCGTTGTGGTGCATGGCGGCGGTCCACAAATTGGCAATTTGCTCAAGCGGTTGGGTAAGGAAAGCGAGTTTTTCCAAGGAATGCGCGTCACCGATAGCGAAACGATGGACGTGGTGGAAATGGTGCTTGGCGGTTTGGTCAACAAAGAAATTGTGAGCCTAATCAATAGCCAAGGCGGACGCGCAGTGGGGTTGACGGGTAAAGATGGCGATACCATCCGCGCCCGCAAAATGCTCTTTACCCGTAACAACGAGGCGCTGCAAGAGCCTGAAATCATTGATATTGGGCACGTCGGCGAAGTAGAAAGCATTGATACCAGCGTGATCGATCACTTGATCAAGGGCGATTTTATTCCGGTGATTGCGCCCATCGGTGTATGCGAAGATGGCTTGTCCTACAACATCAACGCTGATCTGGTTGCTGGCAAGGTTGCGCAAGTGCTGCAAGCGGAAAAACTCATGCTGCTGACCAATACGCCGGGGTTGTTGGATAAAGCGGGGAATGTCACGACCGGACTGGACGCAGAAACCGTGAGCCGCTTGATTGCTGACGGCACTATTCACGGTGGCATGTTACCGAAAATCCAGTGTGCCCTAGATGCGGTGCAGTCTGGCGTGACTTCCGCCCACATCATTGACGGGCGCGTGGAACATGCGGTGCTGTTGGAAATCTTTACCGATACCGGCGTGGGCACGCTGATTAAGCGGCGCTAGAACCTGGCTGTTGTTAAGATCAGTACATCGCGCCTAATGCGCCACCAAGCAGACCCAGCATGGCTGAAAAAGACATCATTTCCAAAGACATACTCAAGCGCGATGAAAAGGGCTTGCGCGATTATTTCGGCATGTTGGAAATTCTCTCTGGCAACCGTCAGTTGCAAACCCTGGTAAACGAGGAGGAAGAAATGCTAAGCGCCATGAAACTCAGTGATCTGCCGTCTTATCAAAAAGGCTGGCAAGCTGGGCAACAAGAAGGACGACAGGAAGGGCGTCAAGAAGGTAAACATGAAGGTTTAATCTCTGTACTGCGATGGCAATTACAGATGAAATTTGGTGCATTATCTGAATCTATCGAGCAGCGCCTAAACACTGCTTCAGATGAACAACTAGAATTGTGGGCTGGGCAGATATTGAACGCCGCAACGCTGATGCAGATTTTTCAGGAAGAAAGAAATGCTTAAAGTCTATACGAAATCAATTCATTCCGGCATTCCCCCCACCGACATAAAGACACCATCATAAATTTTATTCTTGTCCTCATATTCGCAATGGGCTAAAATAATTGGCTATCTGTTTTTTCTATACCATAGCTGTCCGAAAAACTGCAAATGTGGGTGAAAATTATTAATGCTGTTTTAGTTAAGCAACTATTTGATTTTTAATAATTTTGTGGTTTTTTGTGGCGTTATTTTACCTAATATAGTATCGGGGTCATCATCTTCTCATGCCAAACGTCCGTGTCAAAGAAAACGAGCCTTTTGAGGTTGCTATCCGTCGTTTCAAACGTGCCTGTGAAAAAGCAGGTGTGCTTGCCGAAGTTCACCGCCGCGAGTTTTACGAAAAACCCACTTCTGTGCGCAAGCGCAAAGCGGCAGCCGCTGTGAAACGCCACATGAAGAAAGTCTCCCGCGACACTGCACGCCGCGAAAAACCTTACTGATTTCCTTTATTTTCTAGGCATTGCCTATCCCAATCCCACATCAGGATTTTCAATCTGTATGTTTTTTACCTGGATTGAAAACCTGATGGTTTTTTTGTGTCTGCAACGCTGAGGTAAGACATGGCTGATTGTGCATTGAAACAACAAATTACGGCTGACATGAAAGCCGCAATGAAAGGTGGCGATAAGCCGCGTTTGGGCATCATTCGCTTGATTCTTGCCGCGCTCAAACAGCGCGAAGTAGATGAGCGTATTGAATTAGACGATACCCAGGTCATGGCGGTGCTGGATAAAATGCTGAAGCAACGGCGTGATTCCATTAGTCAATATCAAGCGGCGCAGCGGGCGGACTTGGTTGCGCAGGAAGAGTTTGAAGTGACTGTTATTCAGAGCTACCTGCCTGCGCCTTTGTCGTCTGAGGAATTGGATGTGCTGATTAGCCAAGCCATGAGCGAATCGGGCGCCGCTACTATGCAGGATATGGGTAAAGTTATGGGCTTGCTGAAACCGCAGTTGCAGGGGCGTGCTGATATGGGGCAAGTTAGCGCCCTGATTAAGCAAAAATTGGCATAAAATCCAACGATTACCGTTTTTTTCAACAGACGCTAAGCCCTGCCAGTGCCGTGCTTGGCGCTGTTTTGCTCTGTGTGGTTTGATTTCAGCTTGGCTGCAAGCGCCGAATTTCGCTAGGGGGCTTGGTGTCTAAACGCATTCCCCGCGCTTTTATTGATGATTTGCTGGCGCGTGCAGATATTGTCGAACTGATCAATAGCTATGTGAGCCTGCGCAAGACGGGTAAAGATTTTTCTGCCTGTTGTCCTTTCCATGAAGAAAAAACGCCTTCTTTTACCGTCAGCCCCGATAAGCAATTTTATTATTGCTTTGGTTGCGGCGCTAAAGGTAATGCAATTTCCTTTTTGCTGGATTATGCGCATCTGGACTTTGTAGAAGCTGTACAAGAGCTTGCCAATCGCCAAGGGATAGAAGTTGCTTACGAGGCGGGCGATGACGTAGCAGAAAGCAACAACCTTGCACAGCGACAAATAGTGTTGCGCTTATTGACCCAGGCTGCGCACTTTTACCAGCAGCAGCTACGCCAGCATCCACAAAAGCAGCAAGCCATTGATTATCTAAAAAAACGTGGGTTAAGCGGAGAAATTTCTGCCCGCTTTGGGTTGGGTTTCGCACCGCCTGGGCGAGATATTCTGCTGAACCAGTTTGGGCAAACGCCGGAAGCGCAAAAAAACTTGTTAGAAGCGGGTTTGTTGGTGGAAAAAGAGCCTGGCAGCGTTTATGACCGCTTTCGCAATCGCATCATGTTTCCCATTCAAGATAAGCGCGGACAAGTGGTTGGCTTTGGTGGGCGGGTGTTGGATGACAGTAAACCCAAGTATCTCAATTCGCCGGAAACCCTGGTATTCCACAAGGGACAAGAGTTATACGGGCTGTATGAGGCTCGCACGCAACGCCCGCCACCAGACACGCTAGTGGTGGTCGAAGGTTACATGGATGTGGTATCGCTGGCGCAATTTGGCGTGCGCAACGCCGTCGCCACCTTGGGCACAGCGACCAACACCGAACACCTTAACCAATTGTTTCGTGCGGTCAACCAAGTGGTTTTCTGTTTTGACGGCGATGAAGCGGGGCGTAAAGCCGCATGGCGGGCGCTAGAAATCACGCTACCCTTGTTGCGCGAAGGGCGTCAAGCGCGGTTCATGTTTCTACCGGATGGCGAAGACCCAGACACCCTGGTGCGTAAAATCGGTGCCGCCGCATTTCAGCAGCACATCCACCAAGCGCAGCCATTAGTTGAGTTTTTGTTTCACGCCTTGGCAGATAAACTCAACATCAACAGCCTCAACGGGCAAATGCAGGTGTTAGAACAAATTAAACCCCTGTTAGATAAAATCCCAGAAGGTCCAGCGAAACAATTGCTACGCAATCGCTTGGGCGACATTGATACAAAAAACCTTAGCCAACTGGCGCCTTCCGAAAGCGATCAGACTGCGCAGCACAGTCAACATCTTTGGCGCTCCCGTGTACAAGGCGAACAGCAGCAACGGCGGGCATTTCACGGGCATTTCACCGGTATGTCGCCGATGCGCACCCTGGTTGGCTTGTTGATTCAACAGCCTAAACTGATTGAATATTTACCCGAAAATCTGCCGTTGGCATTGCGCACCCTGTTCGGCGGAGACTTATTGCAGCAATTGGCGACTTTTATTCGGCAAGCACCGCACAGCAACACCGGCATGATTTTAGAACGCTGGCGTGACAGCGACTATGCGGGCGCACTACATAAGCTCGCTGCCTGGGAGCATCATCTACCTGACAGCGGATTGGTCGCAGAATTTTGTGACGCAGCCCAGCGCCTAGCACTGCAAGCGCAAGAACAACGCTTAGAAGCTTTGTTACAAAAATCCCGTTTGACGGGCTTGAATGCAGCGGAAAAGCAAGAATTAAGAGAACTCACTCATACTAAAAGCGAGCACACTCGCTAAAAAAGTCTGATTCTCAGCAGGCAATTCGATCATAGTCTACACTTACTAAACCGTATGTGACCCCCCAATAAAACTGAAAACTGGTTATTTTTCATAGGTGTTTGAGGCGATATGAATCAGGAACAGCAGAAATCACAAATTAAGTTATTGATTGCTAAAGGAAAGGAACAAGGGTATCTGACCTACCATGAGGTCAATGATCATTTACCCGATGATATTGTAGACCCCGAACAAGTCGAAAACATCATCAACATGATCAATGACATGGGTATCACAGTGCACGAATCTGCACCCGATGATGACTCCTTGTTAATGTCCGATACCGCAGTTGCCGCCGATGAAGATGCTGCCGAAGAAGCTGCCGCTGCGCTTGCCAGTGTAGACAGCGAATTTGGTCGCACCACTGATCCGGTGCGTATGTACATGCGCGAAATGGGTACAGTGGATTTGCTCACCCGCGAAGGCGAAATCAAAATCGCCAAACGCATTGAAGAGGGTATGATTCAGGCGCTTTCCGCTTTAGCAACACACCCTGACATCATCATCGAATTCCTCGCGCTGTACGACAAAGTGAAGCAAGATGAACTCAAATTATCCGAAATCATCAACGGCTTTGCCAACTCCTACAGCGAAGAAGAACTGGAAGTACCGCCCGCAGAGCTTGATGACAGCAGCGAAGAACTCGAAGCCGTCAACGATGACGAGGATGAGGACACCAGTAGCACTATCGTAGACGATAGCGAAAACCTTGATCCTGAAGAAGCCGAAGCGCGTTTTACCCGCTTGCGCGAACTTTACGAAAAAGCCGCCAAAGCCAAAGAAGCGCAGGGCGCAAAATCCGCACAATATCAGCAGTTACGCCAAGAAGTCGCAGAATGCTTTCTGGAATTTAAGATAGTGCCGCGAGTGATTGAAAATCTCACGATACGTCTGCGCGAAGCCGTCAACCTCATTCGCCGCCAAGAAAACCTCATCCGCGATCTCTGCGTTTCTCAAGCCCGCATGGAAAAGAAAGAATTTCTAACTTCCTTCAAAAACAACGCCACCAATCCTAACTGGTTGCCAGAATTACTGCGCGGCAGCAAACCCTATGTTGCCATGCTCAAGCAACAAGAAAAACGCTTGCGCGAAGCCCAACAAACCCTCATTGAACTAGAACAACACTGCCGCATAAGCTTAATTGAAATCAAAGAAATCAACCGCCGCATGTCCATCGGCGAAGCCAAAGCACGCCGTGCCAAAAAAGAAATGATCGAAGCCAACTTACGCCTAGTCATTTCAATTGCCAAAAAGTACACCAATCGCGGCTTACAATTCCTTGACTTAATTCAAGAAGGCAACATCGGCTTAATGAAAGCCGTGGACAAATTTGAATACCGGCGCGGCTACAAATTCTCCACCTACGCCACTTGGTGGATACGCCAAGCCATCACCCGCTCAATCGCCGACCAAGCCCGCACCATCCGCATCCCCGTCCACATGATTGAAACCATCAACAAACTCAATCGCGTATCACGGCAAATTTTGCAAGAAAAAGGCCGCGAAGCCACCCCCGAAGAACTCGCCGAACGCATGGACATGCCCGAAGACAAAGTACGCAAAGTGCTAAAAATCGCCAAAGAACCCATCTCCATGGAAACCCCCATCGGCGACGACGAAGACTCACATTTAGGCGACTTTATTGAAGACGTATCCATACCCTCGCCGGTAGATTCAGCCACCTTTGAGGGCTTGCGCCGCGCCACCCAAGAAATGCTACACGGACTCACCCCCCGCGAAGCCAAAGTCCTACGGATGCGCTTTGGCATAGACATGAACACCGACCACACACTAGAAGAAGTCGGCAAACAATTTGATGTCACCCGCGAGCGCATCCGCCAAATCGAAGCCAAAGCACTACGCAAACTGCGTCACCCCAGCCGCTCAGAACAGTTGCGCAGCTTCCTCGATTAGCCTAAAATACGCGGCTTTTCCGCATTATAGTCGGATTACTGAATCTTTAAAATAAAAGATATATAAAATCATATGCTTAATAATTATAAAAATATAATTATTGAGTAATCCTACTATACAAAGACTTGCAGCAACAGCCGCAAGTCTCCCCGCATCAGGGGCCTGTAGCTCAGTTGGTTAGAGCAGTGGACTCATAATCCATTGGTCGTAGGTTCAAGTCCTACCGGGCCCACCATTTCTGAAGTTCATTTGTAAAAAAACCCGCCAAGGCGGGTTTTTTTGTGCTTGTAATCTGGCGATGATAGTTTGCGACGCCCCCGCGCAACTGGAATATTCTTCTCTGTAATGCAGGGCTTTAAGCTGCTTTTACCACGCCATTTTGCAGCACAAAGCTGCGTTTTACAACGGATTCTGCCAATTTGCTGCTTTGGGTGTAATAGGATTCATTGACCAAAGCGGCGGGCAATAAATGGAATGTGGCTTTCACTTGCGCGGCATCTACTTGCAGCATGATAAAACCATGATGTCGGGTGTCGGCAAAGGTGAGTTTTGGTGAGAAACTCTGCATCAGTTGCTCAAAATTGCTGTTGAGTAATGCTTGTAAACCCGCCTGTTGTTCGGCGGTGAAAGCCGAGCCTAAACTCTGTACCGCACCTTGAGCAAATTCAAAGAAAGTGCCGGAAGAAATGGCGGCAGAGGTGAAATCCGCCACGCCGCCGTGATCCACCACATAAGCCGAGTGAATGTCGCCAGAAAACAGGAAGCTGTTGCCGCGCTTTTGCAGTTGTGCAAGCAATTCGGCGCGTTTGTTGGGGAAACCATCCCAGTGATCCACGTTTAAGTAAAAGGCGGTTTGGAATGCGGCGGGAATTGCTGCGTTGCCGGTGAAATCCCAACCCAGGGTTGCGGTCGAAACTGAACTGGCAACTGCTACATAAGTGGCTGAGGAGGTTTGGATTTGTTGCCACAACCAGGCTTCTTGAGTTTGCCCGTAGACATCTTCTGGGCGTTGTCCGGCTTGCACTTGTTGGGCGTAGCGATAAGCGGCGTACAGGTCGAAAGTCGGCTTGACTACGCCGTAACGCGAGCCGAAATCGCTGAAGCTTGCTTGTTTGCCTAGATGTAAGTAGGCGATGCCGGTGTCCAGGCTGGCGTAGGTGGCGTCGTCAATCGCGGCGAGGGTCGCGCCTGGAATCAAACCGGCGGCAACGGCTTGATTGTATTGGGTAATTAACTGGTTGAACACAAAGGCGCTGAGCTTGCCAGACAGGACTTGCGTGGCTTTGGCGGCGGCATTGCTTTGGCTTAAACCATTGCTCATGAAACTTTGTGTCAATAAAGGCGCAAAGGCGGCTTGGTAGGCGCTCCAGGGCGCGGCTTGCATATCCACATAAGGACCCAAAGCGGCTTTTTGTGCGGCATAAATGGCTGCGCCATTGCCAGGGTTTTGCCTGTCAAACAGGCTAATCAGGGCATCCTTGTCCATCACCACTGTGCCCGGAAAGCCATCTTCGGGAATCAGGTGATCGGGACGGAAGCTGCGGTAGTCGGTCAGTAATAAGTGCAAATGCTGTCCAAAGCGCAGGTCGCGGTATAGGCGCGTGTAAGGAAACAGCTTGTTGCTCGGTGTGGTAAAGGCTTGGGTTAAGGCGATGTCTTCATCATCAATCGGCATGTATTCAAAAAACACCTGCTCGGCATTTTGACGGCGCTGTGGGTTGTTTTCCGTGCGCACCCCGTTGTAATAGGTCGCAGTTGCGCCGTAGCAATCGTCTGAATATTCGTGATCATCCCAAATTGCCACCATCGGAAAACGCTCATGCACCTGTTGTAGCATGGGGTCGCTACGATAGGTGTGATACAGATCGCGGTAATTTGACAGGCTGGAAGCCGCATAAAACACCGCGTTGCCGCTGCCCAGCGCAATGGCTTCTTCCGGCTTGCTGAAGGTGACTGTGCGCGTTGCACCGGTTTTTTGAAAACTGGGATCACCGCTGGTTTCGTAAATATAATCACCCACATAGGCGACAAAATCCGGCGCATCGGTTTGTGCCAACAGCCACGCCAGCGCATTGTAATAGCGCCCAACATAATCCTGGCAATTCAACACCGCAAAGCGCACCGCGACGTTTTCATTAGACGCCGGGGCAGTTTTGGTACGTCCTGTGTTGGAATGATATAACAGATTGTTTTTACTGTATAAAAAGCGGTAATAATAGGTCGTGTGTGGCTGTAAATCGGTGAGCTTAACCTTGATGCAGTGATCGTGTGCCGCTTCTGCAACCAGCCCTGCTTGTTCCACCAGCAGATTGTTAAACGCTGCATCGGTGGCAACTTGTAAGCGCAAGCTGGCGTTGCTTTGCGTGCTTTGTAAGCTGTTGTCTTGCACCCTTGTCCACAGAATCACGCTAGTCGCCTTAGGATCGCCAGAAGCCAGCGATTGCGGGAAGAACTCAGCCCCCGCTACGCTGGAAGCAGGCGCGGTGGTAGCGGCGGCGGTTTCTTCATCATCATTGCAAGCGCCAAGCTGTAAAGCGACGGCGCTGACCAGGGTTATTTTTAGAAAATCACGGCGGCTGAAGCGGGACATGCGTGGACTCCTTGAAGTGTTTCGTAAAAGAAAAAGCTAAATCAAAACACTATAGAGACCTGATGTGAAATTTTTGTGAATAGCATAAGCACTTGAATTTCCTGACGGGAGATAATTTCATGGTGGTTTGTCCCTATAATCAGTGAATTAATGCTTGATACGGACACACGACTGAGCAACCCGAATGTAATCAGGGTTTTTGCAATAATGCCATTATTTTCTGCAAAATTTCAGCATTATCCCAATTTCGACCGCCAATCGCCCGATAGACAATCCGCCCTTGCGGATCAACCACAAAAGTCGTAGGCAAACCCTGCACCGGCCACGCCTTAAGAACGCTGGAATCGCTATCAAACAAAATCGGAAAATCAACGGGATAAAGCCCCAAAAACGGAAACACTTTATCTTCATTTTCGCCGACGTTAATCGCCAACATAACCGCCTCGTCTTGAATAAGATTCCACGCCCGTTGCATGGACGGCATTTCTTCACGGCACGGCGGACACCAAGTAGCCCAGAAATTGACAATCACCGGCTTGCCGAGGTAATCGCTTAACTGATGGGTTTTACCGTCCAGATCGTGCAGGCTAAACGCGGGAGCGAGCGGTTTGTCGGGCAGTTCGGTCAGCGTTTGCGGTACGGGTTGCGCATGAGTCAGCGTAGAAAATACGCAGAAAATCACCGCAACAATGGATTTTATGCTTCGATTCATTGAAGATTTCCTTCAGCATTAAGAGATTGATCCGCCGCGCAGCGTAACCCGCGCAACACCCCGTTGTGGCGCGTCTCACCGACTTGCCAACTAAACTGCACATCCAGCAAGCTATTTGGCGGCGCGGGATAAGTGATCATGCCCATGTTCCAATCGCCTGGCGCGAAAGTTTGCTGATTCGGAAACAACGCCCATTGAAACGCAATTCGCGCTGCTTCTGGCGTGTTGCGGGCTTGCCAATCCTGCTGCCAGTCCGCCGTGAGTTTAGGCGGCTTGGTCGCGCCATCCACATTCACGCGCCACTGCGCCAAATCTAAAGTGACGGGTTGCGCACTGTGATTGTGAAAAATGGTTTGAAACACGCAATGGGCAGCAATCTGATCCGCCTCTGCCGTCGTAAAACCGCGACCTTGAAAAAACGCCCGCGTCTGGTCGGGAAGGCGTTGAATTTGCTGCAATTGAATCCCGTCAGCCCGCCATTCCCACGCCGCCAGTCCCGTTTCCTGATCCTGATACTGGCGCACCGTTTCCGCCGCCGCCAAACTCAGCGGAAAAACCAACAACACGCCGCCCAAGTGCTTCATTTGCCAGCCTCCGTAGCGGTGGGTGAACCTGTCGTGGCGGTGGGTGA
>DYPD01000012.1:0-10617 GCA_020720115.1 Thiomargarita sp. | reverse complement strand
TGTCGTGGCGGTGGGTGAGCCTGTCGAACCACCCGCTGCTTTCCAACGGTCAAAACCGCCGTACAATAATTTAACATTATCAAAACCATCCAAACGCAACGCCACCGCTGCTTGGGAAGCCAAGGTGCTGGTATTGCAATACGCCAGAATCGGCTTATCACGCGGCAACTCATCGCGCTTGGCATAGACTTGCCGCCACTCGATATTCACCGCACCGGGGATGTGTTCTTTGGCAAATTGCTCAGCCGTGCGCACATCGAGAATATAAAATTTTTCATAATCCGCTGGCGAGATTTGCTCAGCGGCAATATGCCCCGCGCCATAATCCACAAAATCGAAATATTCTTGTAACGCCTCGCTGACCGCAGGGTCGGCTTCGGCGAACACAGGCGCGGCGGGCACCAGCAGCAAGCCGCTCAACAACAAGGGTAAGTAAGTTTTCATCGGCTAATCTCCTATGTGTTCTTTTGCACCCGAAAATAGAAAAAATGCTGGACTTTACCCGCTGGCGTTTGATGTGCCTCGCTTTGGGTTTCCAACAGCGAAAAATCCGCGCCCAACACCGCTTGCAACTTGTCCGCATCGTAGCGTTCCACCGGCAGATTGCTGCATTGCTCAGGTCCATCGGGCGCAAAAGTAGCGATAATCGCCTGCCCATCAACTTGCAACGCCGCGTTTAACACTTCCAAATAACGAGTGCGATCAGCTGCTTCAGTCAAAAAATGAAACACTGCACGGTCATGCCACAGCGCGTATTGCTTGGGCGGCTTAAACGCGGTGACATCAGTTTCCAGCCAAGTCACAGACGCGGCTTGTGCGCCCAAACGGGTTTTGGCGTGTGCCAACGCCGCCGCCGCGATGTCCAGGACGCTGACATCCTGATAGCCCGCCGCCAGCAGTCGATCCACCAAATGCGAGGCACCGCCGCCCACATCAATCACCGCTTGCGCCTGCGTCACGCCGGCGTTTTTAATCAATGCCAAAGAATATTCCGGGTGAGTTTGAAACCAGCTTACCTCGTCGGGTTGCTTGTGCTGATACACCGCTTCCCAGTGTTGTTTGTTCTCCATCATTTTTCTCCTGTAAAATCAAATACACCCTTACTCGTTTCTTTCGTCCTCAAGCCAGTTCCACGCGGCACGGTGGCTTTCGTGCTCTAGGCACTTTTGTGGATTTTACCAAAGGTTCTATGGCTCAAGGCGCGAGTTTAGTGGCTGTCATTGGGTATGTGCGTCAAGCGCCGCAAAATGTGCGCAATGATTTCCGCCTGCATGTCTTCGCGTAGCAGTTGTTCTTCGTTAGCTTTTGCCAACACCGCTTGCTCGTCATAAATAAATTCGCGCACCTGGCGCAAGGGTTTTTTCTCTACCAGCACAGTGCCGTCGGGTTTGCGCACTTGTAAGGTCAACTGGTGAGTTAATTCCACTTCTTTCAGTGTGGTGGAGACCGCTGCCACAGAAACCACCCGCTCGCCGTGCGTTTCGTCGCTCAGTTCAATCCAAAGCTTGGCTTTATCAGCGGTTTGGGCGACAGCTACGTCCTGTTCACTTAAACGTTGCTGTAATAGCGCCGCAATCGGGGCAAGTGCCGCAGGTGCTTGAATGAGCACAGGTTGTAAACTGGTGGGCAAGCTGATGTTGTGGCGCAATTGGAAACCGCAGCCTTGTAAAAACACTGAGCCTAGCAATAAACAGCCGTAAAAATAGGGGTTAAGGTGCATGTGAATGCCTGTGAAGTACGCCAGTCACGGCGAAGTTAAAGAGAAATAAACACTTGCCCGTCGGCGACAACGACTGAATAGGTCTGCAAAGCGATTGTGGCGGGTGCATCTAAAGCGGCACCGGTTTTTAAGTCAAAGCGGCTACCATGCAAGGAGCATTTTAAGGTGTCGCCGTGCAAACAGCCTAAATATAAAGACACTTCTTCATGAGAACACATTTCTTGCACCAGGTAATAGGTGCCGTCCACATTCGCCAGCAGTAGGCGTTTGTCCTGCATTTTTACACGCAATAATTGACCAGGTTGGCAGTCTACTTGGTGCGCAACGGGGATTAAATTTGCCATTTTAGTGAAAGTCCTTTTGCATAAAGCCAAATATCGAAAGCCTGTCAGATAGCGCCTACGCCGTCAAGCCTTCCGCACCAAGGATTTGCCGCCCGTGTTTTTGCCACCTTGGACACTGGTGACAGGGCGAGGACGCTCGTTATAATGCCGCGCCGCCCACAGTTGTCTGCGCTTTGTATTAAAGCTGTGATAACCGGCGCACTGGTTAGGAGATTTTTTCTAAAGAGGGAATTTGTCATGAAATTTGGCTTAATAGGTTGTATATGCTTGGTTTTTTGTGGTTTTGCATGGGCGGGAGAAAGGGATTTTTCTGCCCCTAGTACAGAGGCAGAGCGTGCTTTGGATACGTTGCTTGCTTGGTATATGCAGCAAACCGATACGGAAGATGGTTCTTTGTTTGATTTTTTGCTGCAACGCGAGGATCGGGAAACGCACAACGACGCACTATACGCCACTAAGATTACGCCCACATTAGTGCAGGCTATTGCGGCGGCGGAGCGCAAAATGGAGCAAGAAAATTGTCCCGACGGCGCTAATGATGATGTTATCTGCGGCTTTGATTTTGATCCGATTTTGTGCGCACAAGACATTTTGTTGCCGCCGCATTTTTACCACACCTTAAAAGCACCCGCAGACACCACAGCAGGAGAGTCGGTACTGATTCGCTATCGCAACGGCGCGGATAAAGACGGGCATCAGGCAGATTATTGGGTGCAAAAGGAGGCGAGTGGATGGAAATTTGCTGGCGTGCGCTGTGGTACGCTGAAACTAAACATGCCTTAATCCCTTAACTGGCTGGCGCTGGGCGCTACACAGCGCCCCTGAGCTAGTCTTCTTCTGATACGCCTAACTCTTTGATTTTACGGGTTACTGTGTTGCGTCCCCAACCCAGCAGTTTAGCGGCTTCCTGGCGGCGTCCGCCGGTGTAGCTTAAGGCAACATCCAGCAAAATTTTTTCAAAACGCGGGGCGGCTTCGCCAAGTAGGTCTTCGCAGCCACTCTGCAATCGCTGCTCCGCCCAACGCCGTAAATCCTGTTCCCAGTCGCGTTGCGTGTTTTTCGCCGTGCTCTGCTCGCACAATTCGGGGGGTAAATCTTCAAGTAAAATTTCCTGCCCAAATGCCATCACAGTCAGCCACCGGCAGGTGTTTTCCAATTGCCGCACATTGCCTTTCCAATCAAGCTGTTGCACATAGGCTTCCGCTTCAGGATGCAGGCTTTTGGGTTCTACATCCAGTTCCTTTGCCGCGCTACGCAGAAAATGTCGCATCAGCACCGGAATGTCTTCGCGGCGTTCGCGCAACGGCGGCAAATGAATGCGGATTACGTTCAGGCGGTGATACAGGTCTTCGCGGAATAGCCCGTTTTGCACACGTTCTTGCAGGGTTTGGTGCGTTGCGGCAATGATGCGCACATCCACCTTGACCGGCGCGTGTCCGCCAACGCGGAAAAAAGTGCCGTCTGCCAATACGCGCAGCAAACGGGTTTGCAATTCGGCGGGCATGTCGCCGATTTCGTCTAAAAACAGCGTGCCACCGTCTGCTTGCTCAAAACGCCCACGTCTTTGTTGTAACGCGCCAGTAAAAGCGCCGCGTTCGTGTCCAAATAACTCGGATTCCAGCAATTCTTTGGGAATCGCTGCTGTGTTAAGCGCAATAAAGGGCTGCTTGGCTCGCGGGCTGTGGCGGTGTAAAGCGTGGGCGACCAGTTCTTTGCCTGTGCCGGATTCACCCGTGATCAGCACTGTGATGTTAGAGCGCGACAGCCGCCCGATGGCGCGAAACACTTCCTGCATGGCAGGCGCTGACCCCACGATTTCTTGCTGCGGCACGCTGGGTTCGCTTTTGCTGTCTGGCGTCTGCTGGGCGCGTTCGTTGAGCGCACGCTGCACCAGTTCCACTGCTTCGTCTACATCAAACGGCTTGGGTAAATATTCAAAAGCCCCGCCCTGATAAGCAGAAACGGCGCTGTCTAAATCTGAATAAGCGGTCATGATGATGACCGGAATCTGTGGGTACAAGCGATTGAGATGTTCTAGCAGCCCCAAGCCATTTAAGCCTGGCATCCGAATATCCGTAATAATGGCAGCAGGCGGCTGTTGTTCTAAGCGATTGAGTACGGCGTCCGCCCGCTCAAAACAGGTAATATCCAAGCCTGCTTGCGTCAGGGCTTTTTCCAGCACCCAACGAATGGCTCGATCATCATCAATCACCCATACAGTTTTCATGATTTTGCTATCCCTTCTTTGAGTCTCTACTTAGCTGCTTGCTTGACGTGAAGCTCTGCCTGCGGGTTCTATGCTGGGCTGGACCTTTTTATAGAGCGGAAACCAGATGCTAAACACTGTTTGCCCTGGTTTGCTGCTGCAACTGATCAAGCCATCATTTTGATTAATCAGGGTTTGTGCGATAGATAACCCCAGCCCTGTGCCCTCAGCGCGACCAGTAACCATCGGGTAAAAAATCTGCTCTAACAAGTCTTCAGAAATACCTGGACCATTGTCTTGTACATCCATACGCAGCGCCATTTTATACTGGCGATTGTGCATCACCACGCGCCGTTCGACACGGGTGCGCAGACACAAAACGCCGCGATTTTGCATGGCTTGCACCGCATTACGGGCGATATTCAGCAATGCTTGATGTAACTGATCGGGGTCTACAAAAATGTCAGGAATGCTGGGATCGAAATCTGTGTTCACCACAATGCTGCTGCCGACCTCGGACTCCACCAATTGGCGAATGCGGCACAGCACGCGATGCACATTCAACAATTCTTTATGCGGCGGCGTGCGTGGTCCCAGCATACGATCCAACAGCGTTTGTAAGCGATCCGCTTCGCCAATAATGATGTCCGTGTATTCGCGTTGCTGCTGCGGTAACTCGCGTGCCAGCAATTGTGCCGCGCCGCGCAAACCGCCCAGCGGGTTTTTGATTTCGTGCGCCAAACCACGCAGCACATTCTGCGCAGCTTGGCGTTGCAAGATGAGATTTTCTTCTCGGCTTAAACGTAACTGCTGGTCTACGTTCACCATTTCCATCACAAAGCCTTCAATCGCCGCTTTACTGTTACGGCGCACTGGCGTAATGCTGCAATCCACCATCAAGCTGTGCCCATTGTACAAATTCAAACGCAGTCCATGCTCAATCACCGGATGCGGCTGCGTTAAATCGCCCAAATGCGCAAAATATTCGCAATCAGGAAAAAGGTTTTGCACTTGAATGTTATGCACCTGGTTGATGCTTAACTTCAGCAGATTTTCACCCGCCGGATTAATGGCTTGTAAATGCAGTTGCGGATCAAACCAAAGTACCGCAGTGGTTTGATTATCAATCATTTTTTGTGCAAGGGAAGCGGAAAGAGCCATTTGTGTGCCGGAGTTAGTTAAAGTGTGCCAACATAAGGCAAGTTTTGCACCAGCGAAAAGGACTTGTTTGTTTTCGCCTAATAGATTGAAAATAAATGGAAAAAACAGATTTTGCAGAAGACGGGCGGGAAAATTTCAGCGCACCAAAACAAGACTTTCGCATTATTTTGGTGCATTCTGCGATTTTAAGCGATAGATTGGTAATACAGATTTTGCGGATGCCGAGCGTCGGCAAAGAAATACCAGCGTTCTGCCAGCAAACCCAAGTATTGCACTAAAAACGCCAGCATGGGTAAATACACAGAAGCAATACCGTAAGCCGCACCTAACAGCACAATGGGAATGGGAAACACCAGCAGCAAAAAGCTCCAATACACCCAGCGCACCACTGATTGCGGCTGACCGTGAAAAAACTCGCGGGTATTGAAAGAGCCGCCCATTGCGCCCTGGGCTTTTTGCTGGATAGTGTTATGACGAATACCAATAGCGGTTTGCAGATTGGATTTATGCTTGAGATGCCGATTGCGCCACAGCGAAGCAGCGCGAGTCAGCAGGGCTGCCAGGGTTAAAATCACCGCCCAAGTGCCGTAAAAACTCACCAAATTCGCTTGCGCATAGGCAGAAAACGCCGCCGCCAAAGTAAAACCCGAAGCACCGCCAAACAAAGTGTAATTAAACACCGTCAACGGGCTATGCCATTCTTGAATGAATTTCAAACTGGCGTAAATCATTGCCGTACAAACAAAAAGTGCGAAAGTTGCCAGCGTCGCCAAAGTGCCTATGACCAGGGTTGCATCCACTGGCAAAGCACCGCTTGCCAGCACCAACCAGGGCTGTTTCCAATCCATGAAATGCGCCAAACCATACAGAAAAATCAAGAACAGAGTGATGGGCAACACAATCACTTCCCGCGATAGCCAGGAAGTGCGCCATTGAGTTGCCGCCCGCCAAGCGCGTTCTGGATGTCCCAAATGAAAAAAGGATGCGCCCAAACCCGCCAGCAAAAATGCCAGCGCCAAAGCACTGCCCAGGGCATAAAAACTCTGGCTATCTTGCGCTGGCAGCAACTTCGCCAGCGCGTACAACTGCCCAGTAAAGAGCGCGAGAAACAAACCCTGACCGACACCAATCAGAGTAGTTAAAAAAATCACCGAAAAAGCGGGGTGCATAGCAATTCTCCTTTACCAACTCGTAGTTTCGTCCAAAGTTTTTTGATCAGCCGGCGGCGCGGGTAAAATTCCCTCTTTTTTCAGCGGGTTATCAGCACGTTCCAATTCGTCGCGGTGCAGCGTAATGCGGGTTTTGCGGCGCGGCAAATAATGATTGGCTGGTTTAGTGCCCCATTCCGGCATCAACTGATAACCGCCGCTTTCGCGGATAGTCACAGATACTTCCGAATCCGGGTCATGAATATCCCCAAATAAACGCGCACTGGTCGGGCAAGACATCACGCACGCCGGACGGCGCTCAGCTTCTGGCAATTTTTGGTCATAGATGCGGTCTACGCAGAGCGTGCATTTCTTCATAACCTTTTGTTTTTCATCTAATTCTCGCGCACCGTAAGGACACGCCCACGAACAATACTTGCAACCAATGCACTTATCATAATCCACCAACACAATGCCATCTTTCTCACGCTTATAACTCGCCCCGGTTGGACACACAGGCACACAAGGCGGCTCTTCGCAATGCAAACAGGACTTCGGGAAATGCACTGTTTCCGTGTTAGGAAACACGCCAATTTCAAAGGTTTGCACCCGATTAAAAAAAGTGCCGGTAGGATTTTCACCATACGGATTAAAATCCGTCATGGGTCCCGCCCAACCAGAAGTATTCCATTCTTTACAAGAGGTTACGCAAGCATGGCAGCCTACGCAGACGTTCAAATCAATAATTAAAGCCAGTTGTGTCATCTTAAGTCACCCAAACTGCGCCCATGTCAGGCAGAAAATCCAATCAGTATATCATTGTTTTTTAATATACCAATCAGAGGTTTTGATGTGGTTATGAGTGGAATTAGCTGTTTACCTGCACAGACTTCTAAAACCCCGCGCACTAGGCTTTGACAGGAAGCCCATGCTGGGTTTAGGGTATGCGGTTTGATGGCAATCGAGGTGGAACTATGGATGACGTTAATCCTCAAGCAGTGCGCGACTACTTGCTGGGTTTGCAATGTCGGCTCTGTGAGCAACTTGATGCGGAAGATGGGCAGGCGCACTTTGTGGTGGATGAGTGGACACGCGCTGAGGGCGGCGGTGGTTGTTCGCGGGTGTTGAGCGAGGGCGCGGTGTTTGAACAAGCCGGAGTGAATTTTTCGGCGGTGTCGGGCGCTCATTTGCCACCGTCTGCGACTGCACAGCGCACGGCGTTGGCAGGGCGGGCTTTTCAGGCAATGGGGGTGTCTCTGGTGGTGCATCCGCGTAATCCTTATGTGCCGACTTCGCATTTGAATGTGCGTTTTTTTAGCGCGGAAAAATCGGGCGAAGCGCCGCTGTGGTGGTTTGGCGGCGGTTTTGATTTGACGCCTTATTATCCTTTTGCTGAGGATGCGCGGCATTGGCATCAAACCGCACAGGCGGTTTGCGCGGCTTTTGGTGAGGATTATTATCCGCGCTATAAACGCTGGTGTGATGAGTATTTTTTTCTGCCGCATCGCCAGGAAGCGCGGGGGATTGGCGGGCTGTTTTTTGATGATTTGCACGAGGGCGGTTTTGCGCATTGTTTTGCTTTTATGCAAAGTGTCGGCGATCAGTATCTCGCGGCGTATTTGCCGATAGTGCAGCGGCGCAAAAACATGCCTTTTGCTGAGCGCGAGCGGGATTTTCAATTATATCGGCGCGGGCGCTATGTGGAATTTAATCTGTTGTATGACCGAGGCACGCTGTTTGGGCTGCAATCGGGCGGGCGCACTGAGTCTATTTTGATGTCGTTACCGCCGCTGGTGAAGTGGCGTTATCAGTGGACGCCACAAGCGGGCAGTCCTGAAGTCCAGTTAGCTGAGTTTCTTCAGCCTCGGTCATGGCTTTGACTGCCATGACGCACACTCAACTGAGCCAATTGCCGGTAGTGCTGGTGTTCGCCGGACTAGACCCTTGCGGCGGCGCGGGCATTCAAGCAGATATTGAAGCCATTGCCGCACAAGGCTGTCATGCGGCGTCTATCGTGACCTGCTTAACGGTGCAAGACACGCGCAATCTGTACCGTTCTTCGCCAGTAAATGCTGATTTAGTGCGCCATCAAGCACAAATCCTGTGTGCCGACGTGCCTATTGCGGCTATCAAGCTGGGATTGCTAGGGAGTATTGCGATGGTTGAAACTGTCAGCGCCTTTTTGCATGAGCACAAATCTCATATACCCGTGATTTGCGATCCCGTGTTGGCAGCCGGCGGCGGGCAGGAGCTTGCCACTGCGCATTTGCTTGAAGTGATGCGCGAAATTCTCTTGCCGCAAGTCAGCTTGTTGACGCCTAATAGCCTTGAAGCGCGGCGCTTGGCGGGTTGCGAAAACTTGGCGGAAGCCGCACATAAGCTGTGCGAATTTGGCTGCCAGCAAGTGCTCATCACCGGCACGCATGAATCAAGCGAACGGGTGGAGCACCGTTGCTATAACGCAGACGGCTGTTTTGATGTACAAAGCTGGGAACGCTTGCCAGGCGAATATCACGGCTCTGGTTGCACGTTGGCAGCGAGTCTTGCCGCACAATTGGCGCAGGGCAAGCCCTTGGTAGAGGCTTTGACGCAAGCGCAAAGTTACACTTGGCACACTTTGCAAGCTGCTTTTCAAATAGGGCAAGGACAAGCCATTCCTCGGCGCTACTCTCCAGTAAAATCCTCAGCCTATTAAGTGCCTGCTTGACACCGCCGCTACTGGCGGTGTTTATCACCGGTTTTGTCCTCAATAAATAATGCTTTCAGGAGAACTGACCAATGCCTCAAATTCGGATTAAACCCAGCGGCACAACCTTCGTGGCACAAGCCGACGAAACGATTTTAGACGCCGCATTGCGCACTAATCACACCATTCCTTATGGCTGTCGCAACGGCGCTTGCGGTTCTTGCATGGGCAATTTGCTATCAGGCAAGGTGCATTACGCACAAGAGCGCAAAAGCCTTAAAGCCTTGGGTAAATTAGACGAAACAGCGGGAGAAATTTTGCTCTGCCAAGCGGTCGCAGACACAGATGTAGAAATTTCTGTTGCTGAATTAGAACAAGTAAACCTCATTGAAGTAAAAAAACTGCCGTGCCGCGTGGTAAAGCTAGAGCGCCTGTGCCATGACGTGATGCGGATCGGGTTGAAAATCCCTGAAAAAGACCGCTTAAACTTTTTAGCCGGACAATATTTAGATTTTATTCTGCGCGACGGTCGCCGCCGCAGCTTTTCTTTAGCCAACGCACCACAGGACGACAACATGCTAGAACTGCATGTTCGCTATGTACCCGGCGGCTATTTTACCGAGCATGTCTTTCACAAAATGCAAGAAAAAGACTTGTTGCGCATTGAAGCACCACTCGGCACTTTCTTCTTGCGCGAAGACAGCCATGCGCCCCTGTTAATGGTCGCTGGCGGTACTGGCTTTGCACCCATCAAAGCCATTATTGAACATAGCTTGCATGTGGGTTTACAGCGCCCCATTCATTTGTACTGGGGCGTGCGTTCTAAGCGCGACCTTTACTTGCACTCATTAGCGCAAGGCTGGGCACAAGCGCATGAACACATTCAGTACACACCCGTGTTATCCAATCCATTAGCAGAAGACGACTGGGACGGGCGCGTGGGTTTTGTACACGAAGCCGTATTAGCAGATTACCAAGACCTCAGCGATTACGCGGTCTATAGCTGCGGACCGCCAGTGATGATCAGCGCCGCACGCGATGCCTTCACCCGCCAAAGAAATCTGGATGCACACAAGTTTTACGCGGATTCTTTTGAATTTTCAAATAATTGAAAAACACGCTGCGTTCTGAGTGTGTTGCGGTGAGCGGTGCACATGGCTGTTTCATGCAGGGCGCGGAACGGCTCATGCGGCGCGGAGCGCTGGCGCGAGGGCGGGGGAAAGTCAAAAAAATAACGCGATCCCCCGCAAGGGGAGAATGGAAGGGTAAAAGACAGAGGGCAAAGGGCAGCCCTGTCAAGGTGAGTAATTTACTGTAAAATAAGTCCTATTTTTATAATCAGCGAAATACTG
>DYPD01000113.1 GCA_020720115.1 Thiomargarita sp. | reverse complement strand
CTGGCTATAGTGAATAATCGGCTTTTCAAATAGCCAAAGTAAAAAATACATTCCGACGCTAATGCAACCCAAAACGATTGCATAAACAAAAGCTTTGTCTTTCATAGGTTTAACATTCCTTGTGAAGTAATTGCAGAATTAAAGAAATCGCGGGATTTCCCGCGGATAGCGGCAGCAAAAAACCAGGCTGTCTGTCTAACCCGTTGTAAAATAGTATTTTTTAAATGAATCCTGACTACAGCAGGTAGATCGATTGATCATACTCTGGAAACCCGTTTGCTGCAATTCACTACTTTAACATCTACCGACGATTTACGAATCCAGCACTAGCGCGACTCGCGTGGCGCTACAACTGGCGCAAAATTACGGCGCAACGCCGCTAAAATTGCCAAACTGTACAATTTGCCCGTTGCGGTGCTTGCCAACCACAATGCGCAATGTCGCGCCGAAGCTTAGCAAGTGGTGGGACGCTTAAGCCAATTGAGCAGCCAAGATGGGATGAATTGCGAAGGCATGGCTGCGAGACGGCAAACCAGATGAGGTCATCATCGAAACAATCCTGCAAAAAAATGCCGATTTAATTGTCGCTGGCAGTCACAGACGCACTGGCTTGGGTAGAATGCGGGTTGGCTGTGTCAGAAAAAGTCATCGGCTAAGCCGAACGCGCAACGCGGGTAGCCTGTTTGTAAATCTTGCCAAACCGCTACCTTCTGCGAGAGCGGTTTTATTCATTCACCAAAACTTCTAAGACAACGGCAACAAACCAAGTTCTTTAAGGAATTCATTATGCGTGTGTTTCGCGTTTGCAATTTTTTCTTCCAACCCTTACAACTGCTCATGCACCGCGCCGAGATCTATTTCTTCTTCTGCGGTGGCGGTGCTGACGTAGCGGGAAATATTCAGGTTTGTGAAGGATATTGGCGTTAATCCGTCACTTGGGTTGTTTTTGTACTATTGCGTCTGCTTTGTGCAGGCTTTTCGGTTAAAACGGCGCGGATGGCAACATCCGCGCCGTTTTTTCTTGTGCCAGCGTTCTACATGGCACGGGTATGGGGCGGTTCGCGCAGGGCTGAGTGCGCTCATGCGGCACGGAGCGCCCGCACGAGCGCGTTTGCTTAGGGCGGTGGTGTTAATCTGGCGCTTAACAGGTCAGGTTTGTTAGCGCCGGCTTTGAATATCCAGCGGTTGTAACAGCAAGATTTCTACCCGCCGGTTTTGCTGCCGTCCTTGTTCGGTTTGATTATTGGCAACCGGATCAGCTTGCCCAAAGCCTTTGGCATCCAGGCGTTCTGGCGCAATGCCGCGCTCGGTAAAGGCGGCTTTGACCTTATCTGCACGCCGCTGTGATAGTCCTAGATTGTAATCTTCCTTGCCGATCACATCTGTGTAGCCATCAATGGCAATCACATACTTTTCGCTGCCTTGCTGCTGCAATAAAGCGACTAAGCTGTTAATCACTTTCAGCGCCGTTGTGTCTAGTGCGGCTGTGTCAAAATTGAAGTAGATCGCTTCCATCGTAATGATTAAGCCGCGCTCGGTCATGCGGCTGCCAGGGGGTAAATTTTGTACAGGCAGGGCGCACGCACTGAGCCACAGGAGTAGCGCACTGAGTTGTAGCCAGGTGCTGGCAGAATTGAGTAGGAGGTTGTGATGGTTCATGGAATTTTGGCGTTGAGACGGGTGAGTTGTAGCCTAAAGCCAGGGAAAAAACGCTGGGGCGCTATAATAAACAGTTTCAATCAGCTAATGCTATACTGCGCTTCTCTATAGTCATTGAAGAAGAATAAAATTTTTTATATCAATGTGGTAAACCAGTTTTGCCTTGTGCTGGTTTCGATACCTGAAAATTAAGGAGTGAGTGTTATCATGGCTCATAGCTTTCACGCCCTGGTGCTGAATCTGCATCAACCCTCTGGTAATCTGGCTTGGCTGCTCGAACATCAAACGTGGGAAGCCAAGGAAATTCTTTTTGCGCTGGATCGTATGCCGCGTGTTCTGTGGAGTTACGAGGATGTGGCGCGGGTGCATTTATCTTTGTCTGGCACTTTGTTGGAAACTTTAAACGACCCCGCCTTCCAAGAACGCACTTATGGCATTGTCAAATGTGGCGAATTGCTGTGGTATCTGCAAAATACCCGTCTTTTTGAAATACTCGGCACTGGCTATTATCACCCGTTGTTGCCGCTCACGCCCAAAGCGGATTGGGAAGAGCAACTCAGCCGTTGGCTGCAATTGGGGCGTCATCTGTTTTGGCGCGAACAATTTGATGGTTTTTGGCCCCCAGAAATGGGTTTTAGTATGGAACTCATTCCTTGGCTCAAAAAACTCGGCTACCGTTATGTGATGGTTGACAGTGATTATGTTGATCCGGTCAGCCCCATGCGCTGGGAAGAAATCCGCTACATGCCGCACATTGCGCGCTATGCTGGCGAGGAAATAGTGGTCATTGTGCGCGACCGCGAATTATCCGATGCGCAAGAATCCGGCATGGATTATCAATGGTTTGCTCAAGAAGTCGCGCAACGCACTAAATGGTGCGATTTTCCGCCGCTGGTGACCACTGCAACCGACGGTGATAACGGTGGCTGGTTTAGAAACACTTCTGAGCAAGCCAATTTTTGGGATGTATTTTATCGCACCCTGCTAGAACAAGCGCGGCGTGATGAAAACGCGATCCGCCCAACCTTTATCCGTGATTATTTAGACCTTTACGGAGCGCACGGCGAAGTGACAGTGCGCACCGGCGCTTGGAATACTGGTTGGCACCGGGGTAACGATTTTATGCAGTGGACGGGTTCGCAAGCACAAAAAGAGGCTTGGCAACGTGTGCAAGACGCCAGCTTAGATTTTCATGCCGCCAGCGAACAAGCTGCACAGGCGCAAGCGAATGAAACGGTGTGGCAGCAATTACGCGAAGCACACTGGCATTTATTGCGGGCAGAAACCAGTTGTCATTTCTACTGGGGAGAAGCCTGGGTACACCGCGTCCATGAGGATTTAGAGCAGATGTGGGTACATTTACGCAATGCCGGACACGCTTAAGCTATTTGCCCAGAGCCATCGCTCTGGGCAAATATTCCGAAATATCAATCACTAAGCCGCAGCACTGACAATCACCAACGCCGGACGTAATAAACGTCCGTTCAATTGATAACCGCGTTGATGCACCATTAACACCGTATTGGGTTCTGCGTCTGGACTGGGCATTATAGACATGGCTTGATGCCATTCGGGATTGAACCTCTCGCCTAGCGGATTGATTTCTTCAATATTGAATTTGTCTAATGCGGTAGCCAGCATTTTGACAATCAGGGCGCTACCTTCTTTTAAGTTGTTCAGATTGATGGCTTCGCTTTCCGTAGTGCTGGCATTTTGCAATTCAATATCATGCAATTCCATGCTGTCTTTTACTGGCAGCAATTCTACCGCAAAGTTCTTTAATGCAAATTTATGCGCGTCTTCTAATTCACGCTGCATTCTTTTTCGCGCATTTTCAATATCTGCTTGCTGGCGTGCGAGTTTATCTTGGCTATCTTGCAATTGCCCACGCAACAGTTTGATTTCGCGCTGTAAATCCGCCACAGAAGGAGGCGCTTCGTCCGCTGCTGCTAAGGTTTCTGCCTGGGCAATTTCTTCTGCTGCTTCAATTTCTCCGCTTAAGACTTCAGTGCTTTGTGCTTCAGTGGCAAGCGGCTCTGCACTTTGCTTAAAGTCTTCAGCAATAGGTTGTTCATTCTGGCTATGCACGACTTCCGTTGGCGTTGTATCTGTATCTGGCTTGGCTGCTTCTGACATGCGTGTCAATTCTCCTGTTTAAGTCGCTGGTGCGCACTGCTCGCCAAAATCTTCTTCAACCGAGCCAGTGCGTCATCAGGATAAATGAATAAAAATGCTGAAAAAAACTCTGCCCGTTATGGGGTTGCTTGCAGGGGCTTCAAGGCACTGCGCGTAGGCGCTTTTTGACATCAAGGCTAATACTCTCTACATTACGCACTCGCTTATTTCACTAAAGGACGTATTTCATGGATTCTTCAATACTTGATACCGTGCGAGCACACATAGAATCGCGGGTAATAGGGCAAAAATCTCTCATTAAAAGCCTGCTGATCGGTTTACTCAGCGACGGACACATACTCATTGAAGGGATGCCAGGATTAGCCAAAACCACTGCCGTTAAAGCCCTCTCAGAAGCCCTGGAAGGGGATTTTCACCGCGTGCAGTTCACGCCCGATTTGCTGCCCTCAGATTTGATCGGCACCGATGTGTATCGCCAGGCACACGGAGATTTTGAGTTTCGCCCCGGTCCGATTTTCCACAATATTTTGCTGGCAGATGAAGTCAATCGAGCCCCAGCCAAGGTGCAGTCCGCGCTCCTCGAAGCAATGGCTGAACACCAGGTGACGGTTGGGCAACGCACTTACCCGTTACCCGAACTGTTCATGGTGTTAGCCACGCAAAATCCCATTGAACAAGAAGGCACTTACCAGTTGCCCGAAGCCCAGCTTGACCGCTTCTTGATGCACGTTTGGGTCGCCCACCCCAATCACGAAGAAGAATTACAAATCATGGCACTCGACAGCCAGCAACAAAAACAGCGCCCGCGCCCACCCGCCAAGTCATTGACGCAAAAAGACTTATTTGAAGCGCGAAAAGCAGTTGCCGAGATTTATGTAGACGACAAGCTCAATCGCTACATCGTTGATCTGGTGCTTGCCAGTCGCAATCCCGCCAAACTAGACCGCGACCTGACACGCTGGTGTCGTTTTGGCGCCTCGCCCCGCGCCAGCATTGCCATTGCCCGTTGTGCCCGCGCCTTAGCTTGGTTAGAAGGTGAAGAATTTGTCACCCCAGCACACATCCAAACCGTCGCTCCAGATATTTTGCGCCACCGCATTTTACTTACCTTTGAAGCGGAAGCCGACGGCATCACTCCCTCGCATTTTGTCGAAAGATTATTAGAAGTAGTCGCCATTCCTTAAATCTAAGCGCCGCTGGCTCACGAAAAAGACCTGGCAAAATCCACCAGGTCTGTCATACAACGCGGGAAAAAGGCGGCAGACTCAGGGTGTGATTTGGATTCTTTGCAGGTTGCTGGTCATTATGGCTGGCAAAAGCTTGTGTTGTGGCTGTTTTATTCTCCCCAAATGCCTCGCCTTTTGGCACAATGCCCATCATTGTTTCGCACTTCCCAAGAATCTTATGAATTTACCGAATTTTATAACGCTGTTGCGCATTTTTCTGATTCCGGTCTTCGTTATCGTGTTTTACTTGCCCTTGTCTTGGGCTCATGCTGCGGCTATGTGGTTGTATTTGTTGGCATCCATGACAGATTGGCTGGATGGCTATTTGGCACGCAAACATGCGTTGATCACGGGTTTTGGCGCTTTTCTCGATCCGGTCGCAGATAAACTGCTGGTAGCAGTGGCGTTAGTGGTGTTGGTGGAAACCTATCCAACGCCTTGGATGACCTTGCCTGCGGCTATTATTATCGGGCGGGAAATTGTGATTTCTGCGTTGCGCGAATGGATGGCAAGCGAGGGAAAACGTGATCTGGTGGCGGTGGGCTATATTGGTAAGCTGAAAACCACTGCGCAGATGATCGCTATGCTGTTTTTGATTTATCAACACCCTTTATGGGGGCTGCCGGTCACGGGCATTGGGTTTGGCTTATTGTATGTGGCGGCGATTTTGACGCTCTGGTCTATGCTGGTGTATTTGCAAGCAGCGTTGCCGAGTTTGCTCGAAAAATCTAAAGAAGAGGGTTAAAGCATGAAAGTGTTAGTCACGGGTGGCGCAGGTTATATCGGTAGCCATACCAGCCTACTGTTGTTGCAAGCCGGACATGAAGTGGTGGTGATGGACAACCTGTGCAATAGCAGTGTGCTGGCAGTACAGCGGGTGCAAGCTTTGGCGGGGCGGGCATTGCGTTTTTATAAGCTGGATTTGTTGGATAAAGGCGCTGTACATCAGGTGTTTAGCCAAGAAAAAATCGAGGCGGTGATTCATTTTGCGGGCTTAAAAGCGGTCGGAGAGTCCGTCAGTCAGCCGTTGCGTTATTACCACAATAATCTCACCGCAACATTGGTGCTCTGCGAGGTAATGGCAGCACACGGGGTTAAACGCTTGGTGTTTAGTTCTTCGGCAACGGTTTACGGTGATCCGCATCGGGTGCCTATTACTGAAGATTTCCCGCTGTCTGCAACCAATCCTTACGGGCAGACTAAGTTGATGATTGAAGCGATTTTGCAGGATATGTATCGTGCTGATCTGGGTTGGGACATTGCTTTGCTGCGTTATTTTAATCCAGTGGGGGCACACCAAAGCGGGCAAATCGGCGAATCGCCCAAAGGCATACCTAATAATTTGATGCCTTTTGTTAGCCAAGTGGCTGTTGGTTTGCGTCCACAGGTGTCTGTTTTTGGCGATGATTATCCAACACCCGACGGCACCGGGGTGCGTGACTATATTCATGTGATGGATTTAGCGGATGGGCATTTGAAGGCGCTGGATAAGCTGGCTCAGGCATCGGGTTTGGTGATTTATAACTTGGGCACTGGGCGGGGTTACAGTGTGTTGGAGATGCTGCACGCCTTTGCACAGGCATCAGGGAAATCTGTGCCTTATCAAGTGGTTGGGCGACGTGCGGGGGATATTGCGAGCTGCTATGCAGACCCCAGTAAAGCCCGCGCAGAATTGGGTTGGGAAGCCCAATATGGATTAGCAGAAATGTGTGCTGATACTTGGCGCTGGCAACAGCAGAATCCGCAAGGCTATGAAAGCTAAGTAATTAACAGTGCCAAACGCCGGAGCGCCCGCCGCGCTTTTCCAATAAGCGCACGCCTTGGATAATCATGCCTTTATCCACCGCTTTACACATATCGTAAATCGTCAGTAATGCCACTTGCACGGCAGTCAGAGCTTCCATTTCCACGCCCGTGCGGGCGTGGGTTTCGACCTGTACGCGGCAGTGTACGGCAGCGGGTTCGTGCTGGCAGACAAATTCCACCGAAACTTTGCTTAAGCTCAAGGGATGGCACAAAGGGATGAGATCGCTGGTGCGTTTTGCACCCATAATGCCAGCAATACGCGCAATGCCGAGCACATCGCCTTTTTGATGCCCGCCGCTGTCAATCAGGGTTAAAGTGGCGGGCTGCATGAGAATCCAACCTTCAGCGATAGCCACACGGTGGGTAATGGCTTTGTCCCCCACATCCACCATATGCGCCGCACCCGCCGCATTGAAATGCGTTAGCTCCGCCATTAGTGGTTTTTATCTATTGAATGGTAGACTTTTTCCATATAGGCGTAGAGTACCCCGGAAGCCACAAACGTCATATGTACACCAATCATCCAGCCAATATCTTCTTTTGGCATATTGGCTACATTGATAAAGGCTTTCAGGAGTTCAATAGCGGAAATGGCGACAATTGAGCCGATCAGCTTGAGTTTCATGGCGGTGTAGTCAATTTTGCCCATCCATTCAGGGCGATCTACATGCTCGGATACCATGTCAATTTTCGAGACAAAATTTTCATAGCCGCTGAAAATAATCATCAGCAATAAATTGGCAATCAGCACTAAATCCACCAAACTGAGCACCATCAAAATCAACTTAGAGCCTTCATATTCAAAAACATGCGGCACTAGATGCACAAATTCTTGGACAAATTTAGCCGCCAGTATGATCAATGCCAGCATCAATCCCGCATACATGGGCGCCAGCACCCAACGGCTATGAAACAGCATGGTTTCCAAGGCGCTTTCTAAAAAATGCGCGATACTGCTGATGCCACTGTGATTTATCGGTGGGGGTTCATGTTTGCTGATGTCTTGCGTTTCTTCAATGTCTTGTTTATCCATTGGAATGCCCTGTGTTTGGAGTGTCTTGTGTAACCCAATAAAACCTCAGCCGTTTGCCAAAACGACTGCTTTAATTTTAGCTATGCCCCGCCATTTACGGTAGGTAGCCGTATAGAATCCAGCACTCTACAAAGAAGCTTGATAAGATACAACAAATCCTTATCGTTTTAGGCGTCACCAGCGATTTTTTGCCGATGCCAAACACGCCGGAGATAAAACCCGCTGCCATGACATTGGGAATGGCAGTGCAGATAAAACCCTTGCTTGTTTTAGCAACTCATTGATTTATATTGTTTTTTATTTATTCTGGAGACCTTCATGCAGCACACTCATGCACAAAGATCGCGCAAAAATCGCGGCTTTACCCTCATTGAACTGTTAATTGTCATGGCCATCATCGGCATGTTAGCCGCACTGGTTGGACCTGCGGTTTTTAAGCGTTTTGGCGGCGCACAGCGCGACGCAGCCAAGGCACAGATCAGTAATCTCGCCGCCGTGCTAGACACCTATCGTCTGGACATGCACAAATACCCCAACAGCCTAGATGCGCTGATCAAAAACCCCGGCAGCAACAAACGCTGGAACGGTCCTTACCTGCCAAAGCCGATTTTGCCGAAAGACCCCTGGGGCAATGAATACCAGTACAAACAGCCCGGCACGCACGGCACTGACTACGACCTCTACTCCTTCGGTGCGGACGGACGCGAAGGCGGCGAAGGTGATGATGCGGATATTAAAAATTGGGAATAAAGCCGATGCAACGGCATTTCAGAGCAAAATCTGGCGGCTTCACCTTATTGGAATTATTGATTGTGCTCAGCATTATCGGCATTGCCGCCGCTTTTCTACTGCCGCGTCTGAGCAGCAGCGACGGCGCACGGGTGCAAGCCGAAGTACGAGAACTGGTTTCCGTGTTGAATTATGCACGGCGCATGGCATTAATTCAGGGGCAAGAAACCCTGGTACGCCTCTATCCACCGGTTGCCGACACAGCCGAAGCCAACTCAGCCGACAGTCGGCGCAACCAACCTGGACAATGGTTCAGTCGCGGCGTCGAAATTAGCGCCAAAGGCGCAAAACAAGCACGCGGCAACGAACCTTTTGAAGTACATTTTTATCCGGGCGGCGGCTCTAACGGCGGAGATTATGAACTAAAGCACGGCAGCCTCAGCGTGCAGGTGCAGATTGACGCCCTGACTGGCAAACTTAAGGCAACCCTAGATGATGAGAAAAAAACCTAATTATCAAGGCTTTACATTGCTAGAAGTGCTCGCAGCCCTGTTCATTGTCGCCTTAGCATTAGGCACTGTCATGGCATTGTCAGGTAGCAGCAAACGTCTGGCATTAAAAGCGCAAATAGGTTTAGAACGCACCCTGTATGAACGCGCCGCACTTAATGCAGCACAAGCGCAATACAAACCGGAATATCCCAAATACCCCGAAGAATATGCCGATCATGCCAGCATTGAACAAGGCTCGCCGCTGCCACGCCCAGCTCGCCAAACCACAAAAATCCTTTATGTATTAGAGCCTTACACTATTAGCAGCGGCAAGACACAAGAGAGTAGTCTGCAAGGACTGCACTGGCGGCGTTTGCCGTCGTTGCAATAATCGGCAAGGAACGCATTCGCATCCCTTATGACACACCCAGTCTACGCACAGCGCGGTTTCACCCTACTGGAATTAGTCATCGCTATGGCATTAGCCGCGATGGTCGTGGCGCTGTTAGGCGCAGGACTCAATGTACTCATCAAAGATTGGCAGCGTAGCACAGACGCGCTTGATGAAAAATTTGATAATAGCCTGATTTTATTGCAAATAGAACGGGCTTTTCAGGGCGCTTTTGCACATCTCTACATGCACCCAAAAGAAAAAGTCTCCTACATTTTATTTGAAGGCAAAACAGATCGGGTCACTTGGGTGTCTACTGTTTCGCCCCAGCGCGAATCTGGTTTATATGCCTGGCAAATCACCCCAGGAAAAGACGACAAAGGCATCGAACTGCGCATTACCCCCGCATTTGCAGACGATCCCGCCAAGCGCCTAGAAAAAGCCAAGCCGCGTTTATTATTTGAAAACTATCAAGTGCGTTTAGAATATTTAGACATTGATCCGATACACCAGGATAGCGAATTTGAAGAAAGCAAATGGTTAGACGAATGGTCTGCCAAAAAACGCCAAAGCCTGCCTCGTGCCGTGCGTCTAACCTTAGAAAACAGTAAAAATAAAGAAAATACAGTAGAAATTGTCGGATTGATTCTTGCTCATCAGCATTTCACCTTAACTCCAAAACGCATTGATTAACCTGTCACTGAATACAAAGCGGCAGATGACAAACCACCTGCATTGAAGGCAAACTCATGTCACATTCTTTCCCCAACACAGGCTTATTGCTCCTCTCGTTGCTCTCTTACCAACCCGCATTGGCACTCGAAGTCAACATTACCAAAGACTTAGCCTCAGTTACTGTGCTGCATCAAGGCAAACCCCTGAGCATTGAACGCAATCAAGACGACATGAATACAGTCGCGCCCGATTTCGCCATGACTTCACGCCCTTGCCCACCCTTTTGTATTCAACCCATGCACCTAGCCCCTGGCGTAGAAACCATCGGAGAATTAGAACTGCTAGACTATTTGCAACGCCTTGGGCAAGGCGATTCCTCTATTCTAGTCATTGATTCACGCACACCAGACTGGGTGGCTAAAGGCACCATTCCAGGCAGTATCAACATCCCCTGGAACAAACTCAGTTCTAGCGTAGGCGCGGCTGATCCTATGAGCATTGCCGAGATTTTGACTGGTACTTTTGGAGTTAAAGAATTAGAAGGTTTATTTGATTTTGCTCCAGCCAAAACCCTGGTTTTCTTTTGCAATGGTGCTTGGTGCGGACAATCCCCCTTAAATATCCACACCTTACTCCGCTATGGTTATCCAGCGGATAAGTTGAAATGGTATCGCGGCGGAATGCAAATGTGGGAAAATCTAGGTTTTACCACAGTGACACAATAGAACTGCCAAGCACTCTGTAGCATCTCGTCAAATAGCCACCGACAAGAGAGGAAAAATTATGCAAAACACTCTACAACAACGTTGCCAAGTGAAACTCAGCACAGCCTTTAGCCAACTCAACGCACCTATTTCATTACTAGAAATAGAACGGCTCGCTGCGCAAATTGTTTGTATTACCAGCCGCCCAAGCCGGCATTTTCACGATACCGAACATTTGTTAGAAGTCGCAGAGAGCGAAGATGCTATCGAAATACTTGCCGCACTCTTTCATGACTTAATCTATGTACAAATTGATTCAGGCATTGCCTTGAATCAAACCTTCTACTTAGCACCTTTCATAGAAGAAGTCGAAGAACAACAACTCAATATACGCAACCCCCTACCAGAAGATAAGGTTTACGAATTAGTGGCAGGTATTTTTGACATGCACCCAGGACAAACGCTCTCCCCACTGGATGGCGAAAACGAATTCTTAAGCGCCTTATTTGCCGCCAAAGTCTTACAAGCCTGGTTGCCGCTAAAAATCTTGGCACAAATAGTCGCCTGCATAGAAGCCACCATTCCATTTCGCTCCATGTCCGCTGAAGGCATGACCGCCATGATCGCCTTACAACAACGCTTGGCACGCTTAAACCAGCGTTTTTTCTTAGGTTTTTCTGCTGATGATCTAGTCGCAGCAATTAAACGTGCGGTACGCTTAAGCAACCGTGACATCAAAAATTTTGCCGCACCCAACCCAGTTGCCTTTTTAGACAACACCTGGCACATACTGCCCGAACTCAACCACGACATTAACCGCGGTGACGTTTACACAGTGCGCGAATACCGCCGCACCCTACAAAAAATGTCCGGCTTTCTCAACGGCTTACCAGCCGAGCGCGTAATCACTCGCTTTGCTGACGAACCGCCCGAATCGCTACACCAAGTCCTCGTCGAACGCATCTCCCGCAACCTAGAAATCGCCCGCGCCTACCTCAGCATGAAGCTAGTCGCCATCACAGTGCTAGAAGCCCTCAGCCTACGTCTACACCAAGACACACCGCTGAGCCTCATGACTGGCGGCTTGCCCAACCAAACCACAGATAAGGGACTGCATTTAGAAAACTTTTTACCCTCACTGACACAAAATTACCGCCCCGCCACCCCCATTGAAGAAGACATCCTCAGCCTGCTAGAAAAAGGGCGCTCACAAGCATCCCATTACGACATCAAACACTCACCGCTGTCAGCATTCATGCTAAAAACCGTCGGTTTTAGCGAAATGCAACGCCTACAAAAGCTCGCCTGGCAAATGTTCGCCGGCGAAATCACCCCAGAAACCTTCCTAAGCCAGTGCCCCGCCGTGTTGTTAGAAGCCACTCTCAGCGCCTTAAATCAACTCTTTGCCGCACGAGTGCAAGCCTTGCAAGGTTAGGTAGGTGCGTTAGGCGCGTCTTTTTGCGCCGTAACGCACCACTTTTTCTCGCGCCAGCGTTCTACGCGGCACGAGGATAAGCCTGCGCCCACCTCCCCGCGCTTGACTGCCTCTCGGGTAGGGAGATGCTTTGGGAGGTAGATTGATTTCCTAATTCTATAAATCCTGGCTCCAAAAACACCGTATCGCCATCCAAGGGCGAGCGAAACGTCACGCCCGCCCCCGTGATTTTGCGCATCTCACCCAGACTAAACACCTGAAAACCGCCCGAATCCGTCAAAATCGGCTTATCCCAATGCGCAAAACCGTGCAAACCGCCGTGTGCCTCAATCACCTGCATTCCAGGGCGCAACATCAAATGAAACGTATTGCCCAAAATAATCTGCGCCCCCGTCGCCGCGACCTCTTCGGGACGCATCCCCTTCACCGTACCATAAGTGCCGACGGGCATAAAAGCAGGCGTATCCACGCGCCCACGCGCAAATTGCAAAACCCCGCGCCGCGCTAAACCCTGTTGTTTAAGTAATGTA
>DYPD01000112.1 GCA_020720115.1 Thiomargarita sp. | reverse complement strand
TTCAGTGAAGTATTTAAAATAAACATAACAAATTTATAGGAATTTCACTATACAAAGCTGCCGCCAACTTTGCCGCTAAAATAACTGTGACTCTTGACCCAGCAGATGCGATGGATGAAAAAATCATTGCTTATCTTAAACAACAAGCCGCAAACAACACCACGCCCGCACAAGTGATTTTGTACTTCCTCTATCGTGACGGCAATGGCGTAGAACAAAACAAGCAAACCGCCTGGCAACACTTGAATGCAGCAGCACAGAGCCATGATCCTTTAGCCTTATATGTACGCGCTTCAGCCTATTTTATCGGACAAGGCGTGAGTATCAACCGTTCACAAGCAAACACAGGTTTCAATCAAGTCGTGCGTTTATTAGAAGAAAAAGACCAACTCACCACCCATTTTGCAGACATTCAGCAGTTTAAAACAAACACACAAGCAGATAAAGAAAAAAAAGAAAAACCCGATTATCCCCGCTCCATTAAACAATGGCTATTTTTACTAGCCCAAACCAAACTGCGAGAACTACAAGAACAAGAAGCAAAACTGAAATTAGAAGAATTGTTGGCAATGGTAGCGCATAAATTTCGTGGCGCATTAAGTTCTCTCGAATACTCACTTGAATACCAACTACCTGCCACCGTTTCCTTAAAAGCCGTGCATGAAATGGACGGGTTGTTAAAAGTATTTTTAGCGATTTCTGCTGATTCTAATAATTTGCAGCAACAACTGCGTGAAGATACTCAAGGTGAAGCCACTTTCTTAAGCGTACTCACACACGCCTGTGGCGATGTCTTAAAACAACTCTTAACCGCAGGCAGAAAATTTCAAATCATACAGCATTATTTAGCTTATGCAATAAAGCAAAACTTAGTACCTGAAAATACCCAACCAGACGATTTAGCGTATAATCCAACCTACCATAAAATTTGGAAGCACTTACAAAAGCAATGGGAACAAGAATGGAATGAATTATGTCTAAATGCAGAGATGACAACGATGCAGCATTGGTTAGCATTGCATTTCTTTCCCATTCACATTGAAGGCTTTGCTGAACAGCAAGTGAGCTTTAATGAATATGGTCAAAAATATTCTCTATTGTTAATTCTCTTCACAGAAACTTTAGTGAATGTATTTAAGTATTATGCGTCTGACCAAGCAACAGTGGTCACGCTTCGCTTACAAAAAATAACTCAGCACTACCAGTTTTCTTGCACAAATCCGACTAGCCAGAAAAAAATACTAAAAGGCAGCGCAAGAGGACATGGTTTCTTAAGCTTAATTGCGGGCAAAATCAATGCTCAGTTTCATGTGGAACAAACGCAAGTTAATGACTCAGCGACAGAAACCCTAGATGATTTGGACGCTATTTTAGAGCTGTATGATCGTAATGAGGCAGAGTTAAAAAGAACGGCGGGCTATCAAATTTATCTCGAATTGGTGATGAATTTAGGCTTTCCCAAAGAGAGAGTGCTATTTGTATCTAATCATGGAAATGAGTTACAAAGTATTGAAGCTGCCTTTAAGACGGCTAAAATTCGCGTTAATGATCAAATTCGTAACAAAAAAGAAAAAACTGATCGTGATGCGATTCAAACATGGCTTGCTGAACGCTGTGAACCTAAAACTGACTATGATATTTTACGCAAAGGTGTATTTCTCGGTTGCCAAGCAGCACAAGCACTTATCCGTGATCAACCTGAGAAAATTCAATTTTGCGAGTTTATAAAGAATGCAAAACCCGCTGATTTTCTGGCCGATATGCGGGATTATCTAACAACCTTGCAAACGCTATTACCCATTAAAGAACCGAGAGAAAAGAGTTTCAAGTTGTTTATTCGTGCATTAACGCATGAATGGGAAGATAAAGCTGAACCTGATAAAGCCAAAAAAGATCGCCTGAAATACACTTTAGGAGAAATCATGAAATGTGCGCGGAATTGGACTACACATACTAAAGAGTTTAATCATTTAGCTGAAAAAGATGTGGCTTTTTTATTCATGGTTGCAATGCGAGCGATGTTTGCTTTTTCTCCTACCTTGCAAGAGTATGAAAAGCTCTTATTAAAACTCTATGAATATGATGATGGCTTGAATGTAGATAATGCAGCACTTACACAGTATTTAGTTAAAACTTATACAAGCGCTTTAGGTAAATATACTAAGAGATTGGCAGAAATACAAAAACTTGAGCCGCTAAGTGTAGAACAAATGCATTTTATTTCTTTGCTGAAAAAAATGCAGTGGCATGATAAAGAAAATTCACAAGATTATGATTACAAACAGGGTTTGCATGAAATGCTCTGGCATGGTCTGTCGCCTATTAAAATAGAAAATCCTGATTATCGCCAAGACACAGGTAAATTTTATTTTGAATGCGATTATCAATTTGATCTGTATAATTATGGACAAATACCGTCTGATAGTTTTCTTTATGCACTGGCGCAAGCTTTGTCTATTGGATCGAGCCTGTCTCAGTAGATGGTCACAATGATTTCTAACCGCAGAGATTTTGTCACTGGCATTGATCGCAATCACTCTAATAAAATTCATTGCTTTATAATGTAAACTTCAATGAATTTTAATGACCAGAATTAAAATCTGGCATATTTTTATGGGAACGATATGCGCTTAATGAGATAGCGCCACCCGCCGATATTAAGTCGTCAATTTGCGATAAATATCAGACACTTTCAGCGGCAGTTTGCGCACCTCATCAATCACAATGTAATTCACATGTCCGTACATATGCCGCAGATAATCCTTAGCTTCGGTGTCCAGCGTGATGCAAAAGGTATGGATACTGTCGCGCTTGGCTTCTAAAAGCGCCTGGCGCGTGTCTTCAATGCCGTAAGTGCCGCGATAATTATCACCATAATCATCAGGTTGCCCGTCAGACAAGGTAATCAGCAGCTTAATCCGCGCTTCCTGTGTCTTGAGCAAGCCGCTTAAGTGGCGAATGGCTACGCCCATGCGCGTGTAATCCTGCGGCTTAATGCCACTAATGCGCTGCTTAACCAGGCTATCGTAAGGTTCGTCAAAACGCTTGATGCGGTAAAGTTCGCAACGCTTGCGCCCAAAGCCAGAAAAGCCATAAATCGCGTAGCGATCATCCAGGCTTTCTAAGGCTTCGCAGAGCAAAATCAGGCTTTCGCGCTCAGCATCATTAATCCACCCCTTGGTTGAACCGCTCATATCTACCATAAACATCACCGCGATGTTTCGCTCGTGGCGTTCGAGCTTGGTAAACAAGCGATTAGTCATTTCCATGCCCGAACGCGCATCAGCGTAGGCTTCAACAAAGGCATCTAAATCAATGTCTTCGCCAAAAGTTTGCGCCCGCAACAGCTTTTGTGCGCCGCGTAAGCCCTCAAAGGTGCGGCGCAGGTTTTTCACCAGTCCGCGATACTTACGCAGAGTGTCGCGCACAAAGCTTTCATTGCACGGCAAAACATCTATTTCACGCATCACGCACCAGTTTTTGCGGTAATGCTGGCGGTCACAATCCCATTCCGGGTAAATAAAAGCGCCTTCTTCGTGATAAATACCTTGCCACACCTCACCAGGGTCCTTTTCTTGTTCCCATTTCAATGCCGCCAGCACATAATTGCCAGCACCCGCCGGTGTTAAGTATTTTTCAGGAATTTTTCCAGTATCTTGAATAATAGAGTCCATTAAGGACCTAACATTTTCCGGCGGAAGAATGGGTAAGCCATCCAGTTCTAATTGGAAGGTAAAACCATTCTCTTGTTCTTCTAATTGTTTCAGAGTAAAACGGCTTAAAGGATCAAGGCTTTCATCTGTTGCTAGGGATTCTGCTGGCGGATATTTTTGCTGGTCATGTTCAGCGGCGGTTTTGACCAAACCTAAACGAAATAAATCCTTTTCTTTGGCTAAACGAATAGCGCGTATTTCTGCGACTCGTTCAGGTAATAAAATACCTTGATAGCAGCATTCACTCAAACAAAAATCCTGCTCATAAATTTGCCCCAAGAATGCCAAGCTGGTATCCACGCTGCTGTGCGGTTGTTTTAAGTGTTGTTCTACAACGTCCCAACCCACTGGAATACGGCGTTCATTTAAGCGTTCCAATAAAGCGCACAAATCTCGATACAAACCGGGTAAATCCCGTTCAATTTGTGCATCCAAACGCAAGCGTTCAAGCACATGAAACAAGCGGCAAGCCCGATTGGGATCAGGAAAAGTGCGCACAATCTCTTGTAAAGGCACGCGCCAAGTGCCAAAACGAGTTTGTGCCCATAGATGTACAGCAGTGGCTTTGTAAAGGAAAAAATTATCTTCGCGTTTCGCAAAATGTCCTAAAACTTCGGGTAAAAACAAGCTTTCTGTATCAGTGAAAACCTGCTTATCAACGGCTAATTTCAATCGTCGTCCACTCAACCCAGATATAAAAGTTTCTAATACGCCTTGTATTTCTTCCAATGGCAAACCTTGCGCTTTGCGCAATAACTGCTGCGAAAATTTTTCTACGCCCTGTACTGCCGCAATTGCTGCGTGTAAGCCGGTTTTATCATAAACATCCATGAAACGAATAATCCAGGCTTCAATGCCAGTTTCATCCATTAAATTCAATGCTTGTTGAGCATAGTTGGCGAATTGAAAAGCCATTTCACCATTGCTGCGTTGAATAATGTTTACCCAGCGCAACACATACTCTTGCTGTGCCCGCGAACAAGGAGCTAATTGCCGCGCCAACCCGTCTGCCATACGCCGCGAAGACAGCACAGATTCCAATAATTCATCTAAGCGTTCTTCTATTTGTACTGCCGTTAGCGCGACATCGGCATGAAGGACATTGGACATGGAAGCATCCTATAGATAAGCTCAAATTTTTTAGCTATTTATGTGCAATGGTTTTAGCTAAATAAGACTGAAGCCTAGATAAAGAAAAAGGTTTGTGCAGCAATTCAAGTGCGCCGCAACGTTGAGCACGTTCACTATCTAAATCAGTGTTCTGTGTGCTCATCAAAAGAATTGCAATCTGTTGGGTTTCTATATTGGTTTGAAGTTGCTGCGCGGCGGAAAAACCATCTAAATCAGGCAAATGAACATCCATAATCAACAAATTGGGCTGAAGATTTAAGCAGTGTATAACGGCTTCTGCGCCGTTAAAAATAGATTTCACCCGATAGCCTTGAGCTAAAAGAAAGTCTGCTAAAGCATGATTATGCACGGGGTCGGATTCTGCAATTACAATCAATTGTTCTCGATTTGCACAGTAATCAGCAGCTTTAATCTGCGCTGAAGCATGAGTTGTGTTTGATGTTTGTGCGGCAATGGGGTGAAAAGGTAGCCATAAATTAAAACTACCTGTGTCAGCATCGTAATCCAATGCACCACCTTGCAATTGAGCTAAGGTGTGTGCTAGAGGTAAATAAACTTGTGTGAAATGCTCGCTTGGTTGTGCGGTTAAAGACGTTTGCAGCGTGGTAGGTTTAAGATGAAAACCCAGGCGGGCATTGTGTTGTGTAATCCTCAATTCTAGTTCAACGCCTGGCGCATTCTGAATAATGGTTTGTTCTAGCATTAACAGAAGAATATTTTTTAAGTATGTACTGTCGGCGGTAAAGGATTGTACTGTGGAATCCATTCGTTTATGCAGAAACTGGCGTTTTTTTATGAGACTTTCATGGGTTAAATACTCTAGCATTTGCAAGAGTTCTTCTAAAACAACAGTTTCTAGGTTTAAACCCAATTTTCCTTGTTTAGCTTTAGCCAGAGCAATGAGATTTTCTAATAGAGCCAGCAAATTCTGTCCATATTCACGCAACTCTCCAAAAGCCTGTTGCTGGCGCGGGCTAACCGTGCCATAGACGCCAGCATCTAGCACTTCACATAGGGTCATAATACTGCTTACAGGTGAGCGTATTTCATGGCTCACATAGCTCAAATAGCGGTTGAATGTTTGCTTGCTAGTATATTTTGAATAGTTCATTAGGTTTTTTGTACTTTAAAAGCCAATACTTATATGAATAAAATTTTAAAGCAAGCGCCAAGGATTTGAATCGGGCTAGACACGTCTGTATTGCACCGTAACCCGATGATCTGATCCGCTATTTACAAAATTCAAAGCTTCTTCAAGCGGCTTGGGCTTTTTGTAAGCGGGCGCGGGCTGTTTCTAGTCCCAACAAAGGTAGCACTTGTGACATTTCTGGTCCGTGTGTCATGCCCGTTAGTGCAGCACGGAGTGGCATGAAGAGATTTTTGCCTTTTTTGCCGCTGCTGATTTTTAAGCAGTGAGCCATTGTTTGCCAGTCGGTTTGGCTGTCTTGTAGCGCGACTAGGGCATGGGCAAAAAACGCGGCGCCGGCGTTGTGTATTTCGGCGGCGGCTTCTGGCGTGTATGCCCAGTTTTCGGTGCAGAGAATGGTCGCCCACAGTAAGGCGTCTTGCGGAAAAACCAGGTTGGGATGCACTGTGTTGATAAAGGCGGTTTTGGCTTCTGGCGGCACTAGGGCGTGGGTGGCGGCGTCCATCCATTGCCAGAGGCGTTCGGGGTCTGCTTGTAAAACGGCTTGCTGCTGCCAGTGTTTGAGTTGTTGTTCGTCGAATTTTGCCGAGGCTTTGCCGAGACGCTGTAGATCAAATTGTGCGGCGAGCTGGGCGAAGGTGAGAAAGTCATCTTGTCCGTAAGTGTGTCCTAACCGCGCTAGATAGTTGACTATGCCTTCTGGCAACCAGCCTTCTTCGCGCAGTTCTTTGAGGCTGCGGCTGCCGTGACGTTTGGATAGGGGGCTGTTGTCTGCGCCGACGATGAGAGAAATGTGTCCGTAGTGCGGTTTAGGTAAGCCAAGTGCTTGTAAAATCAGCAGTTGGCGCGGGGTGTTGGTGAGGTGATCTTCGCCGCGTAGCACATGGGTAACGCCCATGAGCGCATCGTCTACCGCATTGCAGAAAAAGAAAGCGGGCGTGTCGTCAGCACGGCGAATGATGAAATCGCCAATATCATCAGTGGCATAACGCTGTGTGCCGCGCACTAGATCGGTAAATTCAATGGTTGCGCCACGCGGTACGCGAAAACGTAAGGCGGGCTGTAAGCCTTTGGCGCGTTTTTGCGCGATTTCTTCTACACTGAGGTGCGCACAGGTGCCAGCATAGCGCGGCGCCTGTCCAGCGGCACGTTGCAATTTGCGCGATACCGCCAGCTCTTGTTGGCTGCAAAAACAGGGATAAACCTGTCCTTGTGCGCTCAGTTGATCGTAGTAACGCGCATAAATTTCGCCGCGTTGGGATTGATAATAGGGCGCGTTGTCGCGCTCTTGTGCGGGACCTTCTTGCCAATTTGCGCCCAACCAGCGCAAATCTTCCATCAGTTGCCAAACGTACTGCTCTGCACTGCGCTCTTGATCGGTGTCCTCTATGCGTAGCAAAAATACACCCTGTTGCGCCTGTGCGAGCAGCGCATTAAACAGCGCCGTGCGCACATTACCAAGATGAATCAAGCCCGTAGGGCTGGGGGCAAAACGCGTTTTGATCACAGCTTCTCCTAATTTTTCCGAAAATCTATAGACAGTTGTAAAATCTTCCGCTTATCATACCAGGATTAAGGCGTAATGCCGCTTTTCTTAAACTAAACCCTTCAGAAAACAGGCTTCAACATGAAAACACTCTGGATGAGCTTATTTTTGTTATTATCCGCACCCCTTTATGCGACTGACGCACCCGTCAGTACAATTTCAGTGACCGCAGAACCTAGCCAACACAAGGAGAACATTTTGGTTACTATGCAAACCAGTCTGGGGACGATCAAATTAGAGTTGTACCCCGAAAAAGCCCCCAAAACAGTAGAAAACTTTACTCGATACATAAAAGAAGGTTTCTTTGACGGCACCATTTTTCACCGCGTCATTGATAACTTCATGATTCAAGGCGGCGGCTTTAGTGCCGATTATCAGCAGAAAAAAACCCACGCCCCCGTTGAAAATGAAGCCAAAAATGGTTTGAAAAATGAACGCGGCAGTATTGCAATGGCGCGTACAAATAACCCTCATTCAGCAACTGCGCAGTTTTTCATTAATGTTAAAACCAATGATTTCCTCAATTATCCAGGTCACGATGGCTGGGGTTATGCCGTGTTTGGTAAAGTCGTAGAAGGCATGGATGTTGTAGATAAAATCAAAGCCGTGAAAACCGGTAGCGGTGGTCCCTTACCGACTGATGTCCCCCAAACTGCTGTGATTATTGAAAAGGTCACTATGGCAGAATAAACTTAAACCCCCTCTGGCTTGATCAAGTTGGAGGGGGTTAAATGAAGAGCAGAGGACAGTAGAATGTTGGGTATATAATTCCCCGTTGCACAGTACGGTATCCCTATGTCCTCGTTAAACCATAGTGACATCTGTTCACAAATATTAAAATAATTATCTTCCTAACTGACCAATATAAAAGCTGTATGGCGTATTGAACCTTACACCTGTGCGATTTTCGTTACTCAAGCACTGAGTGAGCAGTTGTTTTATAACCCAGCAATTGAATCCGAAGGCATCAAAGTGGATTTCAAACAAATTTTCACCAGTAAAAACCTAGCGGGAACTCCATGATGAAATCTCTGGTATCTATTTTAATCGCTCTTTCTTTGCAATGTGCCAGCTTCTTAGCCTTTGCCAATAGCACGGCAACAGTGCCTCAAGTGCATGTGCAAACTAATCTGGGTACTTTTACTGTGGAATTGTATCCCGATAAAGCCCCAAAAACGGTAGCAAATTTTTTGCGCTATGTGAATGATGGCTTTTATCAAAATACGGTTTTTCACCGCTTAATCGGCGGTTATGTAGCACAAGCGGGTGGCTACGATTCAGCTTTCGCAGCAAAGCAAGTAAGCTATGAACCAGTGGTGATTGAAGCCAATAATGGCTTAAAGAATGTACGCGGCACTATCGCAATGGCACGCGAAGGTGAGCCAAATTCTGGCACTTCACAATTTTTCATTAATCTGGCTGATAACGACGCGCTAGACTTTCGTACCCCGACGCGGCGCGGTTGGGGCTATACAGTATTTGGCCGCATTGTGGCGGGTGAAGAAGTGTTAGACGCCTTGAATAAAGCCACTATCAAAGCGCAAGGGGCATTCAAATACATGCCCGAAACTCCGATCATTATTCAATCCATGACCGCTGACAGCGCCGCTGCTCGACTCGCTCCGCTGCCCACCGCACAATCAATCCCAGCCGCCGCATCAGAAGCAGCCACTGAAGATAATACAGAAGACGCTGCCACCAATGCAGGGGCAACTGACACAGCAGACAGTGGAGATGGAACTACAGCGGATAATACGGATACTGCCGTTAATGCAGAAGTAACAGAAACAACAACAGATGGCGGAGAGGAAACTGTGGCGGATAGCACGGATGGGGACCCTGTTGAGACAGGCGATGAGGTAAACGATGCCCCGCAAACGGCTGAACCCTCAACCGCTGATGCTGATGCACCAGAAAAGCCGGAAGCATCCGCCGAACCCGCCGTTGCCCAGGCAACAGTAGCGCATATAGCAAAGAGTGATAGCCCAGCCCATGCTACCTCTAGTGGTGCTTTGCCCGAACCGCCAGATATTCCCGCCGTTCAATAAAATGCACAAAAAAAGGGATAAGGTTTAAGACATTATCCCTTTTTTATTTTCTCCTCGACCACGCAAAATCGCCTATGACCGCCGAAACCTTGTTTATTTCCGATCTGCATTTAGACGAAGAACGCCCAAAAATCCTCTCTCTATTCCTCACTTTTCTTGCCCAGCGTGCCCCACAAGCCGAACGCCTGTTCATCTTAGGCGACCTGTTTGAAACCTGGATTGGTGACGACGACGACACCCCGGTGTATCAAGTAATCAAAGATGGCTTAAAACAACTCAGCACGCAAATTCCCGTCTTCATTATGCAGGGTAATAGAGACTTTTTGCTCGGCGAAACTTTCGCACAAGAAACCGGCTGTTCGCTATTACCAGAAACTCATCTCATTGATTTATATGGCATACCTACGTTACTCATGCACGGCGACACCCTATGCACAGAGGATACCGCCTATTTACAATTGCGCCAAATACTGCGTAATCCCTTATGGCAGCAAGATTTTCTGAGCAAAAGCCTAGAGCAACGAAGATTCCTAGCGCGGCAACTACGGGCACAAAGCCAAGCCGCAACCCAAGAAAAATCCACGGCTATCATGGATGCCAACCCGCAGGCAGTGCTCACAGCCTTTCAAACCCATGACGTACAGTACCTCATTCACGGACACACCCACCGCCCCAACATCCATGCACTGGAAATACAAGGAAAAAACTGCAAACGCCTAGTGCTCGGAGACTGGTACACCCAAGGTAGCTTACTGATGTGTGACAGCACGCAAAACTGCCGCTTACAGTGCTTGGATTAAAGCCCGATTCCAAGCAAAAACAAAAAGAATTATTAAATTGTTTTTCTTCCTACTGATGCTCCCTGGTTAATTCTGATAGGTTTAGTTTCATGCTAGTATCAATAATAGGGAGAATGTTGAAAGCATACTCATTTCTTATATTGCAATAAGGTCTAATACAAGTTCGCATGTAACTGATGCAATTTTGCTTACGCTTGCTTCTTTAGAGTATTTTTGTATTCCATGACTTTCTAATATACTGGCTTTAGCGGTTTTCTTATTGTGCCAACTGCGCAGAATGTGCCACACTAGCAGCTCTTTTTTCAAGCAAGGGCATTTATGCAATGCCTATTCAAATAAACACAACTATTCCACAAAATATCTGAACACTCAAAGGGGATTTTGTATGAAAAGACAACTGCTTTCAGTTGCGATTTGTTCCGCTGTTGCTTTAGCACCAGTTGCCAGCTTTGCCACTAATGGCTATTCACCACATGGTTTTGGCACTAAAAGCAAAGGCATGGGCGGCGTTGGTGTGGCGTTGCCGTTAGATACTATGAGTGCCGCGACTAATCCGGCAGCGATGGTGCATGTGGGCGCCCGCATGGATTTAGGCGTGGGACTGTTTTCTCCGCATCGCAGCTATACTGCAAACAATGACGGCACGCCTGGTTATCCTACTTTTGAACCGGGCAAATTTGATAGCGATAAAGAACTTTTCTTTGTTCCCCACATGGGTTACAACCAAATGCTGGATCGCCACTCTTCTTTAGGTTTAACTATCGGTGGCAATGGTGGGATGAATACTGAATATCCTAAAGATGTCTTTGCTGCTTTTAATCCACGCTTTCCACCTAATTATCCTGATGCTACTTTAATCGGACAACCTATACCTGGAATGCCAACTGCTTCCAGCCCTGCGGGCGTAGACCTTTCGCAGTTATTTTTTGGTTTAAGCTATGCGCGTAATCTGGACGCGGTACATAGCATTGGGGTTATGCCGGTTTTTGCGATTCAGCGTTTCAAAGCCTATGGTTTAGAGCCTTTTATGGGTGTTTCTGCTCATCCCGATAAAGTAACTAACAATGGTTATGATATGTCCTACGGCGGTGGCTTACGCTTGGGTTGGTTGGGACAAATCAACGATCAAATCACTTTGGGGGCTTCTTATCAAACTAAAACCTGGATGACTAAATTCAGTGATTACAAAGGGCTGTTTGCTGAGGGTGGCGATTTTGACATTCCTTCAACCTTTGTTCTAGGTTTGGCTTATAAACCTCTGTCAGATTTGACGCTTGCCCTTGATGTGCAGCACATTCGCTACTCAGAAGTTGCCGCCGTTGGTAATGGGCATAATGTGCCTATGACAGACCAGAATTTCATGCCGCGTACCCTGTTAGGTACGGATAATGGCATTGGTTTTGGTTGGGATGATATGACTGTGGTCAAATTAGGCGCATCTTGGGACTATAGCTCTGACTTGACGCTTCGTGCCGGTTATGCTCATGGTAATCAACCTATATCGAGCGAACAAAGATTGTTTAACATACTGGCGCCGGCAGTTGTACAAGATCACTGGACTTTAGGTTTAACTAAAAGCATCAACCAAGCCAGCGAGTTGAGTTTTTCTTTAGAATACATGCCTGCTGAGAAGGTCTGTGGCACGAATGTAAACACAGGCAGCCAGTCCGGTTGTATTGAAATGAGCCAATATGAAATTGAATTAAGTTGGGGATTGAAGTTCTAAAGCAATTCATCTTTATAAAAAATGCCGGTTTGGGTCTGCAACCGGCATTTTTTATCGGCTACTCCTGCTTCTGTTTCCGCCGCCGTTGTTCTAAAGAAACCACTTGGCTGCTTTTAGGCTCATCTGTAAAGTGCGGACGCATTTGATTATCAATGCCTTGTGCTTCTGCTAATTCTTTTTCTCGTGCGCTGATCAGCATTAAACACATACGCATATCCTGCACTGTTTGCTCTGACAGCGGGTGAATCATGCCGGGTTGTGGCGCGGTTTCACGAGCGATATTGGTCAGGGTTTTACGCATGGCGACCATAATCTGCTGTTCTTTACTTAAATCTGCAAAATTCATAAACCTATTCCTTTATTTAGGAGACTAACGTAAACTGCGCATACCGCTTAAAAATAAGCCTAGCCCACCAACGGCTAAGCCTAAAATCATCAGCAGTTCAAAGACCGACATACTGCGCATGTAAAAATTCAGGCTATTGATGACGCCTAACACCAGCATAACCAGCGTGGCGAGCACTAAAATCCAGCCTAAGTCATTATCTGGGTTGTAGAAAATCATACCTACGCCGAATAAGAAGGGAATCAGCACCAAACCAGGCGTTAGGCTCATGCCGCCAACCCTGTATAAGGACATGCCCCAGTTCATATGATGCGTGACCTGCACCGCGTCTAAAAATAGATACCCACCGCCAATCATCATAATCAGACCGACGAAAAACCGTCCTGCCCCGCCGCTACGTTTATTTGCTATTTTGCCGTTCATTTGGATTTGTCACCTAATGCTGTTTGCAATAAATCAATGAACAGTGTAATTCAATTTATTACAAAAAATAACCCAAGTTTTATACTTTTGAAAT
>DYPD01000111.1:11138-12975 GCA_020720115.1 Thiomargarita sp. | reverse complement strand
GCTGACTTACGGCGGAATATTTGATTATAACCAAACGGCAAATCGTATCTATCACAACACATTCAATAATTTGAACTACGGTATTCGCACTTTGCGCAAAAATCCGGAATTGACACTTGAGTGTAACACGTTTACAAACATCTCAAATTCTGCTGTTTACATTAATGATGATTACGGGCTTAAAACAATTCAGTTGGGTACGGGCAGAAACATTGCTGCCGGTAACATCTTTTCGCCGGATTGTATCTTAACCAACGGGTATTACGATATTTACAACCGCGGACGTACTGTTATCAACTACTACACCGAGAATACACCCGAACAACGCCCTGATTGCAAAAAGAATGTCTCTGTTTTACTAAAAGTTTACCACAACTACTGCCCCGATACCCAGTCGGAAGCGTTGTGCCAACAGGATATTTCGGACATGACAGCATTGCAAACCGAAGCCGACCAAAAAAGTGCAAGCATTGAGGCACAAACAGACGGCGGCAACACTGCCGACTTGCTCAACCGCATTGACATAGCCGACCCGAGCGAAACGCTGACTTTGCAAGAAGAAATGCGAAATCTGTCGCCGTGGTTGTCCGATACGGTTTTGATAAAAACGGCGCACAAAAATCAGGTTATTCCCACACCGGTGTTACGCAATGTGTATGTCAAAAATCCGCAAACGGCAAAAGACAACAACATACAGAATGCTTTGGATAAGCGTACGCCCATAGTGCCGGAGTACATCCGCACCGAGATTTTAGACGCCGGCTTGGACACACTTTCCGCAAAAGAACTTGCCGAAGCCGAACTCTCAACCTTGCGCGCCCGCCGCGAGCACATTCTGAGCAAGCGCATGCGCCACTACCTGTCCGACACGCTCGGCACAACGGGCGACAGCTTGGAACTCTTGCTGGCAGCGGAACACAACGTGCACAGAGCCTATCAGTTAGCCGAGTATTATTTCACGGCACAAAACGCTGATAATGCTATGGCAACGTTCAACGCCATACCGCAAACCTACGCCCTCACGCCCCAAGAGCAAGCCGACCATGCCTTGCTTGCAGACTTTTACACCATGAAAGCCGAGCTGATGCGCGAAGATAAAACATGGTTCTTTGCAAGTGCCGAGCAAAAACAAACGCTTGAAGATTTGGCGGCAGGCACGCCCGGCACCGCCCGCGAACATGCCCGCGCTGTGCTTACACTTTTGGTCGGCAGAGTCTATTTGCCCGAAATTACGCTGCCCGAATTTGAGCCGACCGACGAAGGCAACAAATCCTTGTCCGAAGATAAAACCATTCTGCATCTGAATGTGTATCCGAACCCCGCAGAGTTCTGGTTCGTAACCGATTATACGTTCGACAAAGCTCAAGACCTCGACCATGCCCGCATGGTGCTGTATGATGCACGCGGTAATGCCGTGTTGAATTTCAACGATTTGCACACCCGCGACGAGGTGTTCACCACCGCCTCAACCTTCGCACCCGGTGTGTACGACCTGCGCATGTACGACGGCAAAACCCTCTTGGCAAGCGAAAAGGTGTATATCGGCATCAGTTTGGCAGAAGGGCAAAGCCTGCAAGACCTCAAACCGTTTGACGAGTCGGAATTTGAACTGTTCCCCAACCCGGCACACGACCATATTATACTGTACAAATTACCGGCTGGCGACCGCATCCGAATTACGGATACCTCCGGCAAAGAAGTTCTGAACACGCCTGTGGACAACCGCCTGATGCAGGAACTCACCCTGCCCCGTTTGGCACAAGGCATGTATATTCTGAATATCGGCACCGTGAGCCGCCGTTTTGAAATCAAATAATACACCATGTAGAGCCGAGTG
>DYPD01000111.1:9659-11038 GCA_020720115.1 Thiomargarita sp. | reverse complement strand
AAATCCGCAAAGTGTTACTTACAAGTACATCTGCGATTTTTCGGTTGCGCAAAAGGCACACTGCACGTGAAAACAGTTGTTTTTCAAGCATGCTGACACAAACAGCAAGATACTGTATTTGATTGATTTTCAATAAACAATACTCAATAAATAATGTTTCAATTTCATATTTCATATAAACTGCGTTCTATTGTTTTTAATTCCTTTGACAGAAAGAATCCCCCTAACCCCCTTTTGAAGAGGGGGAATTACAGCATTCATTTTTTCGACGCTATATTTTAATTTGATTTCATAATTCATATTTCATATTTCTGAATTCCTATTTCTGTTAATAACTCTGTTGGAAACTTTGTTTGTAAGGTTGGCTTTACATAGTTATATTTGCATTCTATTGTCAGTAAGGCAATTGACAGAATATTTATTTAAAACAAAATTTATGTTTCCAAACGACTTTTTACCGGACGATTATTTCGCCGACGAAAATCCGAATGCGAACAATTCGGACATGAACAGTAACAACGAGCAACCAAAAAACGAAGCGTCAAGCTCGAAAAAACAAGGCAGCACGCCGCGCGGCGATTTTGAAATGTACGCCGTATTCGGCGATTTGTTGCCCAAATGGGACGATACCCAAATGCCGATGAGGTGGAAGTCAAAAGCGCAAACCACCGAGCTTGCCGAGAATTTCGGCAGTTTGGTTATGAGTCGAAACACCACGGGTGCCTCGCGCGGTTCCATTACAAGTGCGTTGCGTAAGTTGGACGACGAGATTGATGCCAACATTGAACACGTGAAGAGTAAGTTAGCCGACCACCTGCGCTCCAAGTCGGACGCCGTAGCGCGTTACCGCGAATTTGGTATCGCAAAAGAACGTTCGTATAAGTTGCCGCTCAGCCGTGAACAGCGCGTACAAGCCTTGTTTATGCTCACCGATGCTTTGGCTGCATACAACTTTGAAGGCTTGAGAGTCGGGCTTGAATATTGGACGGACATCCGCGACCGTTACCAAACGCTGCTGAACGCGGCACGCAGTACAGACGGCAGTGTGTCGAGCAAAGTGGGCACGCTGAACGGTTTGCGCAGCGAGGTTCGTAAATTTTTTACGGCATTCATCTTTCTCGTGCGTGCCAACTACCCCGACACTTGGCGCAATGAGCTACGCAACTTCGGTTTCCAAAAGGATAAATACTAATCAGCTAAAAGTGAAAAGTTGAAAGTGAAAAGTAACACGGATTTCAAATCCGTGATACAGGGAAACAGCCTTCCGTGTGCGGGGGCTGTTTTTTTTGTCATTTGTCATTAGGTGGTCGTACAGTGGTCATAAGATAGTCATTCATTGTTTATTGTTAGTTCAACAGAATGAAAAGTAACACGGATTT
>DYPD01000111.1:2725-9559 GCA_020720115.1 Thiomargarita sp. | reverse complement strand
TTTTTTTTTGTGAATGCTTTTGAATTTCTGTTGAAATACAGTAGAAATTCGATTGAAACTAAAAAAAACAATAAATGACTACTTTTTGACTATTGAATGACTACTGAATGACAATACATTCATTAAAAAAAACTGCTATAATCTACATGGAATCAAATATCTACACATTTTTTTACAAACACTATGCCGGTAAGAATCGCATTTGAATCTTTTGCTGTAAAATTGAGAGACGTGTGCCACACGTTTCTACGGTTTTACCGACATCAGAACGGATAGCCGATGCCGATGTTGAATGCCCAATCGTCGTATTTCATGGCGCGATGCAAATGTACCCAACGGCGTTCGGGCGGCGCGGCGGGGTCGCGCAGTTTTAGCCCGATATCGAGGCGCAGGATGAAAAAATCAAAGTCGAACCGAAAACCAACGCCGGTTCCGACGGCAATTTCATTGTAAAAATTATTGAATTTGAATTGCGCGCCCGTGCGGTCATCGGCTTCGTTTATCGCCCAAATATTTCCGGCATCCACGAACACCGCACCTTCGAGCATCCAAAATATTTTTTGACGATATTCAAGATTAAATTCCGCTTTTATGTCTGCCGTTTGGTTCGGAAACACATCAATATACACGGGCAAGTAATACGAGCCGGGTCCGAGCGTGCGCACTTGCCAAGCACGAATGCCGTTTGCGCCGCCGGTAAAATATTTTTCGCCGAAAGGCACAACTTTCAGATTTCCATACGGATACACTGCGCCCAGAAAACTGCGAAATACAAGTTTGTTGTTCTTGCCTGTTTTGCGGTAATATCTGAAATCGACGTCAAGTTTTGTAAATTGCGCAAAACTGTTTTCGCCGATACGGTAATTGCCGTCCGTTTTGGGTTGTCCTGTCAGTGCCATCACGCCGTAAAGCGAATTTCCGGCAATTTTTCCGTTTATTCTTAAATAAATTTGATTTCGATTATTCGATTTGCTATTTCCTTGATAAGCAATCGTATAAGCCGACCCGAGAATAAGGTGGTCTTCGTAACTTTCGTAGAGTTTGTAGCGATTGATGTAGCTCAAAAAATCTTCCGACGGGTTACGCAATTGCACCAAATCGAACAGCACAGGGCGAAACGTGTGTCGCACTTCGGGCGATGTGTTCCAAAAATATCCGAACGATAAGCCGGCAACTTGACGCTTATAGTCCGGGCGAGCCAAAATATTTATGTTGGTGTTGAACACCGTTTTCGGATTGTTTTTCTTGATAAACTTAGTCAAATCGCCGGGTGCGAACAAGCTCGGAAATTCCAAAGAAACATCGGCTCCGATTTCATAACTGTTGAAAAACGGCAGGTCGGAATTTGCTTCGTCGGTGCTTGTTGTGCCGTCGGTGTTTACTTTTCGTTCCAACGCGCCTTTGATGCGGATGTCCAAAAGTTCGGCATTTTTAAAAATATTTTTATGTGCATAAATAATGTTTCCCGCCGCGCCGATGTCGCCCGAAGTGTTCGTCGCTTCAAGTTCGGATGTGAACGATTGTCGCTCATTTTGAGACAGTTTGATGTTACAATCCAAATATCCGAAAATGGTATCGGGGCACACGTTCGCGGGAATTTCTTCAAAATCAATATTTGCAATTTTGATAATTTTCATTGCCGACAGATATTTGTAAGTCGCTTTGACATCGGAACTTTGGTAGAGCGAATCGGAAAAAATGTAAATACCTTTTACAATTGTCGCCGGCTTCAGTTCTTCGGGCGTATTGCTGAGAAAGCGAAACGTGTTGCCTTTTTCCGTGCCGAGCACGAACGTATCCATGGACGCGGTGTAATTTTCCGTGTCGGACAGGGCCGCTTTCGGGTCGTAATCGGGGTAGATGTTTACATTTCGGATTTTGAAGGCTTTGTGCGTTGTAAGTTTATTATTTTCAATAGGTTGCTTAATTATCATGCGGATATTTGCAGAATGATTTCCGCCCAAAGTATCTATGGAATAAAAAATGTAATCCTTTGAAAATTTGTAATATCCGATATTTCTTAGATTGTCGTAAATGCGTTGGCGTTCACTCTCGAGCAAGCTGACATCAAGCAATGCGTCTTTTTTCAGAAGTGTATTTTTTACCAAGGTCGGATTTTTTTTCACAAACAAGGTGTCGGTGCTTTCGGGCACAAACGAACGGATTTTGTAGGGTTCGTTCGGATAAACCGTGTAGATGACTTCGCGTTTTTTTCTGCCTGCCGGTTCAGTTTTTGTGCGAACTTTGCAGGTGTAATAGCCTTTGTTTTTCAAAAAGATATTGATTTGTCGCTCGTTACGAAAAATATCGTTTTGTTTAAATTTGACAGGTTCTTCGCCTGCTTTGCGCGTCCAATGCAGTTTATTGCAGTCTTTGGCTTCGGCTTCATCGCGTTTGAATTGCAATTTTTTGAGCTTTTTGTCAATTTTCTTGAAATCAGAACTGCCTTTTTCAAACTTATCTCGCTCTTCCTTTAAATCTTTAAGTCGCGCATCGTACTCATTGGTTTTCAATTCTTTCTTGCATTGCGCTTTATATGTTTTTCTGTAGTTTTGAGCACTGTTGATAACTAAATCCTGATTTGTAACCGAAGTTTTTGTATTCAGCCATTTTGTATGTATCCGAATTTTGATGTCAAGTTCCTCAATATTTTCTAAATGCGCTTTGTATTTCCCGTAATTGTTGCGGTATTTGTCTGTTTTGTCTTCGAGTTTCTTTTTATCTTCGATAAGATTTTCCTTCTTGCGTTCGTATTTTTTTGTGGCGCGTTCAAGCGATTTGTCGCTGCGCATGTTGTAAATGCGCGTGCCGAAGCGCATAAAAAACAGCTTAGAGTTCGGCACCGGACGCAGCAAATAAAGCAAATCGCTTTCGGAAAAATCGTATTTTATCGAGTCGTTTTCGTTTGAAATTACAACTTTATTTGCCGTGAGCAAATATTCGTCTTCGGTCAAATATTTTGTCGGGCTACATGCGGAAATCCATACGGAAAGTCCGAGCAAAAGCGGGAAAAATCGGTGTAAAGGTTTCATTTTCAATTCATAAATGTTCCGAAACTTATTTCAACAGTTCCAACATATCTTTTTCTAAACTTGTTTTTGGCGACTCAATAATTCGTCCGATTTCCACGCCGTTGCGCGAAAAGATGAACGTTGGGACACGGTCGGCAGTTACGGTGGTGTCGGGTCCGGATTGTTTGCTTTTATTGAGGGCGAACATTTTAATTTTGTCCTGTCTGTAATTTGTTTGGTCGAGAATTTTGTAAAACCGAGGCACTTCACGGCGCGAATCGGAGCACCAAGTTGCCAAAACGATGGTTATTTCGGATTCGTATAATTTGCTCTTACTCAGTGCTTCAACTATTTTTTCGTCGGGCATGTATTGCATGTATTCGTCCTGAAACCACGTTTTGAATTGACGTTTTTCAAAACCGTCGCGTGTGCATTCGCCGAGTAATATTTTTTGGTCAATTGTCTTGTCTTTCGCAACTACATTGAGTTTTTTTGTATTTCCGCAGGCGGAAAAAAGGGCTGAAAATATCATAAGAATCAAAAATTTACGCATGTTTTGATGTTTTAAAATGTATTTTGATAATTTTCGGCTAAAATATGTATATTTACGCAATGATTGCTTACAAAAAAACAGAAATATGAGTACTTCCAAAAAAACAGCCATTGTGCTCTCCGGCTGCGGCGTGTTCGACGGTGCGGAAATTCACGAAGCCACCTTTACCATGTATGCCGTTATGAAACTCGGCGGAACTTATGATGTTTATGCTCCTGATATTGCTCAATATCACGTCATTAACCACCTCTCTGGCGATGTTGTTCCGGAAACTCGAAATGTTCTGGTGGAATCAGCTCGGATTTCGCGTGGTAAAATACAGAATATCAGCAATTTAGATATGCGATACTACGATGCCCTGATGTTTCCGGGTGGTTTCGGTGTTGCCAAAAATTTATCGAATTTAGCCTTTCGCGGCGCCGATTGTTCCGTAAATTCAGATGTGGAACGCATTATACGACAAGCGGTTACACTTAAGAAACCTATCGGTGCATTGTGCATTTCGCCGGCAATGGTTTCACGTGTCGTCACGGGTGCGGAAGTTACCGTAGGGCAAGATGAATATACGGCGCAACAAATTACCAAAATGGGCGGAAAACACACAAACACAAATCACGGTGAAGTTGTTATAGATAAAAAATTCAAGTTAGCCACAACACCTTGTTACATGCTGGAAGCTAACATTTTAAATATCGCCGACGGCGCGATGAATGTTACCGAAGCGGTATTTTCTATGATAGAATAATTTACTTCGCAGTCAAGTAAGGTTTCAGTTTGTCGAATGTGGTTTGCGACAGAATTTTCTTCTCTCGCAATATGTTTATGTTCGTAAAATTGCCGTGTTTGTCCCGAAATTCAATAATGTCTTTCGCGTTATGAATCTCCAAATACGGGTGCGCGGCAAGTTCTTTTTCATCGGCAAAATTTATGCGAATTTGTTTCAATTCAACTTTCCCGACTATGATATTGTCTGAAACTCTTTCGTAATATTCTACTTTAACTCCATAAACATCAAGCAATTGCTCTTTGCTGTGGAATCCGCCGATATCATTACGGAATTTTGCAATTTTTACGCCGTTGTATTTCCAAAATCCGCCCAATGCGACAAACTCCTCAGCCGATAACGCATTGATGTCCACCATTTTGCGTTCCGGAGATTCTTCTGTTTTTGGCGTGGAGTTTTCCTTTTTGTCATCTGTTTTCGGAATTTGGATATAATCCTTAACGCGCTCATACTGAGTTTCTTTGATGCCGTAAATCTTTTGCAAATCTTCGGGTTTGCGAAATTTTCCGCCTTTGTTCAAATAGTTGCGAATCGTGCCGGTTTGTTTTTCCGTAAACCCGAGTTTGAGCCATTCGGAGTCAGAAATTTCATTCGGATTGAACGGAAACACTTCAAAATCATCCGGCATGTCGTCCGATTTCTTTGGCTTTTTGCCGTAGTCATAATTTTTGTTGAAATGCTCGTAATCTGTTGAAGCATAATTTGTTTTGTCGGGCAAATCAATATAAGGTTTAAGTATATCAAACTGTTTTGTGCGGATGCCGTACATTTTTCGGAAATCGTCTTTGTCGTAAAATTTTCCGCCTTTGGTGAGATAGTTTTTGATGGTCGAAATTTGTTTGTCCGTCAGTCCAAGTTTCAGCCAATCCGCATCGGACGTGGTGTTTGGGTTAAATTTGAACAAAGTCAGCGAGTCGTAACGTTCAATAATGTATTTGTCCAAACGGTTCACGTAAGTTTCGCCTTCACGCGCCTTGAGCGAGGCTTGAAAAGAATCTATTTCTTGCTCAAATTTCGAGAAATCAACGTTTTGGTTACGTGCTTTAAAATCTGTTGCAAGGTTTACAATAATCACTAACACAATGATTATCAGCAAAACAAAGATGCCGCGTTTTTCGCCTCTTGAAAATGTAAGTAATTCTTTTAGTTCTTCTTTTCTCGACATAGTTTTAAATTTCTTTCTGTTTTGTTTGTTTTTTCAACGCCTTTATTTCGTTCATATACACTTTTAAATCCTGCTTAACTTCAGGCGCAAGTATCAGTAAACCAAGTATATTGGGGAATGCCATGCTCAGAATCATAAAATCGGAAAAATCTACAACCGCACCTAAGCTCGATGATGAACCGACTACGATAAAACTCAAAAAGAACACGTAATATACAAATGTGCTGAGATACATGTTTTTAGTGATTTTTTTGTATTTGAAAAAGCGTTCAAACAAGTAGCGGAAACCGTTCAAACCGTAGTATGACCACGAAATCATGGTTGAAAATGCAAATAAGAATATGGCAACCGTGAGCAACCACGTAAACCAAGGAAAAATGGACTCAAAAGCTACCGAAGTCAATTCCGCGCCGCTTTTACCTGCGGCAACTGCCGGGTCGTAAAAGCCTGTAAATATGAGTACTAAGGCTGTGATGGTGCAAATAATTACCGTGTCGATAAACGGTTCTAAGAGTGCAACAATGCCTTCGCTGACAGGTTTTTCGGTTTTTACGGCGGAGTGCGCGATGGATGCCGAGCCTACGCCCGCTTCGTTCGAGAACGCTGCGCGCTGAAATCCGACAATCATAATGCCGATGAATCCGCCTTTTACGGCTGCAGCGTTGAATGCGCCGTCGAATATCAATCGGACGGCTTCTCCTGCAAATTCAATGTGCATTCCGATGATAATCAAAGCTGTGCCAACGTATAAAATTGCCATTATCGGAACGAGTTTGTCCGTAACGCGTGCAATACTTTTTATGCCGCCGACAATGACAATGCCCGTGAGTGCCGCCAAAATAATTCCGAACACAGCACCATACCCCTCAATTCCCGGAATAATATCTCTAAATTGAACTGCAAATTGTGCAAAAGCTTGGTTCGCCTGAAACATATTTCCGCCGCCGAACGAGCCGCCGATAACCAAAAATGCGAATAAAACCGCAAGCACTTTCCCGAGTTTGCCGAGATTTTTTCGTTTCAAACCTTCGCTCAAATAATACATCGGTCCGCCCGAGACTACGCCGTTTTCGTCTATTTTTCTGTATTTTACACCCAAAGTTACCTCCGTAAATTTTGAAGCCATGCCAAGTAAGCCGGCAAGAATTATCCAAAACGTTGCGCCCGGACCGCCGATTGAAATTGCAATCGCAACTCCGGCAATGTTCCCTAAACCAACCGTGCCGGACAAAGCTGCGGTAAGTGCTTGAAAATGTGAAACTTCTCCTGCGTGTGCCGGGTCATCGTATTTTCCGCGAATAAGCTGTATCGCGTGTCCGAA
>DYPD01000111.1:1167-2625 GCA_020720115.1 Thiomargarita sp. | reverse complement strand
GTAAGCGGCGTGCTTTGATTCGACCAATGAAATTTGTAAGGCGCAGTTCCGCCCTTAACCACAGCCGTTGCCGCGCCGTCGTTTATAACTTTTGATTTGTTCTGAATATCAACACTCACAGACAGTTGTGCATACGCAGTGCTTAGTTGCACAAATCCCAAAAAGGCAATTAGAAGGTATTTCATCTGTTAATTTGATAATGTGTTAATTTGATAATTTGTTGATTTGATAATTTGTTGATTTGATAATTTGTTAATATTTTAAAATACAATACGTCGTTACTCTTCTCTAATTTTTTCATTATAAGAATTTTGGCGAAGTTTAACGGCGTATGAATGTTTCAAGTTTGATAACGTTAAAACAACCTATACTTATACCGTAACACCGAAGTTCAAAACGTCTAATTCTTAATTCCTTATTTTTAATTCTAAATTTAATTCGCAAACATCTTAAGAATCTGTCCGAGTTTTTCTTTGATGTTTTTGCGTTCAATGATCATATCCAAGAAACCATGTTCGAGCACAAATTCCGAGCGTTGGAAGCCTTCGGGCAAATCGTGTCCTACGGTGTCGCGAATCACGCGCGGACCGGCAAAACCTATGAGCGCGCCGGGTTCGGCAACGTTCAAATCGCCGAGCATGGCGTAAGATGCTGTGGTTCCGCCGGTTGTCGGGTCCAAACAAAACGAGATGTAAGGTATTTTTGCCATCGAAAGTTGGTTGAGTTTTGCCGACGCTTTTGCCAATTGCATGAGCGAAATGGCAGCTTCCATCATGCGCGCTCCGCCGGACTTGGACATTATCATAAGCGGAATGCGGTATTTCATGCAATAATCTGCCGCACGTGTAATCTTTTCGCCCACAACTGCGCCCATCGAGCCGCCGATGAACTCAAAATTCATGGCTGCAACAACCAACGGAAAACCGTTTATTTTGCCCACGCCCGTGGTCATGGCATCTTTCAAGCCGGTTTTTTTCATCGTTTTAACAATACGGTCTTTGTAAGGCTGTGTATCTGTAAATGCCAATGGGTCAGCCGAATAGATATTTGCATCCAACTCGGTATAGTCGTTATTGTCAAACATGATTTCGAAGTATTTTTTGGTCGAAATCCTGTCGTGATGTCCGCATTTGGGGCAAACATTCAAGTTTGCCTCGTGGTCGTCCGTCGGCATAATTTCACGACATTTGGGACATTTGTACCACAAACCGTCTTTTACTTCTTTTTTGTCTTTAGTTTCGGTAACGATACCTTTTTCGGTTCTGCTGAACCAGCCTGATTTATCGGGAGACATATTTTCCATGACTTTCTGTTTGTTCGATTTGTGTGAACAGTTTTTGCTGCTCAATTTCTGTTTCGACAAAAATAGAAAATAATCTGAATCGAAAACAATTTCTGTGTTTTTTTTCGGACACGTTAATTACTTGCGCCGAACTTAGAAAAATACAACTCAAGTTC
>DYPD01000111.1:0-1067 GCA_020720115.1 Thiomargarita sp. | reverse complement strand
TTTTTTAGTTTTGATTGAATTTCTCCTGAGTTTCAATCGAAACTGAATAAAAAAACAGAGAACGACTATTTTTGACTACTGTCTTGAAGACTCTAAACGAAACTGATATTTTTTTCCATCGAATATTTTGTTCTTAAATGGTCAAAGAAGTATAAAGCGAAGTAAATATCCGAAAAAACATCTAAACTTGTACCTTTTTTTAAGAAATCAAACAAAGCACATGCTCTCCCACCACGAATTGCAACAGTTTTTAGACGAAAAATTCCGCCAATACAATACGCCCGAGTTTATCGACAGCGACCCGATACAAATTCCGCATCGGTTTGAGAATAAGGCTGATATAGAAATTGCGGCTTTCCTGACGGCGAGCATTGCTTGGGGCAATCGGAAAATGATTATTCGCTCGGCTGACCGCATGATGCAGGCATTGCACAACGCGCCCCACAATTTTTTACAAAATGCCGACGAAGCCGATTTTGCCGAAGCATTTCGCGTTGTGCACCGCACGTTTCAGGGCACAGATTTTTATGTGTTTTTGAAATCGTTGCAAAATATCTACAAAAATCACGGCGGACTTGACGCTGTTTTTGCCGAAGGTTTTCGTAAAAATGACACAATATTTTCTGCTTTGATTCATTTTCGTCAGGTGTTTTTTGAAATCGAACATCCGTTGCGCACGCAAAAGCACATTCCGGATGTATCGCGTGGCTCGGCAGCTAAACGCCTGAATATGTTTTTGATGTGGATGACTCGGCACGATTTGTCGGGCGTACATTTCGGACTTTGGACCAAAATTCCGACATCGGCACTTATCATTCCGCTTGATGTTCACGTGGGCAGAACCGCGCGTAGCTTGGGTTTGCTCACGCGCCGACAAGACGATTGGCGAGCCGCCGAAGAACTGACAGCGGAATTGCGTAAATTCGATTCAAACGACCCGGTAAAATACGATTTCGCGCTGTTCGGAACCGGCGTTTTTGAAGGTTTCGGAAAATAAAAAAATCATATAGAACGACCGGAAAATGCTGTTTTTCAAAAAAACATTCAATTACCGTAACTATTCAGCC
>DYPD01000110.1 GCA_020720115.1 Thiomargarita sp. | reverse complement strand
AGCCTAAGCCTTAAAAACCAAAAAGCCTTGTCCGCCACAGCGGGCAAGGCTTTTTTTTCGGCAATACCGCTCAAAAAATCTGCCGGCAGAAAGAGAAATAAAGCGCTCTTGTGTAAATGTTGCAATGCCTGTGCATTCATGATAACAATAACGAGGCTATCTCTTTATTTTTAACTTGAAACCAGTGAAGTAGGATGCGATTCATGTTTTATCGTATCTTGCCGCGCACCAGTCCTTTTAATGAGAAACATCCAATGAAAACACAGTCTATCGAACAACAGATCGCCATGTTTCGGCGCATGAAGGGGTTTGCAGCGCACGCACAGAAATGGTTCTTAGGCGGTGCTGCGTTGGGAATTACCCTTGCCGTTATTCTCTTCTGGTTCGAGCCTAAGGCATTTTTCTTCGTCTCTGGCATCTTGATAATGCTCTCCCTCTTCTTTGCCTCAGTCGGGTTTGCTGAGCAAAGAACAGGGCCAAATATCGTTGCGGCGATTTCTGCCTATGATTCTGACACACCCACACGCGGGAAGGTTACAGTCCTCGTTGAGCCTTGGGAGGATGATGATAATAGCGGGATTACCTACTACGCTATCGTGCATGAGCGCAATCACCCTGATTGGAAATATGACTTCCGTCCCCAGAATTGGCAGCCTATTGCTCAAACCTATCCGGCAAAAATCTGGCGAAGCGGCAGCAAGAGACAGCCTGTTCTCGTTATAGTTGAGGAGGGCGTCATGATTCCTGCGAGCGATCCAAAGCCAGTGGAGTAGGCTGTGGTGAGGTACGAACCGCATCAATCAACTGGTTTTATCGTATAACAATAGCCATCAACGCCTGTCGCTTTGGCGGCATACATGGCGGTATCGGCATTTTTCAGTAGCGTTTCGGCGTCTTCGCCGCCGTTGGGATAGTGCGCTACGCCGATGCTCGAACCAACGCTTAAGTTATGTTCTTGTATCTGCATGGGTGTAGATATAACCTCTTGAATACGTTCTATAAATTCTGTAACTGAATCCCAAACCTCGGCGGCGTCTTCTGCCAGCAGCAGCACGACAAATTCATCGCCGCCTAGCCGCGCTACTGTGTCGCTACGGCGCAGTGCTTGGCGCAGGCGTTCGGCAATTTCTACTAAGACTAGATCGCCGGTGGCGTGTCCGAGAGTGTCGTTGATGACTTTGAAGCGGTTGAGGTCAATTAGCATGAGCACTAATTGCACTTGTTTGTGCCGCGATAGGGTGATGGCGTGCTGTAGGCGGTCTTGCAGCAAAAAACGGTTGGGTAAGCCGGTCAAGGCGTCGTGGTAGGCGCGGTGGCGATCCAGTTCTTGTTGGCGGTGTAGTTCTGTGATGTCGCTGAATACGGCGATAAATTGCGCGATGCGGCTATGTCGGTCAAAAACTGGGGAGATGGTTTCTAGGGCAAGAAAGGCTTCGCCATTTTTTTTGCGGTTCCATATCTGCCCGTTCCACTTGCCATCGTTTTTTAGGGCGCTCCACAGACTGGTGTAAAAACTGGGCGTATGGCGATCTGATTTGAGTAGACGCGGGGTTTGTCCAATGGCTTCGGACATGGCAAAACCGGTAATTTCGCTAAAGGCGCGGTTGACCATTGTGATGCGTTCTTGGGCGTCGGTGATAATCACGGCATCTGCGGTGTTTTCAAACACACTGGCGGCTTCGCGCAGGCTGGCTTCGTTTTTGTCTAGTTGGTACAGCACGCGACGCACGGTGAAAAAACCTATGACTAGGGCAAGCAAGATACCGGCGTATAGCAGGTTTTTGGCGGAGATAATGGTCTCTTGGGTATGCTGTTCTGCTTGTTTGACGAAGAAGCTGGCTTTGGCTCTGGCATAGCTGATGATGTAATCCAGCCCTTGGGCGAGTTTGTCGTGTAATGCGGTGCCTTGAGTAAGGCTAATGGCTTGTGCTTTATCAAAACGCCCCGTTTGTGCGGAGTGAAAAATCTGTTGGCGGATAGCTGGCCATTGCGCGGCGGCTTCTTGCACTCGCGCAACCTGTGTTTGATCTCCTAAAAAGGCGGCTTGAATGACCGTTAGGTTTTGCTGCAATTTTTTATCTAGGTTTTCAATGTGGCTGATGGCTTGCTCAACATTGCTTAAATCATGCGACATAACGGCAAGCAGTAGTTCATTGCGAATGCTACTTGCCGCCAGCTGCGCCTCAAGCGCGGCGTTGCTGACCGCGAAAGGATGGGTGTAGAGGTCTCGATTGATGCGAGTCAACTGCACTACTGAGTCAATAATTGACCAACAGACCAGCCCCATGACGGTATAGTCGGATTACTGAATATTTAAAATAAAAGATATATAAAATCATATGCTTAATAATTATAAAAATATAATTATTGAGTAATCCTACTATAACTAGGATGAGATACCCTGAGGTCAGCATGACAGCGATAAGATTTCGACCGTTTTGCATTTTTCACCCCCACCAAAATTTGTATCTCTCCTGGGAATGTTAAGTTCCGGCTTAACACCACCGTAACCGGCAGGCTACAGCTAATCTGCAAGCCCCTTGATTTTTCTCTTAACTTGCAGCGCGTTGCTCTGGGCTATAGGGATTGCGCCCCTGTTGCGGCTAAAAATACCTGCTTTATGCTTTTATGTAGTTGTAAATATTCAAATAATCTTGCCCTGGATGATTCCATGAGTGATCTTGGCGCATCCCATTACGGCGCAATTCGCGGAAATAACGCGGGTATTTGTACCATAGCCCAATGGCGCGGCTTATGGCGGATTCTAACGCAATATTGTCAAGGTTATGAAATACATAGCCATTGCGTTCGGCGTAGGGCTTATCGGCATAGTTGGCGTCGAATACGGTATCTGCCAAGCCACCGGTTTTGCGCACTATGGGCACTGTGCCGTAGCGTAAGCCGATGAGTTGGGTTAAGCCGCAGGGTTCGTAGACGCTGGGGATGAGAATCATGTCAGCGCCAGCGTAAATCAAATGCGCCAGTTCTTCGTTGTAACCAATTTCTAGGTGGCAGTCGGGGTTGTCGTTGAGGCTGTGTTTAATATCCCAGAATTGGCTATTGATGCTGTCTTCGGCGCCTGAGCCGAGCAGCACGAATTGGCTTTGTTGTTCGAGTGCATAGAAAATGCTGCGCATGATTAAATGCACGCCTTTTTGTTTGTCGAGGCGGCTGATCACTGCGATGATCGGTTTGAAATCGTCGCGTAGCCAGAGGCGTTCGCGTAAGGCTTTCTTATTTTTGACTTTTTCTTGCAAAGTGTCGGCGGAATAAGGATAGGGAATGTGCCGATCTATTTCGGGATTCCAGATTTGGTAATCTACGCCGTTTAACACGCCGCCGACTTTGGCGCCCTGGGCTTCAAGTACGCCTTGCAAGCCCATGCCTTGTTCGGTGTGGCGGATTTCTCCGGCGTAAGTGGGGGAAACAGTGGTGACAAAGTTGGAGAATACGATGCCGCCTTTCATGAGGTTGATAGCACCCGGATGGGTGTGGTCAGCCAGCCGCTGCGGGGTGTTGTAGGCGGGCGGGTGCAATCCGACTTGGCGCAAAATCTGTTCGCCCGTTACGCCCTGATGCCCTAGATTGTGCAGGGTGTAGCACACACGCGGATGGGTCATGCCCAAGTTGGCGTAGACTTCATACAACAGCACGGGCACTAAGGCGGTTTGCCAGTCGTGGCAATGGATGATGTCTGGATGTTTGTTGGCTTTGAGCATGAATTCCAGCACGGCGCGGGAAAAAAATGCGAAACGTGCGGCATCGTCGGCGTCGCCATAGTATTTTTGCCGATTGAAAAAGTTGTGCGTTGAGTGGGATTCAATAAAAAAACATTTGAGATCATCCACCCAGCCGAAATACACGGTGCAATGCACCCAGGTGTCGTAAAAGGGCACCCATAAATCTTCGTAGGTCTTGGTTAATCCGTGAATTTTGTCGTGCCGCATACAGTCATATTTAGGCAAGATAATTTCCACGCTGTTGCCACGAATCGCCAATTCGTGCGCGAGTCCTTGTACCACGTCGCCCAAGCCGCCGACCTTGGCAACTGGGGCGCATTCGGGGCTGACCATGACAATAAACATGAGTTGGTTCCTTATGTTTTTAAGTAGTTGTTCTGGAGAAATGTGCCGAAGTGCTGTTTGTATTGTGCCAGTATACAACAAGTGTTTGCGGGTGCTCAGAGTGCTGATTTTTTGTTCCCTTCGACAAGCTTATTCGGCCGCCAGTTTTTCTACATACACCAAAAAATCTTTCTTTGACAGCACTTTTGCTGGATCAATGTACAGATTAAACGGCGGTTTGCCGAGCGTTTCAATGAGCGAATGCTGCCAACGCGGCACGGGCGAGTGCGCATGTTTCACGGTTAAATCCGCCGGATATTTGCGAATGCCGGAGAGGTTAAAGTGCGCCACTTCGTAATCTGCCAGCCCTTCTATCGGCAAGTTCTGATATACCCGCACTTGAAAAGAATGCGTCCCTTCAAGCAAATGCACGCCCTGTAAATTCAAGTAAATCAAGGACGCATCGCTACTGCCAAGCCTGCCCACACCGCTTAAATCGCGCGGATCAAATTCTTCGCGCATATAGTGCTCGGCTTGTTTACCCAGCAACAGGCGCGATTCGGTAATCAGTCCTTGCGCGTGCAAACCTTCGAGAAAACGCTTACGCGCCGGATACATACGCAACAATTCTTGGCGATTATGACTACGCGCTACTTCTTCAAGGATATTCAAAAACAAGCGTAAATCCAGCTTAGACAGCCAGGTGCGCATGGCGTTGACGTATTTCTTATCCAGCCGCCCCCACCAGCGTTGAAACTGGGGCGCACTGCGCGGCACACGCGGGTCGTCGAGAATCGCCAAAATCCGGTGCCGCCAATGTGCGGGCAAATCCGCTTTAGCCGCCAACACCTTATCCATCAGCAAACGTGCGGCATGATGCCCCAGCAGCAAATCATCGCTCATGCTGGCGCTCTTGACCTGCTCCAGCGGAAGCTCTTCCAACACCTGATGATCCGCACCCAACACCAACTGCGTTAGCGGTTGCACGTAATAGCGGGCGCGTGCCTGTTGTGCAAAATTGGATTGCTCTGGCACATGCCAAGCGCGACAAATATCTACCAAAGTGCGCGGGTCCTGCTGTGCGGCACTGACTAAAGCCTGCACCCCGTCTGCCGCGAACAACGCCGCTGCCTGCTGCCGATAAGCGCGTAACTCTTGGGATTCCGTCGTCCGTGCTGGCAATTGGCGGAGTTTTTCTTGCAGCCACGCCGCCAGCCCAGATCGCGCGGGCAATTGCTCGTAAGCCTCTAAATAGAGCTGGATAAGTTGCCACAGTTGCAAGCGCGAAGGCGATTTAAGCTGCTGTTGCAGCCCCTTTAAGACCGCGTTGTTGAAGGGCGCACGCTGAAAAAACGCATGGTTTTCTCGCCACAGAGTCAAGCAAATGCGCAAATCAGCCGGCGTTTGCAAGAAATTCGTCACCGCCGCGCCCTGTTGCACTTGCTGCAAAATGGCTTGTTTGCGCTGCTGCACCCGCGTGCTCTCTTCATGCGTTCCAGTGCCCGCAAGCTGTGCCAGTTGCGCCTGAAGCTCAGCAAAAATGCCGATATTTTGCAGTCCGGTATCATCCGCCAACCTGAGCTTTAAGGGTTCAAACGGTTTGCGCCGAATGCGCGGCGGTGTTTTATCAGGCATATCAGTGGGGACTGAGCTTGTCGAAGTTATGGAGTATGATTGATGAGCGACGCTAACACCGCTTGCACGCGCTCGACGCTGAGGGTGTCGAGGCATTCGCTGTGGCTGTGACGATGGCGTTCGCAGCCTTCTTGATGGCAGGGTACGCAGTCTTTCACGCCCTGTAATAAAGTCACGTTGCCGACCTGCTGGCAAGCCCCAACGCGCTCAAACGGCGCAGTGTCTTGCGCATAATCCGCGGGCAGCGGCGCCCACTTCACTGGATTGGTAGGACCAAACAGGGCAAGAGTGGGCGTGCCGGTGGCGGCGGCGAGGTGAGTCACGGCGGTATCAGGTCCAATAAACACTTGCGCAGCTTGGATGAGTTGCGCGACTTCGCCAAAGCTGAGTTTTCCAGCTAAATTCACCACATTTTCCGGCAATTGTTGGACAATTTCGGCGATATAAGCCGATTCCTCTACGCCCGCACCGCCCGTCAATACGACCGGCAAGCCTGATTCTTTTATCAGCCAAGTCAATAGCTTAACCCAACTTTCTGCACGCCATTCCTTGTAGCGCCACATGGGTTTTAGGTGAATGACGGCAAAGCGGCTGTTAAGCGCAAAGGGCAACAGGCTAGACAGGTGTTGCGGGTCGTCTGGTTGCGGCACAATAACCTGGTAATGACGCGGAATCTCCAGCACATCTGCCAGGCGCAAAACCTGTATCACAGTCGGCATGTTTACATCATCTAACTCAGTCCAGCCGTGCAGCAGGCGGCGTTTCCAGGCGTGTTGTGGGTGTTTGGGCGGTACGATGGACACACGGCGCGGCGCGGCAAGCAGGCTATACAGTAGCGGGCGGTCGCTGGCTTGAGTAGAGACAGCAAGGTCGTAGCGCCGCCACAGTTGCTGCAATAGCTGCCATTGGTCTACAAAGCGCGGGCGTTCCGTTATACTGAGCAGCGCGTTGATGTCGGGGTTGCCTTGCAAAATCGCGCCCTTGCCTTTGAAGGTCAGCACGTCAATGTGCGCGTGGGGATAGGCGCGGCGCAGGCTGTGTATCAGCGGCGTGGTCAGTAGCGCGTCACCGATTTGGCGGGTGGAAATCACCAGTATTTTTTTAATGTGTTGAGTAGGGTATTTCATGGCTTCTAGTTTACACAAGACCGCTGCCTATCTGTTGCTGCTGGCAGGTTTTTCTTTGCCGATTTCAATAGCGGGCGTGAATACTTTGTTGCCGATTATCACGATTCTCACTTTACTGGCACTGTGGCAGCAACCCCTTGCTTTTAGCCCAAATCCAGTGGCGCAAACCGCCCTGGCGCTGTGGCTATGGATGTTGCTTGGCGTAAGCTACAGTCTTGCTAACACGGGCGCGGCGTTGCTGCACTTAAGCCATTATCTGGAATTTTTGTATTTGCCGATCTTGTTGTGGGTGTTTCGTGAAGCGCGTTGGCAGCGGCTGGGTATGCACTGCTTTATGATCGGTATTTTGGTGATTTTGCTGGGGTCCTATTTTGTCTGGCTCACCGGCATTCCGTTGGGCAAGGCTACCGCCGATAATCCAGTGGTGTTCAAAAATTATATTACCCAAGGTATTTTGTTCTGCATGAGCGCGGTGTTGTTGTTTTGGTATTGGCAGCAATATCCGCGCTGGCGCACGCTGACGGTGCTGGTGCTGGTGCTGCTACTGTTTAATGTGCTGTTCATCGGGCAGGGGCGCACCAGCTATGTGATTGTGCTCGTGCTGTTGCTGTGGTTTGGCTTTCGCTGGCTGGGTTGGCGCGGTTTGTTGCTGGCGCTGTTAGGCGCGAGCTTGCTGTTATCAGCGGCGTACCAGTTTTCCCCTTCCACGCATCACCGCATACAAGAAATCTGGGACAATATACAGGGCTTTCACCCCGATCAACCTGCCAATACTTCAGTGGGCTATCGCCTGGAATTTTATCAGCATAGCCTGAAACTCATCGCGCAGCGCCCGCTATGGGGCACGGGCACAGGCGGTTTTGCGCCCGCTTATGCAGCATTAACCGCCGGCGAAAACCGCATTGCCAGCGACAATCCGCACAACGAATATTTGCTTATTGCCGTACAATGGGGCATACCAGGTACTTTGCTGTTTGCGCTCTTTATTGGTGTATTAGCGCGTTACAGTGTGCGTTTAGAAGCATTTGCCCTACCCGCACAGGGTTTGTTGATTATCATGCTGGTAGGTTGTTTGTTTAATTCATTGTGGTTGGATTTTACTGAAGGACATACCTTTGCTTATTTCATTGGGTTGTTCTATGCGGGATTAAAAAAGGAAAACTCATATGACTGCACAATTATTAAATAGGTTGTTAAAAGATGCCGAACAATTATCCTTGTATGAACAATGGGTATTAATAGAACAATTGCAAGCACAGCTTAAAACAAAGCAGATAACGCATTATAACAGCCGTTGGATACAGGCTTTGTCTGATATAGGTAAAAGTATACCGCCTGTTGTAGAAACAACTTTGCCATATAGCTATATTGATTATTTGGAGCAAAAACATTTGTGATTATTTTGTATGATACCAATGTAATTCTTGATGTGATTTTGCAAAGAGCGCCACATTATCAAGAATCTGCCGCAGCCTTAGCCTATGCTGAACAAGATGCAGTGACAGGATTCCTTGCCGCACACACAATTACTACCCTGCACTATATTTTACGACGTCATGTAGGGCAGGAAAACAGCTTGATTGCTATTCATATACTGCTGGAAAAACTACAGGTTGCAGCCATTGGGCAGCAAGAAATTCAGTTTGCTTTGCAAGCAGCCTTTACTGATTTTGAAGATGCTGTCTGTTACGCGGCTGCGTACTCAACTCAGTGTACTTGTATTGTCACGCGCAATACAGGCGATTTCAAAAACAGCAAAATTCCTGCATTAACTCCTTACTTGTTTTGTGTTGAACAAAAAATTCTATAAAACATTTATGCCACCACTTAACATTGATCCCCGCCGTCTTGCCGTCATTCTCCATGATTTGTTCATGGTGGTGTTGGCGTGGAGTTTAGCCCTAAATCTGCGCTTGTTTTTCCATCTCTCCGAAACCGAATGGCTGCTGCTACGCGGCACCGCGCCGCTGGCGCTGCTGGCGCAAAGCATGATTTTCTGGCATTACGGGCTGTATCAGGGCATTTGGCGTTTTGCCAGTTTGCCGGATTTGTGGAATATCACGCGCTCGGTGTTTGTCGGTAGTTTGGTGATGGCGTTGATTTTGTTTTTGACTGGCTATTTGGACGAATATCCGCGCAGTGCTTTGTTGATATATCCGATATTGTTGGGCGTTTTCTTAGGCTTGCCGCGTTTGTTTTATCGTTTGTGGCGCGAGCGATCGTTTAAGTTTTTGCTGGAGCCGCATCCTAATCAGCGCGTGCTGATTATCGGCGCGGGGCGGGCGGGGGAAACGCTGGTGCGCGATATGAGGCGCGGACGCGAGTATTTGCCGATAGCTTTGTTGGATGACGATAGCCATCTACAGGGCGCTCGGCTGCACGGCGTACCCATTGTCGGCGGCATCCATCGCCTGCAAGAATTTGTGCATAAGCTCTCTATAGACTTGATTATTCTCGCTATTCCTTCCGCCAGCGACACGCAAATGCAGCGGGCAGTGGAATACTGCGAACAAGCGCAAGTACCGTTTCGCACCCTACCCAAACCCGGCGCGGACAACAGCCCGCCGCCAACGCTTGCTGAGGTGCAGGATGTGTCCATTTACGACCTCCTGGGGCGCGAGAAAATCCAACTGGACTGGCGCATTATTGAGGCAGGTTTGGGCGGCAAAACCGTGCTGGTCAGCGGCGGCGGTGGTTCTATTGGCGCAGAACTTTGTCGCCAAATTGCCAAGCTGCGCCCTAAGTCTTTGGTTATCTTAGAAAACTGCGAATACAATCTGTACGAAATTCTGTTGCGGCTGGCAAAAGATTCGCCAGAAACCCGCGTGTTGCCCTGTTTGGGCGATGTGTGCGATGTGCGCACAGTGGAACACGCCCTGAAAACCTATCAGCCGCAAGTAATTTTTCACGCCGCCGCCTACAAACATGTGCCGCTGCTGCAAAGCCAGGTGCGCGAAGCAGTACACAACAATGTGCTGGGCACCAAAACCCTGGCAGAAGCCGCCGTGAAGCACAAATGCCACAGTTTTGTGCTGATTTCCACCGACAAAGCCGTCAACCCCACCAGCGTCATGGGCGCTACCAAGCGCGTTGGCGAGCTTTTTTGCCAAGCCCTCAACGAACGCTCGGCAACGCGCTTTATCACAGTGCGCTTTGGCAACGTGCTCGGTTCGGCAGGCAGCGTTGTGCCCCTGTTTAAGCGCCAAATCGCCCAAGGCGGACCCGTTACCGTTACCCACCCAGACATCAGCCGCTATTTCATGACCATTCCCGAAGCTTGTCAGCTCATTTTACAAGCCGGCGCAATGGGTTACGGCGGTGAGATTTTCGTGCTCGACATGGGCACGCCAATCAAAATCCGCTACTTAGCAGAACAACTCATTCGTTTAAGCGGCAAAGAACCCGGCAAAGACATTCAAATCATCTACACTGGCTTGCGCCCCGGCGAGAAACTCTATGAAGAACTGTTTCATCCCGCCGAAGAACAAATGAGCAAAACCCGCCATAGCAAAATCATGTTAGCCTCACACCGTCCTACCAATTGGGAGAAATTGGAACAGGTCTTAAGCAGCTTTGTCCAAGCCTGCGAACTCTACGATGAAGCCCAGTTGCGTAGCGGTTTACAAATGCTAGTGCCCGAATTTCACGAGCCAGATCACAAATGAGCGCGGTGTTACAAACCCCACTGCACCGCTTTTATCCGATGCACGAAAGCGATTTGGATGCTGTGATGCACATCGAAAAAATGGCGTATCCGCATCCCTGGACGCAGGGCATTTTCCACGATTGCCTCAAAGCGGGTTATGCTTGCTGGTTGCTCAAACAAAACGACTGCATTCTTGGTTATGCAGTCATGAGCATAGCGGCGGGCGAAGCGCAGCTTCTCAATCTCTGCATCCACCCCGAACACCAGGGGCTGGGTTTAGGGCACGAGTTGCTGGCGCATTTGCTACACCTGGCGCGGCGTCACAATGCCGCTGCGATGTTTTTGGAAGTGCGTCCCTCCAACCACGCTGCCTGCGCTCTGTATCGCGCACAGGGTTTTAACGAGGTGGGCTTAAGGCGCAACTATTATCCGACGGACAAGAAAGGGCGAGAAGACGCGCTGATTTTGGCGTTAGAACTTTAGGCTAAATAATCGGATTTAATGAGGAACACAGGTGTCGCGCATACATTTACTTGATCCGCGCTTAACGCGCAAACATCTGGCATTGGGCGCAACTCTGTATGTGCCCGCCATTCATCCTGATTTGATTCACTTGGCACAAGGACAAAAGTATCCCGCGTTGAAATCTTTGGTGGTGGACACTGAAGATGCCATTGCCGAGGATGATTTGCCCTATGCCTACCATGCGATTGAAAAGCTCTTGCATGTACTCAGTGCGGATCATCAAGAGCGCCCGTTGCTGTTTGTGCGGGTGCGTTCACCCGAAGGATTGGCGGTGTTAAGTCAGTTTTCTGCGCTGGAAAAATTGGATGGCTTGGTGTTGCCTAAGTTTAACCAAGACAATATGGCGGATTATTTCCGCAACGCGGCTGATTTGAAAAGCCTCTATTTCATGCCGATTTTGGAGAAAAATGTATTTGAATGGGCGCAAATGGCCGCCATCCGCGATTTTTTGCTGCCGCTGCGTGAGCGTATCCTCTCCTTGCGTATTGGCGCAACCGATTTGCTTGCGTGTTTTAATTTGCGCCGCGATTGTCACACTTTGATTTACGACATCGGCATCATTAAACATGTCATTACCCAATGTGTCATGTTGTTTGGACAAGCTGGCTTTAATATCACTGCACCGGTATTTGAATGTTTTGGCGAAGCACATCGCTGCTTATTACAACAAGAAACCCGTTTAGATTTGCTCAATGGTTTGTTTGGTAAAACCATTATTCATCCTTGGCAAATAGAAATAGTACAAGCACTCTATCGGGTGTCAGCCGAAGATTTAGAAATAGCAGAGAAACTCTTAGATGAATACAGCCCCGCAGTGTTCAAACGCCACGCGCAAATGCACGAAAGAGCCACACACAGCGGATGGGCGCGGCAGATAGTAGAGCGAGCCTGGATTTATGGCGTGACCCGTTAGCACTGCGGCATATGCCGCACTGCCTTGCGGGATATGCCGCATTTATAGCCTGAGCGTTCGCAAAAACATAATTTAATTATTTGATTTTTAAGCTAAAAAAATTATGGAACAAGCTTTGCCTTAGAGCAGCCCGCTACTTCCTCACAAAATTTTGCCGCTTCCCAACACTGTCAAAGACAGCTTCTCCTGTCTGCTGGGAAGCGGCAAAATTTTCTTTTTTATCAACGGGCTAAAAACAAATGATTAAAACCACTGCAAGCAGCGCCTTAACCCTTTTCTTGAGTTTCAGCCATAGCCTTTTTGCCGCCACAACAGCGGATTTGGACACCCTGGTGATTGAAGCTGAACGTCCCTTACAAACCAATCCGGTACACAGCAATACCCAAGATAAGCTCGCGCCCAGTGCCGACGGCGGCGATTTTTTGCGCTCACTCAATGGCGTGTCTGGCGTGCGCATGGGCGGGCATGGCATCGATCCAGTCATTCGCGGACAAAGCCAAACGCGGCTGAATGTTTTGCTTGACGGCGCTTTTGTGCAGGGCGGTTGTCCCAACCGCATGGACCCACCGACGGCTTATTCACCACCAGACAGCTACGACAGCGTGACTGTGCTCAAAGGCAGTCAAACCGTGCGCTATGGCGGCGGCGGTAGCGGCGGCACAGTGCTATTTGAGCGCAACACAGCCGCTTTAACCGCCGACAAACCCTATCGCGGGCAAGTGTCTGCGGGTTTTAAAGGCAATTCCGACACCCGCGAACTGGGCGCAGATGTCACCGCAGGCAGCACTCAAGGCTTTATGCGCGGCATTGCGCACTGGTCAGCCGCCGATGATTACCAAGACGGCGCAAGTCAGGACGTGCGTTCGGCATACAGCGCCCAATCGGGGACACTCATCGCCGGTTACACGCCCAACGCACGCACCCGCGCCGAAATCAGCCTGGAAAATACCCGCGAAGAAGACGTGTTATTTGCCGGTGCCGGCATGGATGCGCCCGAATCAGAACATCAAGCGGTGCGAATGCGCTTCAAACAAGACGGGCTAAAAGCTGAGTTGTATTATTCAGACGTGTTTCATGTAATGGATAACTTCAGTTTGCGCACCTTAGAAGCCCAATGCCATTAAGTTAAGGGAATTTAGAAAGAGATTTTGCATAATCGTTTGAA
>DYPD01000109.1 GCA_020720115.1 Thiomargarita sp. | reverse complement strand
AGCATATGATTTTATATATCTTTTATTTTAAATATTCAGTAATCCGACTATAACACATCACAGAACCTACTTAAGGGGGTGCAAAAAAAATCACGGCTATGTACAGTGTAGGGGGCACAAGCCTAATGCCGTATGCAACCTTCTTACTACTGAGCGAGGAGTATCAATATGTTGAAATACCTAAACATTTGTTGTTTAACCCTGGGTAGCATCAGTGCTGTTCAGGTGTGTGCTGAACCGATTCCCATGACTGCTGATTATTGGGAAGTATTGACGCCCAATTATGAGTTTGTGCGCTATTTGGATCGAGATGCGTTGCGTGTTATGCCCGATAGCTCCACCGGCGACGGCGTAGCAGTGTTAAAAGGGAAAACCAGTCAAGAAGGGACTTTAGAATTTGATGTAGCCTTAAACCGAGAACCTGCCTTTGTAGGCGCACTCTGGCGGCTGCAAGACACCTTCATGGATGGCGAAATGTTTTACCTGCGCACGCAGCAATCTGGTTTTCCAGACGCCAGCCAATACATGCCCATTTACAACGGCGTACCCTCTTGGCAACTCTATAGTAAAGAAGGGCTTTACACGCAAGGTATGACTTTAGATTTTGACCAGTGGATGCACGTTAAAATCCAAATCGCAGGAGCGCGTGGAGAAATTTACGTCAAAGACATGAGCAAGCCCTTACTCAACTTGCCATTGCACCGCATACCGCAACCTGGCATGTGGGCTTTAATTGTCAGCAGCGGGGTAAATCCCAATGCAACCGCATATTTTTCCAATGTAGAGTTCAGCAGCGCAACGCCAACCCTGCAAGCCCCTGCGCCACAACGACCAGTCGCCGCGCCAGGCACAGTCCTACAATGGCAAGTATCGGACGCATTTCCCAAAACCGAGCTGAGCGGCACATTAGGTTTGCCAGACGCAGTGAGCAACGCCCGTACTTGGAAAACCTTTGCAACCGACCCAGACGGCTTATTAAATCTAGCGCAAAATCAAGGCGTTGGTGCGATTTTTAGTGGCAACGACACCATGTTAGTCAAAGCCAATTTGCACACCAGCCAAGCTCAAACAAAAGCATTGAATATAGGTTTTAGTGATAGCGTCAGAGTGTACCTGAATGGACAGTTGGTGTTTCTCGGCAACGACACCTACGCTTCCCGCGACTATCGTTTCCTAGGCATCATAGGCTATTACGACACAGTGCCTTTACAACTGCGCGCTGGAGACAATAGCCTTTGGTTAGCCATTACTGAAACAGGATTTGACGGCTGGGGCGTAAAAGCACAGTTAGAAGAAGCGTCAGATGTACAAATCAGCCTAGCACCAAGCACCACCTCCAGCGATGGAACAAAAGAGATTGAACGCTTAATTGCTTGGGCAGAAGCCACCTATCCAGACCTCTTTGATGCTGCTCACCAGAAAAGCTTCAATTTAGGTACATTGCATGTGCGCCATTATCCAAACAGCAACGTATTTCTAGGCATCATGGAGAGTTTAGTGTATTTACAAGCACCCAACAATAATTTACTCGAAGCAACGCTAGTCGGCACGGTAGCAGATTTCTTACCGCGTGTTAGCCAAGCGGGTTTTTAATCGCTAGCCTAGGGCGTTCCGTTCCCTGAGCGTGTCAAAGGGAACGGGGATTTGCTTTAATGGGCTGCGAATTGGCACTGAGTCTACACAGATAATGTTATAACGCCAGGTTTAGGCTCATAAACTGCGCCACTCCCCGATTACAATACTTGTTGTCCAGCTTAAGCGAAATTATGGCAACACCAAACCAAATGCCTCAAAAAACCTCGGTTACTTACCGCGAATTCAGCCTTGCTGCTGTCCTATTAGGATTGGTACAGGGCATTGTGCTGAATATCGCCTTTGTCTACATCGCCTTAGAACTTGGCTTTTCTATCGGTGGTTCAACCATCGCCGCCATTCTTGGCTATGTTTTCCTGCACGGTGTCTTGGGTAAGGGCACAGCAGTGGAAAACAACATCAATCAAACCATTGCTTCCGGCATTGATTCGGCTGGTACTGGCGTGGCATTCGTGTTGCCCGCCGTATTTTTGTTAGGACTGCACCAACATCCGCAGTTTAGCTTATTCCCGCTCTTAGCCGCCGGTATTAGCGGCGCTTTACTGGGCGTTGTGCTCATCATCCCTTTGCGCAAGCAACTCATTGAATTACAAAGGTTACGTTTTCCAACTGGAGTTGCGGTTGCCAGTATCATCACCTCCGGCTACGCTGGTGCCGACAAAGCGCGTTTGATGGGTATCGGTTTTTTAATCGCCGCCACTTGGAAAAGCCTCCTGCTGACTGGCTGGCTAGAAATGCCTGGCATACTCCAAAATGAAGAATTAAACCTGAGTTTTGGCTTATTTCCTTCCTACATGGCGCCGGCGCTCTACTTATCGCTGCTGAATTTCGCCGCCGGATTGCTCTCAGGACGTGCCGGCTTACCCTTTTTTATCGGCGGCGCTTTTGCTTGGTGGATCATTTCGCCTACCTCTGTCGCTTTAGGTTGGACACCACAGTTACCCGCCGCCGAACTCACTCAGTATATTTTTGAAAAAATGCTCAGTCCGTTAGGCATCGGTATCCTCACTGGCGCAGCGGTTATGGAAGCGATGTTGGCGTTGCCCGCACTCAAAAGCGCCTTGCACGGGCTGTTTGATGCCACACACCAGCAAGCGCAAGCGTCTCAAGCAACCCCTGAGCACGCAGAAATGCCCGCGCAAGTGCTGGTTATTGGTGGTTTTTTAGGCGTGCTCTTTTTCTTTATCGCCGCTTGGTTCACCCCTGGCGTCAGCTTTAGCCAAGCCCTTTTAGCCGCCTTGGTAGGGGTTTTATGGATGGGTTTAGCCGGCTTAATAGTAGCGCAGGCAACCGGCTTAACAGATATTTCCCCTATTTCTGGCATGGCGCTCATTTCAGTAACACTTATGCTACTGATTTTAGACGGTAATATGCTGGCAGCCATACTGGTCACGGTAGCAGTTGCTGTAGCCATTGGGCAGGGCGCGGACATGATGCAAGACTTAAAAACGGGTTTTATCGTAGGCAGTCGCCCGTTTTTACAACAAATTGCCCAATTCGCTACCACCTGGATCGGCGTACTGGTTGCCTTTGGCGTGATTTATCTACTCTGGCACGGCAACGGACAAGGGGCAGGTTTTGGTCCCGGCACCGCTTTGCCCGCACCCCAAGCAGCAGCTTTAACCAGCGTAGTGGAATCCGTACAAAATCATTCAGTTGCAGTGGATAAATTCGTGCTGGGTGGGCTTATTGGCGCACTCTTAAGTGCTTCGCCCTTCAGCGGTGCTGGCGTGTTAGTTGGGTTAGCCGTGTACTTGCCTTTTGCCGTGACTTTCGGATACGGCATTGGCTGCCTGTGTGCGCTCTGGATCACGCACCGACGCGGTGCAAGTTACGCAGAAAACACCCTAGTCCCCTTAGCCGCTGGCTTGATTATCGGCGAAGCCCTGGTTGGCGTCGGCAATGCGATTTACTGCGTGCTGCTTTAGGTGAGCAACCTTGGATTGTTATTGAAAGCCTTAGCACTGTTCCCAAGGTAGATCATGAAAGCGCCAGCCACCCAGCGTACTGCGATGATGGCGCTCATCCAGATTGCCCTCAAAGCCCTCCAACACATTGAAAACCTGTCTAAAACCGGCTTTAACCAAGACCTCGCCGGCTTCCAGCGAACGCACCCCGCTACGACAAATCAGCAATACTGGAACATCGTGCGCCTGCACACCATCCGGTGCTTTGCCGGCGGTCAGCTTTAGAATATCCAGGGCAAAATCCGGGTTGATTTGCCAATCAGGTTCATCTATCCAGGCAATGTTTAACGCGCCTTTGGGATGTCCGACAAATAAAAATTCCATAGAAGAACGGACATCAGCAAACACAGCTTCTGGGTGCTGTTGTAAAAACGCTGCTGTTTGTTGCGGTGTTAGGGATTGTACTGTGCTCATAAGAAGTCTCCTGATGCAAACTTTTGCATGATGAAATAAGTCATTACTTCGCCCTTGCCTTTGACTGCTATCTTGCCGCGTGGCATAACTTGATAACTGGCCGATAAACGCTGGCGCGTCTCTTCGGTGATCTGGATTTTGCCAGGTACACCGCAAGATTCCATACGGCTGGCAGTGTTGACCGTATCGCCCCACAGATCATAGATAAATTTCTTCTGCCCAATCACACCGGCGACCACCGGACCGCTGTGGATACCAATGCGAATTTGCAGGCTTAAACCCTGTTCTCGATTAAAGTCATCCAAGCTACGCAACATCTCCAACGCCATATCCACCAACGGCGTAAGGTGTTCGTGACGGGTTTGCGGAATACCGCAGACCACCATATAAGCATCACCAATCGTTTTGATTTTTTCCACCCCATAGGGTTCTAACAGATGATCAAAGCGGCTAAAGATGCTATCCAGATAACCCACTAATTTTTCAGGTGAAATTTGGCTAGAAAAGTGCGTAAAGCCAACAATATCGGCAAACAACACGCTGGCGTCGGGAAAGCTGTCGGCAATGAGTTTTTCGCCACTTTTCAGGCGCTGCGCGACCAAATGCGGCAAGATGTTGAGCAATAAGCGTTCGGATTTCTCCTGCTCTTCGCGCAACGCCCGATAAGCGATTTCCAACTCGGCGTTTTTCAGGCGCAACATCTGGGCTTCCCGCGCTTGGCTGACTAAACGCAAAAGCCGCAGCACACGCAAGATGCGTAGCAACCGTAGCACAGCGGCGAATTGTGTACCTGGCAGCAAGCAAATCACTACAATAAAAAAATCAAATAAATTCCAAGCATCCTGGAAAAAACGCCAAGGCTTGTTGCCATAAGTGCCTATGCGGATAAGCAATTCCAGTCCGAAAAAGCCCAAAATCAGGTGTTCTAGCTGATTGAGTGCGGCGCGGTGCGTGTCGCTTACCCAAGGATGAGCGTCCAGCCCCACCAGGATGGCGGATAACAGGATAGTACCGACTACAAAATTCTGGAAAGCAGTGGAATCGGCAAGGCGTTTGAGGAGATCGCACACGGGTCATATCCTGTAAAAACCGGACGCTGGGGTAATATAGAGAACACAAATCCATTGTATAGTCGGATTACTGGATTTTTATACTAAAAAACATATAAAATCATATACTTAATTTATATAAAAACATAATTATTGAGTAATCCTACTATATGGCAGAGCTGACAGGTTTTTAAAACCTGTTAAGTCTTAGCTGCGGCGCTCCCGCACAAAACCCAGGCTAAGCCGACACCTGCCGCCACAGACCTAAAATTAAACCGAAAAAAACCGATGGTGGGTGGTCGGCCTTGAGCGATAAGTTATACATCATATTCGGCCTCATTTTCCAATAAAGCCATTTGTGTTGATCTTTCTGATTTAGCATATTTTTCTGTTGAATTGAAAGCATCATTTCCGTATTTTTCTTTTACAATTTTTTTAAACTCTTCTATTGCCTCTTCGTGATTTTTCAAGAACCATCTCATATGATCTTCCAGATATTTACGTCTTATCTGTGGTTCTCTAAGATCATTAGGAACTCTCTCCATTCTTGGGTCTATGCTATCAAAGCCATTAAATGGTTCAGAGAGCCTTGAATTTACCATAGATATATACTCAGGATTTAGTTCAAAACCTATAATATTTCGATTTAGTTGTTGACAAACTCTGAGTGTTGTCCCACTTCCAGCAAATGGGTCAAGAATTATGTCGTTCTCATGGCTTGATGCTAAAACCATTCGTTCTATCAAGCCTTCTGGTTTTTGTGTGGGATGATTTTGGCGATTTGGATTACAATAATGCACATGAGAAAATTGCCAAACATCGCCTGGATTTGCGCCTCTCATATTATTTCTTGAGCGGTAATATTTTTGTGGAACACGTACATCATCTAAATTAAATACAAAGTCAGTTGATTTTGTAAACATCAAAATATCATCATGCCTTGGAGAAAATCCTTTAGTTTTGCCAAGTCCTTGCGTGTAATGCCAAACAACCCAGCTATTAAAAAACATCTCTAGTTCTCTATCTAGAATATCGTACAGATAAGAAATAAACCGAACTCCCATAAACACATAAATTGTGCCTTCAGGTTTCAAAACGCGCTTCGCTTCCGATAGCCATCTTCTTGAGAAATCTAAATAATCATCAAACCCTTTCAAGTCATGATTATTACCATAGTTTTTACCGAGATTATAAGGTGGGTCTGCTATTACAACGTCAATTGAATAACTATCTATTTCTTTGAAAAGATCGAGGGCGTCACCGCATCGTAAATCAATTGACTTCATTTATTTTATCCACCCGTTCTGTTGTGCATATTCAAGCCATTGCCCATAGCCCTTTTTTGACGCTATAAATTTCTTATCAAGCAACTGACAAAATTCCCATGTGGTTCTTTTGACAATTGTTACATAATGAATGTCTCTAACCTGAATTTGTCCAGTTCCAAGCGCAGGGTTATAACTCAGATCAGCATCAGATAAATATTTCAAGTCATAAGCATTAAAATCAACAACCTCCATTACGCCCATCATCATTTTTGTTTCTTCATCACGAGTGCTGAAGACTCTATGCTTAATAGAAAGGATTACGAAAATATAATCCGGGTCTTTAATATATGCGCTTCTAATTCTTGCAAAAGAGGTTATGTTGGGAGATTTTCCGCTTCCTTCTATATCTTTCGATGTGGCTTTTACGTCAACGTGACCTGTGACAGAGCTACTTCTTTTTCTTGTCTTTTTGAATTGAAGAATGACATCTGCCATATTCAATCGCTCGCCGGCTTCGACATTAATTAAATCGTACCTATTCTCTTCATCTTCTAGCGACTCCGTAAAAACCTCAAAAGCCCATGCCTCAACGAATGGTCCAGCTATTTTGTTTACATTTTCCATAGGAATGCCAAGTTTAAGATTTGTATTGATTACAATCTTATTCCGCCCAGTATCCATAGCCTCCCTCATAATTGCTTCAATTGAGGATATAACAAATTCAGAACATTCCTGATAGTCGTCAGATTCCATTGGTTTTTTTAAATCAAGGCTTTCGTAAGTCATGTAATTCCTGAATTTTTGTAATTTGCTTGTTTTGTTTTTTCGTACAACTGAAATATTATCATTATATAGGGATAATATTTCAGTTGTACGGGGGCTTCGCAGCCAAGACCTCGCAGATTTTAGAAACCTGTCAGAATCTGCCATACAATTGATTTGTGTTCCCTATAGCATCCAGCGCGACGAAAAAATTAAGCTTTAAGAATGCGAGTGGTGATGATGGTGATGATGATGCGGCTGCACCGCCGGTAGCGGGGCTTCTGCTAAGTAATCCTGCTGTTGCTGCCATGCTTGTTTTAGCCAGCCTAACCAGCCGGCTAATTGCTTGGCGGCAGGTTTGACTGATACCTGAATCACTTGCGCGTCGCTGGCGAGGGCGCGTAAATGCTGTTCGGCTTTATGGACGGAAAAATCTTCTAACACCGCCAGCAAGTCGGTTTTGCTTAACAACAATACATCTGCCGCACGGAACATGACTGGATATTTTGCGGGTTTATCATCGCCTTCCGTAACTGACAGTAACACTACATTGTAATGATGCCCCAAATCAAAACTCGCCGGACACACCAGATTACCGACATTTTCAATAAATAAAACATCTACTTGCGACAAGTCCATTTGATGTAGCGCAGCGTGTACTAGGTGCGCATCCAGATGGCAGGCGCTACCAGTGGTGATTTGCACCGCTGGCACCCCTTTAGCGCGGATGCGCTGCGCGTCGTTTTCAGTTTCCAGATCGCCTTCAATGACGGCGATGCGCAGTTCATCGCGCAAGGCGTCAATGGTGGCTTCCAGCAAAGCGGTTTTGCCTGCGCCGGGGGAAGACATGAGATTGAGCACTAACACTCCGTGCTGGGCGAAATGGGCGCGATTATGCGCGGCTTGGTGATCGTTTTCGTGTAGCAAACTGTGTAGCACTTCCACAGCTTGTTTACCCTCGCTGGTTTTCGCCAATTTGCCATTGTTTTCAACCAGATGTTGATTGCCAGGGGTAAGATTACAACCGCAGGTATCGCACATGCGTTTTCTCCTGTTTTAGTCTTGCGAGATTAAAGTACACATCTTTAATTCATCTAAAGGTTAATGAAATGGATAGAAATGAAATTGTTTATGCGATTCTACGCTGTTAGGCTGTCTTTTAACTGCGCAAAATCTTCTAAAAATCTAAATTCATCTGAAGAACGCGGGGGCTGTTGGCTGTCGGGACAGCGTACCGCTAACAGATGTGCAATGCCATATTGCTGTGCAGAACGCAATACGGGTAAGCTGTCGTCAATCAATAAAGTGCTTGCGGGATCAAAGGCTTGGTGTTCTTGCAACAGCGCCCAAAAAGCCGGATTTTCTTTCGGCAAACCCAGTGTGTGCGCACTCACAATCGCATCAAAATAGCCGCCTAAGCGGGTGCGGCGCATTTTTAGCGCCAGGCTTTTTTGGTGAGCGTTGGTGACTAGCAGCAAACGCCGACCGCTGTCGCGCAATGCGCTTAAAAATTCAATCATATGCGGATGTTCTGCAATCAAATGAGCGACTTCTTCTTTCAACAGGGGAATATCTAAGCCCAGGGTTTCGGTCCAATAATCTAGGCAATACCAATCTAAAGTGCCTTCAATACGCTTGCAAATGGCGACAAATTCGGTTTTGGCAATGGCTAAGGGGAGCTGTTGTTTTTCTGCATAACGTAGAGGAACATGCACTTGCCAAAAATAATTATCAAAGTGCAAATCAAGTAAAGTACCGTCCATATCCAGCAATACCTGTTGAATCGCTTGCCAATCTATGTTTTGTTGCATGGGTTTTTATCCTTAGTTTGACTACCCGTCAGTTTCTCAACGCGGCAAATGTTAAAAACCTGCCCCTGGTTATACAATCGTTCTGATTTTGTGCTAGATTCAGGCAAGTTTATCCATAAACCGCCGATTTTTTCAGGCTAAATCTCCAGGTTTTCACGCGCTTGAAGACCGGCTTGTGCTGAGAAAATTTGTCACGAGACACCTGTTAATTCTGCTCTTCAGGGGAAATCTTATGCCTGTCTTTGCCACTTTTTTTCTTTGTTTGGCGCTGTTTTTAACTGGCTGTAGCAGCGTGCTGCCGCCGATTCAATCTATGAGCGATGCCCGCCAAGCAGTGCAAGCGGCTCAAGCAGTGCGGGCACAGCATTACATGCCTGCAACTATGGCGTATAGTGAGCGCCGTTTGCAACAGGCAGAAGCAGAATTGGCAAAAGGCACTCATGCGTATCTGTTTGCGCATTTTAATGCACTGGTGGCTAAAGACGAGGCTGTGTACGCTTACCAGATTGCCACTTATCTCAATAATGCTGAACAACTTTTACAAAAAGCCGCGCAACGAGGTTTTCACTGGCAAGCCTTGGAAGCGGATTTGACTAAAGCCAAAACTGCGGCTCGCTTAGGCAATCTGGATCGTGCGCTGCACCTGGCACGCTATACCGAATGGCGGGCGCAACAAACGGCGCAGCAAGCCTATTTAGAACAAGCGCAAAACTGGTTGCAGCAATGCGAAAGCCGCACTGAGTTAAGCGCAGCACAACAACACTTCGACAGGCTCAGTGCGCCGCAACGCCTGCAACAAGCGCGGGAAGCCATTAACCAAAATCAGGGAGAGCAGGCGCTTGAGTACCTCAGACCTCTCATGGAAACAGTTCCTTAATTCGCTGCATCAGTATTTGCCGCCGGGTGTTCGTCCGTTTAGTACCTTTGTGCATTTTGTATTTAACCGTTTCATTGACGATAACTGCTTGGCACAAGCTTCGGCACTGGCATACACCACGCTGTTGTCGCTGGTGCCACTGCTGACTTTAGTGTTCGGCATGTTATCGGCGTTTCCAGCCTTTCAAGGAATGCAGGAGCAAATCCAAAAGTTGCTCTTTGAAAACCTAGTGCCCACTTCCGGCGAACAAGTACAGGCTTATTTAATCAGCTTTACACAAAAAACTTCGCAACTCACTGCCATCGGCATCGCCTTTTTGATTATCACTGCGCTGCTAATGGTGCGCACCATTGACCAAGCATTGAACCACATTTGGCACACCAGCCGCGAACGCAGCCTGGTCAGCAGCTTTATGGTGTACTGGTCAATGCTCACTGTTGCGCCATTGCTGGTTGGTATCAGTGTATTCATTACTTCTTATTTGTTGTCGCTGCCCTTGTGGAATGAAATGATGCAGCCTGGTTTTATGCGCATTTTTTTAGTCTTTATGCCCTTCATGTTTTCCACTATTGCTTTCACTTTGTTTTACATGCTGATACCCAATCGCAAAGTGCCTCTGTATTACGCTTTGTTGGGTGGCATGGTCGCCGCAATTTTATTTGATGTAGCCAAACGCGGTTTTGCACTCTATGTCACCCATTCAGATGTGTATGAAACCATTTACGGTGCTTTAGCCACTGTACCCTTGTTTCTCTTATGGATTTATGTCTCTTGGGTGGTCATACTGCTGGGCGCTGAAATCACTTATTGCTTAAGCATTTTTCAATGGAAAAACAACGAAGCCAATCGCCGCGATGAAGAAAGTGAACTCATTCATGCTTACCGAATTTTAGGGCATCTTTGGCAAGCGCAATGTGCTGGACGTACTGTGAGCATTGAAGACATTTTGCGCAAAGAAGCTTGGCGTGATGAAGTTAAACTGGTTGATCTCTTACACATGCTGCGCCGCAAAAGATGGGTTTATCGTAGTGGCGAAACGCACCATTGGGGTTTGGCGCGTGATCTGGGTGAGATCAGCTTTAAGGAATTCTACTGTTTAATTTCAAATGATTTTAATGCCCTGCCACATTATCAGGATCGGTGGAATGAAAACCTTATCCCAATTCTGTGTCACTTGCACGAAACGGCAGAACAAATCATGAATATCTCGCTTAAAGAACTCTACAAATCTCATTATCACTTCGACAGGCTCAGTGCATCGCTTTCCACGTCTTTGTACTTACCACAACAAGCGCCCAACTTCACCTCTAGCCCCCCCAGCCCCCCAGAAGCATTGACGGTAGCGGAACTGGCGGCTGAAGAGGCGCTTGCCGACTAGCGCCCATGTCCAAACCTGCTGCTCGCTGTAGCGCCGCCGATGCCTTGTCTGACAAGGGTTTGCTGGCAAAAAAAATCCCTGGTTTTGCCCCGCGTCAAGCACAGCAAGAAATGGCGATGGCAATAGAAACCGTGCTGGCTGAGGGCAGCACGCTGGTGTGCGAAGCGGGCACTGGCACCGGCAAAACCTTCGCTTACCTAGTGCCGGGTTTGCTATCTGGCAAACGTCTGCTTATTTCTACGGGCACTAAAACCTTACAAGATCAATTGTTTAAGCGCGATCTACCGTTGGTGCGCGAGGCGCTGGGGCTGCCGGTCAGCATTGCGCTCTTGAAAGGGCGGGCGAATTATTTGTGCTTGTATCGCTTGGAACTCGCTACACAGGATAACTTCTTGTTTTCTGAGCTAAAAAACATAGCGCATCTGGCGCAGATTAAAGACTGGTCAGGGCGCACGCGCAGCGGCGATCTGGCTGAGCTTGGCGATATTCCAGAGGATTCAATGATTTGGTCGCAGATTTCCTCAACGGCGGACAATTGTTTAGGACAGGAATGTCCGCAATTCCGCGATTGCTATGTGCTGAAAGCGCGGCGCAAAGCCAACGAAGCTGAGGTGTTAGTGATTAATCATCACTTATTTTTTGCGGATATGGCGTTGAGCGAGGAGGGTTTTGGCGAACTGCTGCCTGGCGTGGAGGCAGTGATTTTTGACGAAGCACATCAGTTGCCAGACATAGCGGCGAATTTTTTTGGTACGCAGGTCAGCAGCCGTCAATGCTTGGAACTCTGTCACGACAGCTTGCGTGCCGAGCAATTGGAGGCGGGCGATTGTCCGGCGATTGGTGAGCAGGCAAAAAAACTGGAAAGCACCGTCAAAGCCTTGCGCACGGCTTTTGGCGAAGTGCCCGAACGGGGCGGCTGGCACTATTTGCAACGCAATCAGGAATTTCCAGTGGCGCTGGAAGCCATGCGCAACGCGCTGAAATTACTGGAAAATAGCCTAGGAAGCATCGCCGAGCGCGGCGCCTCACTGGAAAGCTGTTATGCGCGTAGCCGCGAACTGCAAACCCGTTTGCAAGCTATTGTTGATCAGCCGCCAGACGGACAAATTCAGTGGTATGAATTGTTTAAGCGCAGCTTTGTGTTGCATCTCACGCCCCTGTCCGTCGCCGAGCGCTTTCACAGTTACCAAAGTAAGCAAACTCGCGCTTGGGTGTTTACCTCCGCAACCCTGTCGGTGGGCGAGCTTTTTGAGCATTTTTGTGCGCAATTGGGGCTAGAAGCAGCACAAACGCGGCGCTGGGAAAGCCCTTTTGATTTTCGCCACGCCGCACTGCTGTATGTGCCGCCGGATTTACCTGAACCGCGTAGCCAAGACTATACCCGCAGCCTGGTGCGTAGCGCCTTGCCGGTATTACAAGCCAGCCAAGGGCGGGCGTTTTTCTTGTTTACCAGTCACCGTGCCTTGCGCGAAGCGGCGGATTGGTTAGAAGATGCCGAATTACCCTACCCGCTGTTGGTGCAAGGCAGTCTGCCTAGAGCGCAGTTGTTGGAGCGTTTTCGAGAACTGGGTAATGCGGTGTTGCTGGGCACTGGCAGTTTTTGGGAAGGGGTGGATGTGCGCGGCGAAAGCCTGTCGTGCGTGATTATTGACAAACTGCCGTTTGCTTCGCCAGGCGATCCGGTCATTGAAGCGCGGATCAATCAACTGCGCGAAGCGGGCGGCAACCCTTTTCATGATTACCAATTGCCGCAAGCAGTGATCGCGCTTAAACAGGGCAGCGGACGCCTGATCCGTGATGAGCAGGATCGCGGCTTATTAATGCTTGGCGACCCGCGCTTGGTAGAAAAACCCTATGGACGGATTTTTTTAGACAGCCTGCCGCCCATGCCCAAAACCCGCAAACTAGAAACCGTACAGCGGTTTTTTTCGCTGCTACAAACGGCTGTTTAGCAAGGCATCCAAAAGTTA
>DYPD01000108.1:3510-13499 GCA_020720115.1 Thiomargarita sp. | reverse complement strand
ATTGATATATCCGTCCAGAGATTGGAAGGGTGTGTTAGGCGATAGTTGCCATTTGCAGTTTCTTCCCAGTCTTTTGGTTTGCCTGACGCATGACGATAGGGGGCAATGACCTTTCTTTTTAGTTTGACTGCCTCTACATTAAAAAAATATTCATTGGACAGAGTGCAAAACCAAATATCTTCTGAACAGTTTTTCCAGTTAGCATTAGCGCCACGTCCTTTTTCACGTTCCCAAGTAATTCTGTTTTGCACCATGAAGTGCTTTTCAAGCACCGCTTGCACAGAACTGGAAGACTGCCAATCACAGCACACATAAACCGAAGCGGTGTTCTTGAGGCATTTCTTTAATTTGGTAATCCATGACTCAAGCCAGGCTTCGTATGATTCCGCTGAAGTTTTAGAGAATTTGTTGTTCCCAAATGTTTTGTTCAGATTGTACGGTGGATCAATGATTGCCAAATCAATGAAAGTGCTGGGCAGGAAGTCAATGCAAGAGAACAAGTCTTGATGAATGAGCTTATTTTCAATTGCATTCAGGGTGCTGGGCGCTGTTAAAGAAATGGTTTGGCGCATAAGCATATCTGCTTCATCCTCAGAAACAACGAGGGTTCGGTTGCGCGGTGCTCTTTCTTTCATGGTGTAATCTTACCTGATAAGTAAGGGGACATCTTTGTTGCCTAGGGTGTCTGGCGGGTTAATGCAAGACACTGTTTTACCACATCCAACACCGCGTTAGGTTTGGCACAGCGCTGAGCGGCGGCGGACATGGCTTGTAAACGTGTGGGCTGTGAAATCAATTCATCAATCATTTGCGCCAGCTTTTCTGCGGTTAATTCGGTTTGCGGCAATAAAATCGCTGCGCCTGCTTCCACTAAAAAGCGTGCGTTGGCGGTTTGGTGATCGTCTACCGCGTGTGGAAAGGGGATTAAAATCGCGGGCACGCCGACTTGGGCTAACTCGCTGATGGTCATAGCCCCTGCCCGACACACGATTAAATCTGCCCAACAATAGGCGGCTGCCATGTGCTCGATAAAGGGTTCGACGCGATCTTCGTGTCCTTCGCGCTTGAGTACGGTGCTGTTGCGTCCGGTTTGATGCCACAGTTGCACCGGATTGCGCATTTGCTGCACCGCTTGCGGCACTGTGATGTTGAGTGCCTGGGCGCCCAAGCTGCCGCCGATAACCAGCAAACGAAACGGGTAATGAATCGGGCGCGGCGAAGGCGGCTCTAGGGTGAGAATATCGTAGCGCAACGGGTTGCCGGTGTGGATGGCTTGATAGGTGGGCGCAAAGGCGCCAGGGAAGGCTTCCAGAGCGCGTTTAGCAAAGCGCACTAAAATTTTGTTGGTTAAGCCCGCCACTGCGTTTTGTTCGTGAATCACGAGGGGAACGCCCAGTAACCAGGCGGCAATGCCGCCCGGACCGCTGGCAAATCCGCCCATGCCCAGTACGACACTGGGCTGCACCCGCGCTAACACCCAGCCTGCCTGATACAGCGCCAGCAGGATGCGTAACGGGGCAAGCAGCTTGGCTAACCAGCCTTTGCCGCGCAGTCCACCAATGGAAATGTAGCTGATGTCAATGCCTGCACCCGGTACGACTTGCGCTTCAAGTCCCTGCATAGTGCCCAACCAATGCACGGGAATGCCTTGCGCTTTGAGCGCAGTGGCACACGCCAGCGCCGGAAAAACATGCCCGCCAGTGCCGCCAGCCATCAGTAACACCAGGTTTTTAGGAGGATTTTCTGTTGCCATTGTCATCTCAATTGTTAAATGCAGCGACTTCGTGCAGCCTCAACTGCTGTCTTTAGAATGTAAAAACTGCCGTAGTTCTTTAAGGCGAAAAGCCTCTGCCAAGTGTTTTGCTTGTTGGCAAAAGGCTTCGTAAGCGGGGGAATTGTTGCACAATTCGTCCAAGCAGTGGAGGGTTTCTGGAATCTGCCCCAGCAAGACTAAGTGATGCAATTGAGCTAATTGCTCTGGTTGTGGGAACAACATGTGGAGTTTGTCAAAATTGTCAACGGGGGCGGCGGGTGCAAATTCCCAGGTTAAATGGCACAGACGCCACAGCAAGTCGAGTAAATCTTGGCGGTTCAAGGGTTTAGGTAAGAAGGCATTGCACCCCGCCTGAAAACTGGCTTGCTGCTGCTCTTCTAGTACCGAAGCGGAGACCGCAATAATCTGGATTTCCGGCGCGACAATGCCATTACGCAAGTGCCGCGCACAGGCAAAGCCATCCATGCCGCCAGGCATGAGTAAATCCAACAAAATCACTTCTGGATGGTGCAAGGCAGCTTGACGCAGGGCTTCTACGCCACTGTCTGCCAGCACGACAGTGAAGCCAAAGGGTGTTAGCCAGTCGCGTAACAGGCTGAGATTATTGGCAATATCATCTACCACTAACAGGGTGTACCGCTTGCCTTGGTAGCCGATAATGTGAGCTTCAGCTATAGGCAGTGTGCGTGGCGACTGTTTATAGAGGCGTTTAATTTTGACATGAAAGGAAAAAGCACTGCCTTGTCCCAGTTGGCTTTGCACGGTTAAATCGCCGCCCATCATACGCACCAGGCTGCGGGTAATGGGCAAGCCTAAGCCCGTGCCGCCGATACAGTCTTGCGGATTAATCTGGCGAAAGGGTTCAAAAATCAATGCCTTATCTTCTTCAGACAAACCCCGTCCGCTGTCTTGCACGGTGAAATACAGGGTATCGCCTTGGCACTCAAGACTCAAGATCACGCCGCCTTGAGCGGTGAACTTAAAAGCATTACTCAGCAAATTGAGCAGAATTTGGCGTAGGCGTTTTTCGTCTACTTCAATGGAAATCGGTAAATCTAGGGTGTCGAAATGGGCAAAATCCGGTTGGCAATGAAAATCTAGCCCACTGGCTTTGGCGCGCAAGCTAAATAGGCGTTCTATGTCTTGCAGAAAACCGGGTAAATAGACTTCGTTGGGTTGTAAATCGAGGCGCTCGGCTTCGATTTTGGAAAAATCCAGCACGTCGCTGATGAGCTTGAGCAAATGCTCACCGCTGCTGCCGATAATCTGCGTGGCTTCGCGTAACGGGGACGGCAATTGGGGGTGTTTTTGTAGCCATTGCGCGTAGCCCAAAATGGCATTCAGCGGGGTGCGCAATTCGTGGCTCATATTGGCTAAAAAGGCGCTTTTGGCGCGGTTGGCGGCTTCTGCGTCTAGTTTGGCTTGGCGCAGTTCTTCGGCGTTTTGTTCGCGTTCTAAGACGGAGCTGACCCAGCGGGTTAAGAGGCTGACAAATTCTATATCTGCCTCGGTAAATTCTTTGGTGCGCGGGGTGGGAGAGCTGAAATTCAAAGTGCCAAACCGCTGACCTTTGACGCGCAAGGGTTTGCCGATGTAGCTTTCCAGCTTAAATTCTCGGTAACAGGGATGCTGCGCGTAAGGCGAGTCCTGCATGTGCGCAATAGGCACTACGGTATCGGCTTGCAAGGTAATGGCGCAATAGGTGTTACCCAGCGCAAACACTTGCCCATTTTCCAGCATTCCAGGCAGGGCGCTGTGGTGTAGCACTGTGTAATTTTGGTTTTCGATTTGGCTGACGATGCCAATATCGAGTTGCAAGTGCTGTAAGCCGACTTCTAATGCGCGTTGCAATTGCTCGGTGACACTCAAATGCGAGGTGGCGGCAATTTCATTCAGGGAACGCAAACGCGCTTGCTGGATTTGTAGCGCATGACGGGTTTCTTTGAGCTGGCTTAAGTCTTCCACGCTGGTTAAGCGACACAGTGCTTTGCCGGCTGAATCACGCACCAGCACTGAGTTGATCAGCACCGGAAAGCGTCTGCCGCTGCGGTGCAAATGTTCGGTTTCTGCGACGCAATAGCCTTGCTGTTCAATCAGTTGCAAGCAAGCTCCTACATCTACTTGGTGTTCATTCGGAAATAGACTGGTCACTGGCGTATGCTGCAATTCTTCTGGGCTGTAACCGTGCATTTGCGCAAATGCCGGATTGACGCATTCAAAACGGTCGCTGTCTGCTGCGCACATGGCAATGCCCCAGCGGGCGTTAGCAAACACCTGCTGCCAGCGGAATGCCTCGGCTTCTGCCAGCTTGCGGGCGCTGATGTCTTGCACTGTGCCAGCGACGCTCAACACGCGCCCTTGCCTATCAAATTCGGCTTTACCTAATTCATGTACAAAACGAATGTGTCCATCGGGCAATAGAATGCGGTATTCAATATCCAATTCGTAGCCGGTGTCGCTCAAGACACCCTGTTGTGCGGCTTGTACGGCGGCAGCGTCTTCGGGATGCACCAAGCGCATGAAATGCGCGTAATCAATGCGTTCGCCCGGCGGCAGGGCAAAAATGCGCCGCGTTTCTTGTGACCAAATCAGGTGGTCTTGCACAAAATCCCGTTCCCAGCTACCAATATGCGCAATGGCTTGCGCTTTTTCTAAATGCTGTTGATAGCCTTTGCTCAGACTGACATCTACTACTGTAGAAATCATGAAATCCAACTCGCCTGACGTCTTAAACACACCCAGCGCGGCTATTTCTGCCCAGATAGCGCGTCCGTCACGGTGCAGGTAGCGTTTTTCCAGGCGCAAACCGGGAATTTCTCCGCTTAACAAGACTTCAGCAAGCTGCTGATTGGCTTTTAGGTCTTGCGGATGCGTCAGCTCTTGCCAGTATTTGCCTAATAATTCATCAGGTTCGTAGCCCAGCATATGTGCTAGATAGGGATTGACATCCAGCAGCTTGCCTTCTGCTGTGTAGCGGTTGATGCCGATATTGGCTTGTTCAAAGACTTTTTGGTAATAACCGGCTTTATATTTGAACTCTTGCAAGTTTTCCACAGCCGCCAGCAGTTGCGTGTTCTGTTCACGCAAGCAGCGATTTTCTGCCTGCAATTGCGCATTGGCGTTCAGCAGGTCTTCAGCGGGCGCATTCATGAGGAAGCATAGTTCGCAGGGTCGGTAAGGGCTAATTGTTGGAAACCTTTAAGGCGCAACTGGCAGGCATCGCACTGCCCACAGGCACGACCGTCAGGCGCGGGCGCGTAACAGGTGGAGGTTAATCCATAATCTACGCCAAGCGCCAATCCTTGCGCGATTATTTCTGATTTTTTTAGCTTAATCAAAGGGGTATGGATTTTCAAATGCTGTCCATTGACGCCCGCACGGGTGGCTAAATTAGCCATTTGTGCAAAGGCGGTGATGTATTCCGGGCGGCAATCAGGATAGCCGCTGTAATCCACCGCATTGACGCCAATGAAAATATCCTGTGCCGGCAAGACTTCTGCAAAAGCCAGCGCATAGGATAAAAACACTGTGTTACGCGCCGGCACATAGGTCACGGGAATATCGCCTTCAGCGCCCATTTCGCTTTCTGTGCGTCCTTTGGGTACGGCGATTTCGCTGGTCAAGGCTGAACCGCCAAACACGGCTAAATCAATCTGTGCAAATACATGCTGCGCCACGCCCAAGTGCGCCGCTACTCGCTTGGCGCACTCCAGCTCATGCACATGGCGCTGACCGTAACTAAACGACAAGGCATGAGGGGTGAAGCCCTGCGCCTTGGCAATTGCCAGCGTGGTGGCGGAATCCAAGCCGCCGCTGAGCAACACGATGGCGTTGCGCACGCTCATGGCAATTGTACCGGCGGGAGCGGCTGCCAGCCGGCTTTACGCTGTTCTGCTACCACCGTAGTGTAAATCCCGCCGCGCACATAAAACTCGGCTTTCAGGCGCATATAACGCGGCGCACAAGCGGCACTCAATTCCTGCAAAATCTGATTGGTCACTGCTTCGTGAAACGCGCCTTCGTTGCGAAAGCTCCAGATGTAGCTTTTCAGCGCTTTTAACTCCAAACAGAGCGCATCTGGCACATAATCCAAGAATAAGGTGGCAAAATCCGGTTGTCCGGTTTTTGGGCACAGACAAGTAAACTCTGGAATGCGGATTTGAATTGTATAATCCCGTTCGAGTTGTGGATTAGCAAAGGTTTCCAGCATTTTACTGGGGACTAAAGGCATGGTTAGCTCCTGTCGGTGTGTTGTAAAGCCCAAAGTATATGTTCTCTGACCAAGGCACTGGAATGCGCCAAACGCGCTTGCAACGCCTCGCGCACGGCGGGCATTGGCGGTGCATTACCCAAGGCAACGGCGAGATTGCGTAGCCAGCGTTCGTGTCCAATGCGGCGAATGGCAGAACCCTGAGTGCGGGACAAAAACTCAGTTTCGTCCCAGGCAAACAAGTCTAACAAATGTGCCGTAGCTAAACCTTGGCGCGGGAGAAAATCTGCTTCCAGCGTGCGTTTGGCAAAGCGATTCCAGGGGCACACCAATTGGCAGTCATCACAACCATAAATGCGGTTGCCTAGCAACGGACGCAAGGCAAGCGGAATTGCACCGGCAAATTCTATGGTCAGATAAGAGATACAGAGCCGCGCATCCAATTGATAAGGCGCGACAAGGGCGCGAGTCGGACAGATGTCCAAACAGGCTTGGCAACGTCCGCAATGGTTTTTGGCTGCGTCATCTTGCGGCAGCGGCAAATCTGTGTAGAGTTCGCCTAAAAAAAACCAAGAACCCGCTTGACGATTGACTAAATTGGTATGTTTACCAATCCAACCCAAGCCCGCTTGTTGCGCCAGCGGCTTTTCCAGCACCGGCGCACTGTCTACAAAGGCGCGAGAGTGACAATGCCCATAGGCTTGCTCAATCTGTTTAGCTAATTGGCTCAAGCGGTTACGCATGAGCTTGTGATAATCGCGTCCTAGCGCATAACGCGCAATGTACGCCTGCGACGGGCTATTGAGCAGTGCGTTCATCTGTACCTGTGATTCAGGCAAATAGTCCAGGCGCACGCTGATAACGCTCAAAGTACCAGGCTCTAGCAACGCCGGACGCGAGCGTTTTAGCCCATGTCGCTGCATATAGTGCATCTCGCCTTGATACTGCTGCGCCAGCCACTCATGCAGCCGTTGTTCAGCGGTGGCTAAATCAATGCTGCTAATGCCGACTTGCTGAAACCCCAGGGCGTGCCCCCAGTGTTTAATCTGCGCTGACAATGACGAGAAAAGACTATGAGACATGAGGCACTTCGCTGGCATAAAAAACCGGCTGAAGTATAAAGCCGGTTTTAGCTGTTTAAGAAATAGACAACTTATTATTTTTTATCAGCTTCTTTAGGTGCGCTGTAAGGTGCATAAGGCACATAAGCGTAAGGCACACCACCCCAGTAAGGATAGCCACCATAATAAGGTGCACCATAACCATAGTAGGGTACACCATAACCATAATAAGGCGCTCCATAGTAAGGATAGCCGCCCCAAGGAGCGCCGCCCCACCAACCCGGACCATCAAAGGGTCCCCAGAAAGCTTGAGATGCTACAGGCAAGCTCAAAGAAGCCGCCACTAGAGTAGCGATTAGCAGTTTTTTCATGATGACCTCCAAGCATTGGAGGCTTAAAAATATACATTGCCCAGGGCAGTTAAAGAGTATCCGCCTGACCCTGTTCAATAGTGAGTTAAGGAAAAAACACCAAAGCGGAAATCCTTTTCCTATATCAGCAAATCCTTATATAGCTATCTTAGCGGATTGCCTTTAATACGTCCAGCCAGACACTCAATAAACTCTTATACCTTATTGAACTTAATGATTTATTTGTTTTAAGACAAGCTCTGCCAGAGTTTTTCCAGCCGCGCCACCGACACCGGTTGCGGAGTGCGCAGTTCTTGCGCAAACAAGGACACGCGCAATTCTTCTAATTGCCAGCGAAAATCCATCATTTGCGCCGACAACTCGCCTTTAACTGCTTGATAATGGCGTAAATAGCCTTCCCACAAGGCGTCCATTTCTGCCTCTTTTTGCGCATCCCGCGACGGCGACAACGCCATGCGCTCCAGGCGCTTATCAATGGCTTTCAGATAACGCGGAAAATGCTGCAAACGCTCTGGCGGCGTGCGGCGCAAAAAACCTGGATAAACCAGATGATCTAAATGCGCACGGACGTCGCGCAGCACATAGAGATTTTCCAAAGTCGCGCCAGGTTGCAGTTGTGCGCTGACTTTGTGATAGATTTCCAGCACTTGCTTGAGCACTTGCGCTTGTTTGCCGGTGTCTTGAAACAGGCGTTGGCTAATGCTGCTCAAGCGGGCGTCAAACTCAGCACGGCGGCGCGGCAGCGGATTGAACAGCAGCGCATTGTCTAGCACCATCCACAGCAAATCCTCTTTTAATTCCGTGCAGGGCGCAACCGGCAGGTATTGCAAGCACATTTGCTGGCTAATCGGCATGTTTTTGATCACTTGCTTAAAAGTCGTGGTCAGCGACAACAGCGCCAAACGGCGCAATCCGGCTTTGTGTTTTTGCATGGCAAGTGCTTCATTATCAAAGAGTTGTAGCGAAACATCCTGCTCGCAATCCATCAATGCCGGATAACCCAGCAAAGTGACGCCGCGACTGTCAAGCGGTACGGCATCGGGCAAATCACCGAAATCCCAGCGCGTCAAATGCGTCCGCTCCCAGCTATCTTTCGGCAGGCGTTTGAATTGCGCACGGCTTTGTTCGCGCCACTTTTCTTGTAAAGTCAATAGATTGCGGTCGCTATCCAGGATTTGCCCGCGCTCGTCTAACAAGCGGAAATTCATCCACAGATGCGTTGCTAGGCTGTCGAGTTGCCAAGCGTCGGCGGGAATGGGCGTACCGCTGCGGCGGAACAAATACTCTGCCAAGGTTTGCAGCAAAGACACCGCTGGCGGTGCGGTAGCGATGCCGCTACCGCTGATGACGGGCGGTGGCGCTGGTGGCGTCAGCTGTTGCGGCTCAAATTCAGCTTCCGGCGTGGCTTTCAATAATTGCCCTAATGCCTGCAAGCCATTGGTAAACTTGTCTTTTTTCTTAGTCTGCGTGGGCGTGTGCGGCGCTTCCAGCGGGTGCGGCGTGGGCGCTACAGAGGCAGCCGCTACGGTTTTGAAATCTGCCAGCGCCGCTCGCGCATCTTTAGCAAAGTCGGGAATCGGCACAAAATGTTTGCGTATGGATTTAGGTAAGCTGCGCAACAGCGCGGTGATTTTTTCTTCCAACAGCCCTGGCACTAACCACTCAAAGGGCGCGGGTAACAATTGATTCACCGCCTCGACAGGAATATCTACGCTGACCCCGTCGTCGCTGGCGTTGGGATTGAAATGATAATGCAGCGGCAAGCGCAAGTTGTTGATAAATAAAGCCGGTGGAAAAGAGTGCTCGGTTAATTCTTCAGTGTCGCGTAACAGCAAGTCATCGCGCTGCAAATACAGGAGTTTTTCGCTTTGCCGCGCTTGTTTTTTGTACCATTGCTCAAACTGTGCGCCGCTGTAAATACCTTGTGGAATCAGGTTGTTATAAAACTGAAAAATGCGCTCATCTTCGACCAAAATGTCGTGTTTTCGCGCCTTGTGTTCGAGTTTTTCGATGTCTTCCAGCAACCCTTGGTTATGCGCGAAAAACGGCAAAAGGGTGCGAAATTCGCCCTTGACCAGCGCCTCACGGATGAAAATCTCCCGCGCTTCAGCCGGTGCGAGGGGACCGTAATTGATTTTGCGCTTGCTCACCACCGTCAAGCCGTAGACGGTGACGCGCTCAAAACCCGCGACCTGAGCGGTGTTTTTCTCCCAATGCGGCTCAAAATAATGACGGCGGCACAGATCGCCTGCCGCCTGTTCAATCCATTCCGGCTCGATTTTCGCTGCGCAACGGGCGTACAGGCGCGTGGTTTCGACCAATTCCGCCGCCATCATCCATTTGGGTTTTTTCTTGAACAGCCCAGAACCCGGAAAAATGTGCAACTTGATGCCACGCGCTCCGGTGTACTGATTTTCTTCGTCAAGGCAGGCAATATTGCCCAGCAAGCCGCTCAACAAAGCGCGGTGAATGCCCGCGTAATTTTCCTCGGCGGCTGTAGGGGCGGTAGGGGCAGAAAATATTCTGCCCCTACCGCTGCTGCCCCTACCGCTGCTGCCCCTACCGCTGCTGCC
>DYPD01000108.1:0-3410 GCA_020720115.1 Thiomargarita sp. | reverse complement strand
CTGCCCCTACCGCTGCTGCCCCTACCGCTGCTGCCCCTACCGCTGCTGCCTTCCCAACCCATTTCCCGCACCTGTGTGAATAACTGCTGGTGAATATCCACCCATTCGCGCATCCGCAAATAAGACAAAAAATGCTTTTGGCACAGTTGGCGCAGTTTGTTGTTGGACAAATGCCGCTCATTTTCATGAAAAAAATCCCATAATTTCAAGAAGCTGAGAAAATCTGAACGCTCGTCTTTGAATTGCGCTTGCGCCTGATCCGCCGCTTGCTGCGCTTCCAGCGGGCGTTCACGGGGGTCTTGAATGCTCAAAGCCGCTGCGATAATCAGCACTTCTGCCACGCAGCCAAAGTCTTCCGCCGCCAAAATCATGCGCCCTAAACGCGGGTCAATGGGCAGTTTTGCCAATTGTTTACCAATAGGCGTTAGTTGCTTGTGTCCGCGTGCCGAGGCGCCGCGTGGTGCGCGGACTGCGCCCAGTTCTTCTAACTGCTTAAAGCCGTCGTTAATGGCTTTTGCATCCGGCGGTTCCAAAAACGGAAAAGCTTCTACGTCACCAATGCGCAAATCCAACATGCGCAAAATCACCGCCGCCAGCGAAGTGCGCAACAGTTCGGGTAAGGTAAATTCGGCGCGTTGCTCGTAATCCTGCGGGCCGTAGAGGCGGATGCACAGCCCTGGCGCGATGCGCCCGCAACGCCCTTTGCGCTGATCGGCGGAGGCGCGAGAAATTTTTTCGATGTGCAATCGCTGCACTTTGCTGCGCGTGCTGTAGCGGCTAATGCGCGCCAAACCTGGGTCAATCACGGCGCGAATGCGCGGCACGGTCAGCGAAGTTTCTGCCACATTGGTGGCTAACACGATACGGCGATTTTTGCCGGGTTTGAACACCTTATCCTGATCGTTTGCCGACAATCGCGCATACAGGGGCAAAATTTCCGTATGCGGCGGATGGTGCTTGCGCAGTGCTTCGGCGGTTTCGCGGATGTCGCGCTCGCCGCTGAGAAATACCAAAATATCGCCGTCGTAAGGCGAACGGGCGATGGTGTCGGTGGCGTCCAAAATCGCTTGAGTTAAATCACACGGTTCTTCTTCGTCTTCCGTGCCGAGCGGCTGATAGAGAAGCTCTACCGGATAGGTGCGCCCTTCAACCGCAATCACAGGTGCATTGCCAAAATGCGCAGAAAAACGCGCCGTATCAATGGTTGCTGAGGTAATAATCAGCTTCAGATCGCGGCGTTTAGGCAGTAATTGCTGCAAATAACCGAGCAAAAAATCAATGTTTAGACTGCGCTCGTGCGCTTCGTCAATGATCAGCGTGTCATAGGCATTGAGAAAAGGGTCGTTTTGCGTTTCCGCCAGCAAAATGCCGTCAGTCATCAACTTGATGTAGCTGTCGGGATGGGTGCGATCCTGAAAACGCACCTGAAAGCCCACCGCGTGCCCCACTTCGGTTTTTAACTCGCCGGCAATGCGACTGGCTATCGAACGAGCGGCAATGCGGCGTGGCTGCGTACAACCGATTAACCCCGCCTCACCACGTCCTGCCAACAGGCAAATTTTTGGCAATTGCGTAGTCTTGCCCGAACCTGTTTCGCCCGCGACCACCACCACTGGATTGTCACGGATGGCTTGCGCAATCTGCTCGCGTTGCGCAGACACTGGCAATTCTTCAGGAAATTCCGGCAGCGGGCGATTTTGGCGGCGCACATTGCGGCGCTCGCAAGATCGCTGAATATCCGCTTGCAGAGCCGTCAGCGCCGCTTCGCGGTCGGCTGGTGGCTGGCTACGCAGCATTTGCAAACGCTGGTAAAGCGGGTAAAAATCCGCTCTCATACAGTGGTTTAACTGCGCCGAGAGCTGCTGCAAAGGATTTTTATGGAGTTTTTTCTGCTGGGCAGGCGGTGGCTCGCTCGGTTCAAGCGGTGGGTACGGATTGAGAAAAGCGTCTGGTTGGTCAGTTGGCATCTTGTGCGGTGCAGAATCTAAAAGGGTTGCTTAGTGAATGGAACTAACATATGTTAATCTTTTTTAAGATTGAAACATAATTGTAACGGACGCCGTGTGTGCTGAATGCCGTTTTAGGCTGCCGCACCGCATTCATTCTTGCTGATCTCAATTAGTAGTCTTGGATGACAGGTTCAAATATGAGCATTTTACGCAAACATCCGGCTTATGTGTTGCCGGTCGGCGATTGCCAACTGTGCAGCATCCGCGAGCATGCCATGTGCCGCGCCACACCAGAACAAGGCTTGCAACAGCTTGAAAGTTTTCGCAGCAAACAAATAGGGCTGACAAGCAAACAGCACTTATATCAGCAGGGACAACGCCACAAACAGGTTTATACCCTGTATAGCGGCTGGATGATGCAGTATAAAACCCTGCCTAGCGGCAAGCGGCAAATTTTGCGCTATGCCCTGCCAGGCGATTTTTTATTTTTCCAGTCTGATCTAGCCGCCCCAATGCAGCATTCAGCAATGGCTTTAACTGATTGTTCTTTATGTGTTTTTCCGCGTGATCATCTGCTCGAAATGATGGCGCAAATACCGCAAGTGTCCATTCAATTAGCCACTTTTACCGCCCGCGACTACGAATACCAAATAGACATCAGCCATAAAAACGCCCAAGAGCGCCTGGCTTATTTGCTGTACGACCTCTTTACCCGCATCAAAAGCTACGACCCCGCCACCACTGACACAGTGCAACTGCCGATGACGCAAGAAGATTTGGGCGACACCCTGGGTCTAACCCAGGTGCATGTCAACCGCACCTTGCGCCAATTGCGGCAAGAAAAAGTGCTGGAGTTCCTGCACCACCGGCTAATCATTCACAATTTCGAGGCGCTTAAAACCCTAGCTGGTTACGCCACTCAGCCATTGCCACACAGCTATAAGGTGTCCGCCTTTAGCCTGTGATTCATACCAAAACGGTCTTTTTAAGTGCTTCTCAAGTTAGCGAGCTATAGTGGTTCCCACTGTCCAGACCAAAATTCTCCGAAAATAAGGAGAAAATCACGCCGAATTTATACAAAATACACCTCGGCGGGTGTTTGGTTGTTAAGCCCTTGATGCAGGATTGTTGCCAGAGATAAGAAACATTCCACGTTTGAAAGCAGATATTATGCACTCGGCAGAACAGATACAGACAGGTTTCTGTTTATCGCTTTTACTGTTCGGCAGGAAAAAATCAGGGTTATTTCTGCACGGGATATGACTGAATATGAAATCAGGCGGTATCAACAATGAGCAAGAGCATTCCTAAATTCAAAACTGAGGCTGAAGAACGGTTGTTTTGGCAAAATACCGATTCGGCTGAATACGTTGATTGGTCTGATGCGGAGGAAGTGAGTTTGCCAAAGACCTGAATCCGTGACGCCACCACCCCAAAAAAACAAATTTCACTTGTTTAAAC
>DYPD01000107.1 GCA_020720115.1 Thiomargarita sp. | reverse complement strand
TCAAACGATTATGCAAAATCTCTTTCTAAATTCCCTTAACTTAATGGCATTGACGTTCCAGCGTGGGAACGAGAGAACTGCTCACAGTCGCCTACAGCGGCAGCTTCGTGCATTAATGCAGCTTAAATTCAATCACCTGCCGGGCTTTTTGGTAAACTGCTGCCCCCTCAATGAATTTGGGCGCAAATTTCCACTGTTTGACCGCTTGCAAAGCGGCTTCTTCAAAAACTTCTGGCGGCTCGGCTTGTATCAGACTGACATCTTCTACCGCGCCTTGCGGATTGATGACAAACTCGATTTCCACGCGCCCTTCAATACCACGCCGTTGCGCCAAACGCGGATATTTTGGCTGAGTTTTTAGCAATGGTACTAGGTTACGATCTGCTTGTACCATCTTCCGCGTAGCTACAGGTGCGGTGGGGGCTGGCTTAGGCGCGATAAAACTCGGCTTGGGTGGCGGCGCGGTGGGACGCGATTCGGTGGCTGCTGGCGCTGCTGTTGGCGTCGTTACTGTCATATCGCCGAGAAAAGGTTGTTGTTTCTGAATGGCTAAGGGCGGCAAGCTCAGTGGCAACGCGGGCAAGTCGGGTAAGGGCGGCAGATCGGGCAAAGCTTGCGGGCTGGTGGGCGGCGGTGGGACGACTGCCGGCGGTGCGGATAAGGGCAGCGGTGCGGGCAAAACCGGCGGTTTGGGCATAGTCGGCGGCGGTGCGGCGGCAGGCAGAACGACGCGCTCAACGGACAAGGGTAACAGTGGAGTTTTTTCTGGAAGCTGCATTTGCGGCGCGACCAGCACATACATAAACCAAAACAAGCCCAGATTGACCAGCAACGCCGCTGGTAACAGCAAAAACCATTTACTCATGCGGGTCTGCCGCCAATGCAAGCTGATGAATGCCGGCCAGACGCGCCTGATCCATGACCTGTACCAGCAAGCCGGTGGGCGTTTGCTGATCCGCTATCAGTACCAGTTGTAAATTCGGCGCATTGTGCTGCAAGTGCGCCAACGCCGTACGCAAGGCACTGAGCGCAATGGGTTTCTGGTCTAATTGCAAGTTGCCGTTGGCAGCGATAGCAATGAATGCCTGTTGCTCCTGCGTTTGCAATTGGGCGGTCTGGGCTTGCGGACGTTGAATCTCCAGCGCGTTATTCTGTTGAGATGACGAGGTGACGAGGAAAAAAATCAACAGAATAAACACCAAGTCAATCAAGGGCGTGAGATTGATGTCCAGCGGCGGCGTGTCGGGATCGCTGTGGCGGTGGCGCATGAGTTATACGGAAACTGTGTAGGGTTCAAGCAGCAAAATGCGCGTGGGGTGTGAGCCGTTGCCTGGGTAAATAGGTTCGCCTTCAATGGCATCGCTGTTATCTTCGGGCGGCGCTGGATGACGCTCTGGTTTTGCCAACCAGCCCGGTTGCTTGGCTTTATGAAAGCCCCAGCCAAAGGCGCCGGCATAGAGCAAACTGGATTGTAGCGGACTGATGCCAAACGGCACTAAGAGCGCGTTAGCAAAACCAAAACTGAGCCAATACAAGAGATTGCCGCTGAGATTCAGTTGCAGGTGTGCCGCCATGTCGAAGGCATCGCGCAAGTCTGTCAGTTGGTTATTGAGCAGCACTATTTGCGCGGTGCTGCGGCTGATTTCAGTGGCATCAGACAAGCACACCGAAACATTGGCTTGCTTCATTGCCAGGGTGTCGTTGATGCCGTCGCCAACAAAGCACACCCGATGTCCTTGCTGTTGCAAGCTGCTGATCAACGCGGCTTTATCTTGCGGCTTGACTTCGGCAAATACCTTATCAATTCCCAGCGAGTGCGCCAGCCGTTCGGTCGGCGCCAGTAGATCGCCAGACACCACCGCGATAGAGCGAATGCCGCGCTCGCGCAGTTGCTCTATTGCCCGCGCTGCTTCTGGGCGCACTTTTGGGTAAAGTTCGATAACCCCTTGCAGCGTGCGCTCTACCGCTAGAAAAATAAAAGTATGCCCGCTGGCGTTGTGCAATAAACGCTCGACTTCGCTGGGAAAATTATATTTCCCGGTAATTTCTTCAATAAAGCGCTGGCTACCCACATGCACTTGTTTGCCGTAAATTTTCACCCGCACGCCAAAGCCGATGTCGTAGAAGCTATCGTCTGCTTCAGGTAATTCCAGCCCCAATCCCTTAGCGTGGTTGCCGATGGCATTAGCAATCGGATGCTGCAAATGCTGTTCAGCCGCCGCCGCCAAGCGCAACACTTGGGTTTCGCTCAAACTGCCGCAGGCGAGAATTTTGCCGACTTCCGGTTGCAATTGCGTGAGCGTGCCGGTTTTGTCAAACAGCAAGGTATCAATCCAGGGTAATTCTTCTAGCACCCGCCCGTCTTTAATCAAAATACCCTGATCCGCTGCCCATTGCAGATGGGTGTTCGTTTGCAACGACAGCAAAGCGCGGATGCTGTTAGTGGGGGCGCTGAACAACAGCGCCGTTGCGGGTGACAAGCCAAACAGCAAACCCGTACCCGCACTAACCACCAGCAGCGGTTTTGCCATTGCGTCTGACCAAGCTTCACCTTTCAGTTGCAATTCCGTTTTGAAATCAGTGGTTTGCTCTAGCAGTTTATGAAGCTGTTGGGCTTGGCTCTCGGCGCCACCCTGATTGACACGCACCAAAATAGAACCGCCGATAACCAGCGTTTCTGCCAGCACCGCTTCTCCAGTACGGCGCTCGACTGGACTGGCTTCGCCGGTCATCACCTGCTGATCAATCAGCGCATGTCCTTGCTGAATATAACCATCAACCGGAATCAATTCGCCTGTTTTCACTACCACTGTATCGCCCGCCACCAAGTCACTGAACGGCATTTGCATTTCTATACCCTGTTTGAGTACCCAGATTTCGCGCGGTTGCTGACGGAAGGCTTGAGTAAGATGCAACTCAGTGTTTTGCTTACTTTTATCTACCATATGGCTGCCCAAGTGATAGACCCAGTTTTGCACGACAGCAGCAAAATAATTGTTAGTCAGTACGCACAAGCTGGTGACAATTAGGCTCAAACTATCGTTTTTAAGCTGCTTTTCTTGCCCCAATGAATGCTGTGCCTGCTCCAAAATAGGTAAGCTCGTGTAAGTAATTAAGCCTAAATTCACCAAACTGAGCGGCGGATACAACACATAGCCAATTGAACTGGTTAAAAGCGCCGCACTGCTGACTTGAAAATGATGCTGATGAGTGGCTGGGGCTTCCAGAGTCAGGGTTCCGACCTCTGGCGCGGGCAAAGGCGCAGCGCCCGCTGGACGCTGAAAACGACGCTGTAAACCGCGATAGACACGAGTGCCGAAATAAACGCCCAGCATCACGCCGAGATTGGCAAAAATCATAGCCCTGTTCCTTTATTGAATGAAATGCAAGGTGAGTGGATAGCTTTTCCACCGTTCATCATAATTATCCAATCATTGCCTGCAATGAATTGAGGCAAGGATACAACAAAAAAATCACCTCTCCTAGTTTTCCTGACAAGAGGATTCTTCAAGGTATCTACGCACGCTGGTGCGCGTTTTGCGTTGGTTTTGGGTGGGTGGTTTTCTGTCAAGAAATTGGTTATCATTAAATCACGTCCGATGTTTTATTTCCTTTAACTTTGGAGCAATATGATGAATTATGCAGCTAAACTTAGCTTATGTGCTTTAACTTTGGTGTTAGGTTCTAGTCTAGCAGTACCGACAATGGCGGATAATTACAATCGCCGTGTACTTTTATCTAATCAATCTTCCCGTGATATTGTGGAGTTTTATGGTTCTAATACTGGCACCACAGAATGGCAGGAAGATATTTTAGGCGTTGATGCTCTTGCTTCAGGAGAAGAAGTGGACATCAATTTTGATGACAACACTGGCTATTGTATGTTTGATTTCTTAATTAAGTTCAGTGATGGTAGCGAAACCACTGAAGAACGCTTTAATGTTTGCGATTATGGAACACTGACTGTTCAAGATTAACCTAACAGATCAGCAGGAAAAACCAAAAAATCTTGCCCTTGGATCGGCATTTTCGGTTTTTTCTGCGGTTAAAATAACAATAAAAGTTCATCTAAGAAACGCATCCCTTCAGCACTGGGTTGAATGTGCTCTGCTTTGATAATCAACCAACCATTTTGCACTGCTGTTTGTAAAGCATTGTGTAGGCTATTTAAAGATAAACCAGTACGCTCTACAAACCAATGAGTCTCAAAACCTTCCACTAAGCGCAACGCATTGAGCATAAATTCAAGGCGCAATGCTGCTTCATCTAAACACTGTTGTTCTTGAATGAAGCCCGTCGTTGCCTGCAAATAAGCACGGGGATGGCGGATTTTACTATAACGCCGCACTGCACCCTGTTGTGCGTTGCTGAGTTTGCCGTGTGCGCCTGCGCCTAGCCCTAAGTAATCACCAAATTGCCAGTAGTTTAGGTTGTGCTGACAACGCCGTCCGGCTTGTGCGTAGGCAGATACTTCGTACTGCGCATAACCTCGTCGTGCCAGCAAATCTTGTCCAGCTTGCTGCATATCCCACAGCAGGTCGTCGTCTGGCATACCCACCGGCGGCTGGCGATAAAATTTGGTGTTGTGCTCTAACGTGAGCTGATACCAAGACAGATGCGGTGGCTGTAAATCCATTGCCAGTTGCAAATCACGCAGAGCGGCAGCCTGATTTTGCTGCGGTAAACCAAACATTAAATCTACATTGAAATTGTCAAAACCCGCTTTTTGCGCGGCTTCAACGGCGCGGATGGCTTGTTGCCGATCATGAATACGCTCTAATGCTTGCAAAGCGGCATCATCCAGGCTTTGTATGCCGATGGATAAACGATTGATGCCGGCTTGGCGGAAGGCGGCAAAACGTCCGCTGTCCACTGTACCAGGATTGGCTTCCAGCGTAATTTCTGCTGTCGGGCGTAGGGGCAAACGCGCTCGGACACCTGCCAGTAACTCGTGCAAAGACTCTGGACTGAACAGACTCGGCGTGCCGCCGCCGATGAAAATGCTATTGATGCGCCGCCCCCAAACTTCGGGTAAATCTGCCTCTAAATCTGCCAGCACTGCTTGCACATAGGCGTGTTCGGGTAAGTCTTCACGCAGGGTATGGGAGTTAAAGTCGCAGTAAGGGCATTTGCGCACGCACCAGGGGATGTGGATGTACAGCGACAAGGGCACAGCGGCAAATGCAGGCAAGTTCATGCGTTACGCACTGCCTTTACAAAATCGAGGATTTTCTGTGCATCCTTGATACCTTTGCTATGTTCCACGCCGCCGCTGACATCTACTGCGTAAGGGCGCACCCGACGCACTGCGTGCCCAACATTTTCTGGCGTTAAGCCGCCAGCGAGGATAATCGAACCTGCGAGGTGGGCAGGAATCCTTTGCCAATCAAAGACCTCACCCGTCCCACCAGGAATGCCTGGCTGGTAGGTATCCAGCAAAATGCCCTGGGCGCTGGCGTATTCTTGCTTTGCCTGGGTTAAATCTAGGGTTGGCGACATGCGCAAGGCTTTGAGGTAAGGACGGGCAAATTGAGCGCAGTATGCCGCTGTTTCTTCACCGTGAAATTGCAGTATGTCCAGTTTAACCAGGTTTAAAACCTGCCGCACAAAGTCAGCAGAGGCGTTTACAAATAAGCCCACGCCACTCACAAAAGGCGGTAATATTCTAAGAATTTCAGCCGCTTGCTCGGTACTGACCGCACGCGGGCTGGGCGCGTAAAAGACTAATCCCAAAGCATCTGCGCCACTGTGAGCTACTGCTAACGCATCTTCAGTGCGCGTGATGCCACAGATTTTGATACGCGGGTAGTAGGACATGGTTGAACCTTGAAATCCATTGCTGCAACTGAGAAAAAGCCTTAAGCTTTTGTTAGAAAAGTAATTTATTGTTTTATATGTCATTACGATGACAAGGGTAAGAAAATTAGGTATAGTTTACAAGTAAGCAAGAGTTAATTTATTTTTCCAATACTTTCAGGCAAGCGGTACTGTGATTGACGCGAACGGCTTTAGACTCAATGTAGGCATTATCCTAACCAACCAGGACGGCAAAGTGTTCTGGGCGAAGCGCATCGGTCAGGATGCCTGGCAGTTTCCGCAGGGTGGCATGAAATCGCATGAATCCCCAGAGCAGGCTATGTACCGCGAACTGACCGAAGAAGTAGGATTGACTCGTGATCAGGTTAAAATCCTAGGTATGACGCAAGACTGGTTATATTACCATTTGCCCCCGCACCTGATCCGCAAACACCGTCGCCCTTTGTGCATTGGACAAAAACAGCGTTGGTTTATTTTGCGTTTAATGGGTACGGAAAAAGATGTGCGACTGAATTTGAGCCGTCACCCAGAATTTGATGGCTGGCGTTGGGTAAGCTATTGGCAACCGTTGCAAGAAGTAGTCGCCTTTAAGCGTAGCGTGTACGAGTTGGCATTGCAGGAATTAGTGAGTTGTATCCCCAAAGAAGCTGAAAATCCTGTTGAAAAAGGCAATTACTTGCTGCCCACCACTTATTCGCTGAAAAAAAGCGCACGCACTTTGGGTAAATCTTTGATTTTGCAACCGCATTTGTAATATTTCGCGCTGTTAGGTTGTCGGCTGGTAAAGTTCGCAGCGGTTAAATCCCCGTTCTTTAGCTAAATGTAGCGCGTTATCTGCATTGGCAATCAAAGCATTCAAGCTGGGTTTTTGCATTCCTTCAATATCTGCTATGCCAATGCTGGCACTGATTTCCACATTTTCTGGCTGCAATTGCAAAACCCGCCGACGCAAATCTTCTGCTACTTCATAACCGGCTTGTAGATCATGGTTTGCCAGCATGAGGGTAAATTTTTTGCCGCCAAAGCGCGATAAAAAAGCATTTTTATTTTCAAAATAATGCTGAAGAAAACGCCCTACGCTGTGCAAAATGTGATCGCCTGTGATGTGTCCGCGCTGTTCGTTGATTTCTTCTAAGTGATCAATATCCAACATCATTAAGCAAAGTTGTTTTTGCTTTTTCAGATATTCGGGACCATCGCTAAACAAGTATTCTTTATTTTTTACGCCAGTCAGTGCATCGGTAGTGGCTAATTGGAACATATCACGCGAGAAGCGCTGTAACACATTGTATTGATGCTTAATGAGTAGCAAAGATTTAAGCCGTGCCATCAGCACTTCTTCAATGACAGGTTTCATGATGAAATCATTTGCCCCAGCATGGAAAATGTCTGCTTGGCAGGCTTCATTGTCCTGCACTGTGACCACTAAAACCGGTAATTCTTGCCGCGATAAGTGCAATTGGGTGCGAATTGCGTAGAGCAAATCGCCGCCCGTCATGGGACCTTCGAGGAAAAAATCGGTAAAGACTACATCAAAGCTGGTTTCTGCTTCGCTGCCGCTAGCCTTGAGCAATTCCAAAGCTTCTTCGGCGTTAGTGACATGAGTGATTTGTAGACCATGATTTTGCAGTAGACCCTGAGTGGTTTTCGCGGTACTGGTACTGTCTTCCACATAGAGGATTTTGCCTACCAATCCGGCATGACGCTGCGACACGTCTTTAATAAATTCAACCAGTTTGCGATAGCCTAAGGATTTATTGAAGTAGTCAGTCACGCCCGCAGAAAAACCTTCTCGCAACAGACGCGTGTCTGCGTCGCTTGAGACCACAATCACCGGGGTTAAATGCTGTTTGTCACTTTTACGCACTTCGTGACACAGGTCTAAACCATCCAAACCAGGCAATAGTAGTGCGGTTGTGATTAAATCAAATTTTTCTCGATGCAGGTATTCGAGCGCTTCTTCGGCGCTACCGCAGGTCACAATGTAAGCATTCTGCATTTCTTTTTGCAGAATATGCGCAATAATAGAACGCGCCACTTCGGAGCGATCCACAATCATGATGCGTGCGCTAGTGTCTTTGAAGGGATGTGTTATCACGCTTGAGTTTTCCGTTCCAACAATTTATGAGCGGCTAAGTATAGTAGGATTACTCAATAATTATATTTTTATAATTATTAAGCATATGATTTTATATATCTTTTATTTTAAAGATTCAGTAATCCGACTATATAACCAAGGTAAGCCTGGAGATACTATAACAATCCATCAGGTAATCGCCTACGCTTATCTTTAATGGCACTGAAATTTTGCCTTATAACGCCAGCGCCGCCACAGGCACCATAACCAAAACAGGAGGAATTATGTTACAAATTCTATTATCTAATGCAGGGCAATTTTTTATCGGCTATTTAGCGGGTTTGATGCTCATTGCCTCACCGATGCTCCAAGCCCAAAGTAGCGAAGACGGATTGGTTTGGGTTGAGGCGCAGGTGGATATTACCGAACCCTATGTGCAACAAACGCTCATCTATACAGTGCGCGTTACCAGCACCGCGCAAGTCAAGACGCTCAGCCCCAATGCGCCCATGTTACCTGGCGCGGCTTTGTTGGAAAAGCTGGATCAGCAGCCGCATTTTTACACGACTCAGCAGCAGGGTACAACGTACAGCGTATCCGAATTTCGCTATGCACTGACGCCACTGACCTTTGGGCGTAGCCGCATCCCGCCCACCAACGTAGACATCAGCTATACCAACACGGGCACGGTTTGGAACAGTTACCCTTATGCGGGGACGAATCATCTGCAAAAAGTGACGTTACAGACCAATCCTATTGACTTGCAGATCAAGCCGCCGGCTTCTGGCAATCAGGGCGACTGGCTGCCACTGTTGGCGCTGACTTTAGATGCCAAGCTGGATACAGCACCGCACCTGGGCGTGGGCGATCCCTTAACCTTGACTCTGACTACCAATGCGCTGGGTATCACTGGCGCACAATTACCAGAACCCCAATTACCCATTAAACCCGATGATTTCAAACTCTATTCCGACCGCCCGCAGTTTGGTCGGCGGTTGGTGCGCAATGACAGCGTTTTGCAAGGTTGGCGCATTGATACCTACACCCTGATCCCTAAACGCACCGGTACTTTGTCCATCACAGAATTGCAGATGCACTGGTGGAGTTTACGCGAAGAGCAAAGCACCTGGGCAAAGTTACCAATGCAGCTTATTTCTGTGCTAGACCCAGCGGCAGCCGCCACACAATCAGCCAAACAGCCCGCTGCGGTTTCAACCACCGGAATGCCGTTGCAACCTGCCAGCAGCGGCATTGCTTGGTTTAGCTGGTTGTTAAGCAATGTGCTGATTTTGACCGTAGGCTGGTGGCTAGGTGCTGGGCGTCCGGGTAAAGAAGTGCTCTATGCGGCGCTGCTGCAAGCGCATCATTGGCTATTGAGCCAAAGTTTAAGCACCTGGCAAAAACTTCGCGCTTTAGCACAACAATCACCTTGGCTAGAAAATGTGCGTACCTGGCAGCACAAATGGCACACTTTTCCAAAACCCTGGCGCAAACCGGCGCTCAATGCCCCGGAAATGCTGGAAAATCCCGTGAGCACCAAGGCAAGCGTGTCAGCCAGTGGTTTTTGTCAAACCGGCTGGCATAAACTGGTTTGGTGCATTACGCCAGCACCTTTGCGGGCATTACAATTTTTGCGAGCGATAGACAACGAAACTGAGCCATTGCATTTAAGCGGTATAATTCAAGCCTTTGCACATGCGCAGCTTAACACCTCTATCAACACACCTTTATTGCACCTGGCAACACGCTTTGCGCACACTTATCCGCATATGGATGCAAAAGTGTTACAAAACCTGTTTAAGCCCTTGGATCAATTGCATTATGACCGTCCTGGACAATTCAAATTGCAGGCATGGAAAGCGGAGTGTCGGCGGGTGTTTCAATACTTGCCTTTGCGCCAAGCCCAATTAGCAGGGCGCAACAGGCAATCTTTGCCAGAATTAAATCCGGTGCAATAAGCTACTGTATTTCAGGTAAAAAAAAGGCGCGACGGGTGTCGCGCCAAACCACCATATGAGGTTTGCACCAAAAACCACCGTGTTAAGGAGCGGGGGGAGCACGGTGGTACAGCAACGGCTACCATTTGGCAGCCAGCCTGTTTCTGGTTTTTGCTGATAGCAAAAGGGACATGAACAAAAACTATCGGCAGTCACTCGTCTATGAGGGGGAGAAGACGAGGCGCACCAGCCTTAGTACGGGAGCAGCTTTGAAAAGGCTGCAAGAAACAGGATACTGCTATGCAGCATAAGCAAAATTGGGCAGAAAAAAAATGCGTATTTATACTTGAGCCGCTGTTTGACGGCTGTTTGCACGCTTTAAGCGCGTTTTGCCAGCGCCATTGTTCGCGCTAATTGCAACGCTTGCCGTAAACTGCCGCTACGCGCAGCGCCCGTTCCCGCCAGTTCTAGTGCCGTGCCGTGATCCACCGAGGTACGGATAATCGGCAACCCCAGCGTCACATTGACCGCTTCGCCAAACCCCTGGTGTTTCAGCACGGGCAGCCCCTGATCGTGATACATGCTCAGCACTACATCGGTTTGCGCTAAGGCGGCTTGCGTAAAGGCGGTATCGGCGGGAACAGCCCCGCGTAATGCCATGCCCTCAGCTTGCAACCTATGGATAACTGGCTGAATAATTTCAATTTCTTCGCGTCCTAAATGCCCATCTTCGCCCGCATGTGGATTTAAGCCGCAGACCAGAATGCGCGGTTGCGCCAAGCCAAAATGTTCACGCAAATCCTGCTGTAAAATACGGATCACCCGCTCGACACGCTCGGCGGTGATGGCTTTAGGAACCTCTGCCAACGGCAGATGGGTGGTGACCAGCGCCACTCGTAAGCTCTGGGTCGCCAGCATCATAACTACCAGCGGCGTGCCGGTTTGTTCGGCAAGAAACTCTGTGTGCCCGCTGAAGGCTATACCAGCTTGATTGATAATGCCTTTATGCACCGGAGCGGTCACCAAGGCGGCACATTCGCCTTGCATACAAGCGCGGCAAGCATGGCGCAAGGTATCCAACACATAGTCAGCATTTGCCACTTGCAACACGCCTGCTTGCACGGGCGCGCGCAAAGCCACCGGATAGATTTTCAACTGCCCAGCCTGTTGCGGGCGTGGCGCTTGGTTGGCTTGGTAAGTTTCTATTTTGAGCGGCAAACCCAGCAAATCCGCGCGTTCTGCCAAGAGTTCCGGCGCGGCAAACACCACCAATTCTTCGGTCCAATCCGACTGCGCCAATTGCACACAAATATCTGCGCCTATACCAGCGGGTTCACCCGGCGTTAAAGCGATGCGTAATGTTTTCACAGCAATGGAATGCCTAAGCAGACTTCAATGCCGTCTTGGGTATCGCTACTATTACGCACACGGCAGTAGCCACCCACACCGCGCATCAGAGCCGACACCATCGCCAAGCCCAAGCCCATGCCTTCCGGTTCGCCGGTAAAGAATTTTTCTTCTTGATAATAGGGTTGGGTCAAGTACGCCAGGCGTTCTGGCGGAATACGACGCCCATCGTCTATCACAGCGCAAGCAGCCAACTTGCTGTCTTGGCTGTCGAGCGTGAAGATGACTTGAATTTTCGGCTCATGCTGCGGGTGAAATTTTTTCGCGTTGGTCAGCAATTCGCGCAATACGAGTTCCAATAACTCGTCGCCCACCGCAAAAATACGGCGTTCCAATTCGGGCGCCAGGGTAATTTTAATGCGATAGCTCAATGCCAAATATTCTTGCAAGCGATTGAGCAACGGCAGACAGCTTTTTACTGGCGTTTGCTCATGGGTATTTACCAGGCGAGCGATACGATCCACATAGTGAATGACTTCTTGCACTTGGCGCGTCAGGCGTTGAAAGCCACGACAAGCTGCATCAATCAGTTCTTGCTGCTCCCTGTCGAGCAACGCCAATTGCTCTTCACGCAGCAAAGTCAAGCCTTGTAAAGCATTCAGCGGCGTTAATAGCTTGTGTGCTATCACATCTTGAAACACCCAGGCTTTGCGTTGCAGGGTAATTTCTGCACTGGCATCGCTCAAACGTAGCAGGCGACGTTCAGCGATATGTTCAGGCAATTCCAACACATCCACACGCAACCAAAATTCTTTAGCAGCGCGGCTTTCTGGTCTGACCAGGTAACGCGGGCGCGTGGCATCATCCACACCTTTAAGCCAAAATTGCCAATCACGCCGCTCACGCTGAAAAATTTTATCCACAGCGGGCAGAAAACGTAGGCTGCCAGACTCAATTTGTTCATCTGTCAATTGCAAATAATTTTGCGCTTGCGGGTTGGCATAAGAGATCACATCATTTTCCAATAACAGCAAAAAAGCCTCTTTCGTGTGCTCAGCAATCCACTCAAATTTTAAGCGTTCGCCAAGTGACTTGCGGTAGCGATTCAAACGCAATACCGAATGCACACGAGCACGCAATTCCACCTTATCATAGGGTTTGCTGATAAAATCATCCGCGCCGCTTTCAATGCCCGCAATGCGAGAATCTCGGTCATCCAGTGCCGTGACCAAAATAATTGGCACTTCCGCCAAGATTGCATCCTGACGAATTTTGCGACAGGTTTCAAAGCCATCCATGCCCGGCATCATGACATCCAACAAAATCAAATCCGGCAAATAAGTGGACGCTTTTGTCAACGCATCATAACCGTCTAACGCTGTGATAAGGTGGTAGTTTTTCTTAGCTAAAAGTGCTTCTAATGTATCTCTGGCGCTTTCTTCATCGTCCACAATTAAAACGCAATTATTTGGTATCATGAATGTCTACCCTTGTGCTCACAAAAATTGATTAAATGATCCTAGAAACCTACTTACACAGCATCTTAGCACAGCGCAAGGCGGAAGGTTTGTATCGCAAAAGACACACACACCAGGGCGCACAAACGCCAACCCTGCTGATTGACGGCAAAACTTACCTGAGTTTTTGCAGCAATGACTACCTAGGGCTTGCCGCCTACCCAGAAATCATCCACGCGCTCAGCCAGAGCGCGGAAAAATACGGTGTTGGTAGCGGTGCTGCGCACCTCATCAGCGGTCACAGCACCGCCCATCAAGCACTCGAATCCGCCCTCGCTCACTACACCGGACGAGCGCGAGCCTTGCTATTTTCCACTGGCTACATGGCAAATCTTGGCATCATCAGCGGCTTGCTAGGGCGCGACGACCTGATCTTCATGGATAAACTCAATCACGCCTCCCTGCTTGACGGCGCTCTGCTGGCGCGTGCCAAATTACTGCGCTACCCGCACGCCGACGTCGCCGCCCTAGATCGCTTACTACAAGCCAACCCCGCTCGCCACCGTCTCGTCGTCACCGACGGCGTGTTCAGCATGGATGGCACGCTCGCGCCCCTGCCTGAATTAGTCGCGGTCGCCCAACGCCACAATGCCTGGCTCATGGTTGATGACGCACACGGACTTGGCGTACTGGGCGCACACGGGCGCGGTAGCCTAGAACACCACCAACTCGACAGCGAAGCCGTTCCCATCCTCATGGGCACACTGGGCAAAGCTTTCGGCGTCTTTGGCGCCTTTGTTGCTGGTTCTGATGCCCTCATCGAAACCCTCATCCAAACCGCCCGCAGCTACATTTACACCACCGCTCTGCCGCCGGTGCTGGCAGATGCCACCCGCACCAGCCTACAGATCGCCGACAAAGATCAGTGGCGACGCGACAAACTACAGGCACTTGTCAACCAATTCCGTAGTGGCGCAGAGCAACTCGGCTTACCCCTTACCGGCTCCGCGCTCACCCCCATCCAGCCGCTAATTCTTGGCAAACCAGAACGCGCCACCGCCCTCAGCGAAGCCCTCTACACACGCGGCATCCTCGTCACCGCCATCCGCCCGCCAACCGTCCCCGAAGGCACTGCCCGACTGCGCGTTACCCTCTCTGCTGCCCACGAACCAGAGCAAGTAGAAACTCTGCTCTATCATCTCAGCGACTGCCTAAAGCACATTCATGTATAACATTTACGGGAGTCAGCAGCGCACTGTTA
>DYPD01000106.1:10553-13903 GCA_020720115.1 Thiomargarita sp. | reverse complement strand
TAATTACAGATTACAATGTGAAATTAAACAAATTCGGCTATTCAAATTCCGAAAAAAAGAAAAACTCCATTGCACCACAATTCGACAATGCACGTGAGTTTGACGCATTTGCAGCACCGGTAAACAAAGGCGGCGAGTACATACCCGAAGAAGAGCGTACCGAAGGCGGAAAATGGGGTTTTATCTTGCCGACAGGTGAAGTTTGGATTGACTTCATTTACGATTCTGTCGAAAGTTTTTCCGAAGGAAGAGCTTTTGTCTCCAAAGATGGCGAAGAATTTTATATTGATGTTTACGGAAACAGAATCGTTGAGTAATTTCTACGGAGAATACTGATACACAGAACCTTGCCGCCACGTTTCCACAGCTTCGTACCAAAACGTTTGGTAACTGTTATCGCGCATGAGCACTAAATCCTGCTCAGAAACTCGGCTGTCGTTTTGTTTAAAAATAAAGTGAATAGGTTGATAATCAGATTTCTCCGTATAAGTCCAACGTTCGCCGGTTTCCGAACGTTCAACAATTTGCGGCGGACCGAAGACCATGTAAATCATGCCTCTATCGGTTTTCCAACCTTCTTTATACGAAGTGAAATAAATATTTGCGTAAGTTGCTCTGTTATACCACACTTTGACAAGTTCGCGCGCGCGTTCCGTGTCATTGGAAGCGCGCAACCAAAAATTATCGACAGCCAATTTTTTGTTCGCAGATTGTGCCATCAACATAAATTCATTATCAGTTGAAATGTATTGAACGGCTTGCAATAAGTCAGCCGATGTTTTAAAATAAGGATAGTTTTTGTTGAAAATAACTTTTGTAACTCCCAGATTATCAGTCGTATCTGTTTGAATGCGATACAAACCGGATTTTTTTGGATAAAAAATGGCTGCTCCGTTTTGACATAAAATTTCATAAACAGAATCCGGCGAAATTTTACTTTGCGTTTGGTGCAATTCAGAAAACGGCGGCATAGGCACACTAAAGTTTCTGTCGTAATATTTTACATACAATTTTTTTAGATTTTTTGTATTATTCTGGATAATTACACTATCACTATCCGTCATATAATCAACAAAATACGGTTTCTTTGTCTCATAATTTAAACTCAGAAAATTCTGCGAGTTGTCCGGCGTGTTTTTATCAATTTTAATGTAAGTCGTGGACGTTTTTCGACTATATCTGTCTTCTAATTTCACTTTAAGCCAAAATCTTAACGAATCTGTTGGTTTAATGTCTATAAATGCCACTATTTCAGATTGTTTTGCAACTTTCGGAATTGTAAAACGAGTGTATGCACTGTCAATCAAAACAGGATTATCTATCGAGCTAAGTATTTCATAATGAGCTGTTAGCTGTGCTTGCTCTTTTGTATCTACTTTTAAATAGAAAATTTCCGAAACGGAAAGTTTGAAATACAATTTTGTGCGTCCGTTTGTCTCGTGATACGCTTTAAATTCCGGATGCAAAGCTCGCGCCGATGGGTTGTAATCTGTTGTCGGTGTTACATTTGTTGCCTTATTTATGGGCTTTTTCATACAACCCGACAAAAGGACTGATGCAGCTAAAATAATGATAATCAGATATTTCATGGCGAAATTTCTACAAAATATTCATGGTTTGTTCCTTAATTTTACCGAGTTCGTCTTTCATTTGCACAACAATCTTTTGGATTTCGGCATGATTTGCTTTTGAACCGATTGTATTTATTTCTCGTCCGATTTCCTGAACAATAAATCCGAGCTTATTTCCTTGTGATTCAGGAAGATAAGCGGTTTCGGCAAAATATTCCAGATGTTTTGAAAGCCGTGTTTTTTCTTCGTTTATGTCGAATTTATCTAAAAAATAAATCAATTCCTGTTCAAATCTGTTCTTGCTGTCTTCAGAAGTCAAATGGTCTTCCAATTTTTGGCGCAGGCGTTGTTCTGACATTGTATTACGCTCACTTTCAAACGGTTCTATTTTCAAAAGTTGCGATTTTATGGATTCAATTTTTTGCAAAACGTCTCGTTCTAACATTTTGCCTTCTTCGCGCCGAAACTTGTCGGTATGTTCGATGGCTTCGAGAAGGCACGATTTCGCAACAGTCCATTCATCTTCACTAACATCTTCATTTGTTGATGAATACACGTCGGGAATCCGCAAAATAATTTGAAAAATTTGTTCCGTTTGCGGCTCGTGTCCGTGTGCGCGCATCGCCTTGCTGATGTGGGCATAATAACGGTTCAGCATGTCGTCGTTAATTTTCACATCGCCGGCTGTTTCGCCCTCAATTCTCAGTGTAAGAGACACTTTGCCGTTTACAAGTTTTTCTGTAACAAGGTTGCGAATTTCGATTTCTTTCGAATTATAACTTTCAGGGAATTTGGCAATTAGTGAATATTGCTTTCCGTTAAGTGCCTTAATTTCAGCAATAATTTTTTTGTCTGCAAGGGTTCTTTCGGCACGCCCGTAACCTGTCATGGATTTTATCATCGTAAACTGTTTGAGTTCGATTTTTATTTAAAACTCAAAATTACGGATTTTGGCACTCAAAACCTAAATTTCTGTTCAATATTTAAAAATAATTTTGTAACTATTTATAGCTCGGACAGTTACATCCTTTTCCGCCGCCAACTTTCCGAAAGCGCACACCTGCCGCAAGCCCAACAGACATCGGTTGGCTGTGCGTAAGTGCCAAAGTGAAAGCGGTTTGCTTATTGAGAATAACATCATATTCCAAAAATCCGGAAATATATGATAATTTGTAATTTGCCGGAAAATTGCCTTGCACGAAATTCTCCTCATTCACATAACCAATTTTTGTGGACCGTTTGCTCGCAAAAAATACTGCCGGTCCGATACCGAAGCGCAAACTGTTTCGTCGATTCTTGTAAATCAGCACATTAACTCCGCACAAAAGTGATGCTGTGCTTCCGGCAAAGCGGTCGAATTGTGCATTTCCGGAAGCATGAAAGTCAATTGTTTTATTCAATTTAGATTCAAAAGCCACGCGCAAGCCGGGTTCCAAGGTTAAATAGCCTTCTGAATCTAACGTATTTTGATGTAAACTCAGATTTTGATTCGTAAACGGATGCGCCGACACTGTGTTAAGCATCAGTGTAACAGACTGTTGCGAAAACGAGCAGAATGTTATGCAAACAAACAGCAGAAAAAGCTGAAATCGTATCATGCCAAATATTTTGCAAATATAACGGCAAATATCGACATAAATTTTAACAATGCCCGCGACCGCAAGCACTATCTTTTTCGCCCGATTTCAATTTATAATTTTTATCCAACAGCAATTGTTCTGTTTTTATGCAATAAATTTTACGTTTTCTCATGGCTCGGTTCGCGCTCACGCTGGGGTC
>DYPD01000106.1:1830-10453 GCA_020720115.1 Thiomargarita sp. | reverse complement strand
TTATGCAATAAATTTTACGTTTTCTCATGGCTCGGTTCGCGCTCACGCTGGGGTCAGGAAAGGTTTTTTTCTTTGAAAAATACGCCTGAACGCTCATCCCTAAAATGCCGATAGCAAGTAATGCTAATGAAAGTATGAAAATAGTTAGAAACATGATTTCGATTTTTTTGCAAATTTAAGAAAGTTTAGTTTTTTGAAAAAAGATTTTTGACATTTATTTCATGAAAATCATCGTCCTCGAAATCGTCATCATCTTCAGAAATATCTTGCTCATTTTTATCTTCATCTAAAAGTTCCGAACCAAAAAGCATATTGTGTAGAGTCGCCGTGAGTGCCAAAATGCGCGGACCCCAAATATCTTCAAAACTTTCTTTTAGCTCAAAAAGTGCTTCATTTACAGCATCTTCCGAGCCTGTTTGATACAACAGCGTAAAATCTTTTAAATCCTGATAAATATCCGCATAACATTCTGATAATGAGAGTTCTGTTGTTTCGTGCAGGATTGAAGGAACTGTCAAATTAATAAACTGTTCTGAACCGCCAAGTAACTGAGCAACACGTTGTTCGATAAAAGTCCAATCGGTTTCGGAAACAAATTTTTCATAATATTCGTCGATGCTTTCGTTAGGTTCAGGCAAAACCGCAGCTTTAAAATACAACAAAGGCAACATTTTTTGCGAGCGTGATACGAAATCTTTCTTTCCAAATTGTGCCGCGCGCTCCAAGAGAAGGCAAAATTCGTTTGCAACTGTAACAAATTCAACGGTTTCCTTACAAAACACAGGGCTATTTTCGGATTCAAAAGTTGATATTTTATTCATTATTCAAAATTTTCGACAAAATTAAAAAAAACTCTGGAAAATACAGAAAATCCATTGCGCACTTGCAACGAAACATAAAAAAACTGTATCTTTGCAATTGTTATGTCAGAAAAGATCAACATAAAAAATAAAAAGGCGTTCCATGATTTTTTCATCGAAGAAAAATTCGATGCCGGAATCGTTTTGTACGGAACTGAAATTAAAGCGATTCGCGCGGGAAAAGCCGGCTTAACCGACTCATACTGTGTGCTTTTGCCGATGCCCGGTAAACCTGAGCGCAAAGAACTTTGGATAAAAATGAATATCTCTGAGTATTCGCACGGCAACCTCAACAACCACGAACCGCGCCGCGACCGCAAATTGCTGCTCAAAGCGCGTGAAATTAAAAAATTAGAACGCAAAACTCAAGGTAAAGGCGTGTCTATCATTCCGTTGCGCGTTTATATTAACGAAAAAGGTTTGGCAAAAGTTGAAATTTCGATTGCAACCGGAAAAAAACAATTCGACAAACGCGAAACCCTCAAACAAAGCGACAGCAAGCGCGAACTTGACCGTGTGATGAAGAAGAATGTTTGATTTTTAGTAAAAAACGAGATATTTTCCTTTGTTTTTGATACTTTTTTTGCATAAGTAATAAATGTTTTACATTTTTACGCAGCCATTTTAATACCCCTACAAAAATGCAACAGCAAGCCGGATTTTTTATTGAACATATTGAAACTTTTTTTTCGAACAAACAATACGAGCAAACAGTCGCTCCGCTTTTGAATTTAAGGTCTCATTATGAGCTGAATACGACAGCCAAATTACAGACAAAACTGAAACATCCGCTTCTTTCGGTGCTTCATAATTTGCTTGTACGCAACTCGCCCGCGCCCGCAAGCGACTATATACAACGTGTATTTGAAAAGGCATTTGCCCGCACGGAACGCCAAGTAAACAGCGCGCACGAAATCCGATACGCTTTTACAAGTGAAGACATTAAAGACTTGTATTTGAGAGCTTTACACACTCAAAAATTCACGAATAGAACACAAAAATTCACTTTAACGAGCAATTTTCAAATTGAAGTTTTTGAAAAAATATTTCCGAAAGAACTTGGCGATTTTTTTACAAAACAGTTAGTTTTAAACACTAAATACTCTGATTTAAAACAAAATACGAAACAACTTAGTTTTGATTTTTACGAAGAAACGATTCCGTTTTTGATAAATTTTCCTTACCCCGTTCATGGAAAATACGGTTTGATTATTGAAACGGATGAAGCTGATAATGAGCAAAATACAGATTACATTAAACTTCATGCCAAAACTACATTTGCCGAAAAAGCAGGTTATGATTTATTGGTAATGAGAAAATCCAATATTGAGGATTCTGTAAAGCGCATTCAATCTTATACTTACAATTCATTTTTTGATATACTTAAACGAAACGAGGAATCGCCGATTGCTTCAAAAAAGGTAGGGAAAGACGCGATGCAAATTGCACTTTCGCCGTTTGGAATCGGCGCAATTCAGAAAACGCTGCTTGATTTTATATTTGCAGGAGCTCTGAATTTGACAAAAACGGAATGGCAAATCGCTGTAAAAGAGCATGATGTGCCGGTTGCAAACCTTGCTGTCGAAGATTTTTGCACAACTTATAAACACCTGTGCGTTCTTGCCGACAAAAAATACGATTTACCGAACATTAGGCTGACAGTTTTGGCATCGGACGATTATTTTGACTCTCCATTACAATCTTCTGAGAATAAGCCTATTAAAGAAAATAATTTCGACAAAAAAATAGAGTATGACCTGTTTATTGATTTTTCGGCAATTCAATTTGCAAATTCCGAAGTATTGATACACGACACCTCAGCGCTGAATTATGCACAAATTCGAGCTTCGCAAACAGCGAACTCCGAACAGGTCTTAAAATTCACACATCCAATAAGTTACGAAAATTTATTTAACATCGAAGATTCAAAAATACGCGAAGCATTAAACTTTTTTGCGGCAAGTATTTTTCGTCTCGACAAATTTTCTAATGAACAACTTCGAACGTTGTCCGCGATTTCAAAGGGCGAAAGTTCGGCACATATCGGACTGACAACTGAGGACAAAATAATCGTAACAGCATTTGCTTCTTTGCTGCAACCTGCACTCTCACTGATAATTCCGAATAACGAACTTGCTGCCGACCGCTGGAATGCCGCATTGAAACGCTACAAAGTGTCGAGCGCACTCACGTTTGGAAATTCAAGCCAAAACTTAAATTTCAAGCGCACAATTTTCACCAAAATTGCACGAAACACGTTGCATTTTTGTACACTTTCATCCGGACATTTTCAATCTAAAAATGTTTTTCAACTAATTGAAGAACAGCTAAATAATAAAGGATACCTTGCACATTTGTTTATCGACGGATTGAACGAAACCTCCGAATTTGATGCTTCTTTCTCCGTTCTAAAAGGTAACCTTGCCCACATTCAAAGAAAATTTAGAACTTTAAGCAAAGGAACAATTCAACTTACAGGCTTTGCTCCTTACAGTAACTATTTAATTCACAAAGAGTTTAATTCAGAATTTGGAATAAATTCGGACAATATTTTTGAATACCAATCGGCACAAATCACGCCTGATATTCGGGTTATTCCGGTTGAAAGCGATGCCGAGCAAGGCGAAAACAGTACGCCCGAACGTTGGAAAAAATTTTACAACGCTAAATATTTGGCACTCACTGCATATTTAAAACAAATACCTGAGGATGAACAAGTTTTAATAATTTTGCCGGAACAAATCGGACAGCTTGGTTTGATTTCAGATTCAAAAAAACATTTTGCACAACGTTTACAAAGCGAATTTGAACATAGAAAAATTGCTGACACAGAGGCAGTTACAGAATTTGGATTACACTCAGGATTTTCTGAAATTGTGGAACAAGCAATTGCTAATATTCAACAATTTTCAAACGGAAAAATTGATTTTTTGCTGACATTACCAGTCGAAATTCCGGACTTTAACGAATTGAATTTGAAGCATATAGTTCTTATGAATGCGCCTGCTTCTCTTGAGCAATTGCTGACGTATTCCGCATATTTTTCAAAAGATATTCGCAACTCCGAACTTGTCATACTTTACGACACCAAAGAAATTAGTACTTACGAACGTAATTTTACTACATTTGAAAACGGGCGAGTTGAAAATATGGAAGAAATTCAGCGCATCAGCACCGATGCGTTTTTCAATAAACAACTGTTAAACAAGCGTTTACCCGGAAGACAAAAGGAGTTACGCGTTACAACTGAACTACTTTCTGAGATAGAACAAGCGCAAACAATTCCGGCGGACAGCTTGGAACGCCGTATAGATGAGGAGTTTGGGATAAAAACAGAGCTATCGTCGTCGCCGGCACAAAATCCGTATCAATTGCATTTGAATTGCGGCACAAAAACGTATGGGCATTTGGACTACCGTACAGGCAGCATTATTACCCGCAACAGCGGTTTTCCGGTAAGCGAATCAGTTGAAATTCTGGACTTTCTGAAAACAGAAATACTAAAACGTTACGGCGACAATACTTCGTTTTTCAGCATTTTATTTCAAAAAAACAAGCGACACAACACATCGGGAATTGAAAACATGCTCAACCGAATGCGCATCGGCGAGGATGGCAGAATGGAAATTGGGCTTTACAATAACGCCGCACAGGAACTTTACGAATTACTCGATATCCATTTTCCGCAAGTATTTAGTTTTGAAACAGTTGATAAAGCCATACAATTACCTACGGCAAAAGAATGTTTCGACACTCTTGCAACAATCCAAGACATTCGACTTGTAAATGAGACAGTTGATATTGCAGTTTCTGTAAACTATTTTCATTTAAAATATCGAAATCAGGACCACACCTTGCGCGCATTGTATCGACTACAAGCGCTTCAAATTGTAGAAAGTTTTCGCATAAATTTCGGAACAGAAACCGTTGAAGTATTTTTGCACAAAATACCGGCGGCTGAATATAAAGAATTTTTGAAAAAGAACTGCTCAAAATATCTGACTATGTCTGAGGCTCAAGCAGTTGCGGACAGTGTAGCGCATTACGAAGGTGAGACGGTTTTGCAAAAATCCGTGAACCGTTACATCAATTTTTGCTATGATTTAGTTGCAAATGAAAACCTAAAAAGTTTGATGACTGTAGATAAATTTTGCAAAACAATACTATTGTCTAAGAAAGAAATTGATAAGAAAGAAATACTACATAATGAATTGAAAATGAAGTATTTGCCAAGCCTGCTGTCGAGTTCGGAAGTTGCTCCGCTTGATACGGCGTTACGATTTTTACGTGCAGCGGGCAACGTTCAGTCCGAACGAAAACATCTCGCAGCCTCTGTAATTTCAGCAAGCGCAAAACGACCAAATTCATTGTTATTCAACTTATTGAAGTCCTACACAGGAATATCGGAAACCGCCGCAGATACCAAAGCGTTTGAGAATCAAATTGAAACGCTTGCAGAAATTTTCGCTCAGATTGAGCTGGCTGAATCGGACAGAAAAGACGAACAACTCGACAGAAAAATCCGGTTTTTAAACTATATTTTTACCGAACGACCGGAAATCAGAGAAGATACGGAACCGCTGTTCTTTCTGAAAACACATGCCGATTGGTTGGAACAATTCAATAAAAAAATATTCAAAAACATGTTTCAAGCGTAAACAATTTTGTAAAAGTGAAAATATCAATGTAACTTTACGCGATTTTTCATAATACCTCAAATACCCCTACAGAAAGATTCGTATGAAAGAAAAAATTAACCAAGAATTGATTCGTCTGCAACAAGAACTTTCAAATTTGCAAACCGCAGCCGAACAATTAAGCAAAGCAGAAAAAGCATCCTCGGATGTTATTGGCGCAACGCGTGAACTAAGCTTGAAATTCGGCGAAAGTTTGAAGAACATTTCTGAAATTTCGGCGAAATTTTATGCCGATAGCCACACATCTACACAAACACAACTTGACCAAACATTGTCTGCCCATAAGCTTGATTTAGAACAACTTATAGTCAATTTGACTGACCTGCACAAAGGCATACAGCAAAACGAAATGGGTTTAACATACCATTTGAACGCGCTGGCTTTGTCGCACAAAGAACAAATTGAAGCCGTCAATAAATTATTACGTAATTATCTGGATTTAGCAAGTTCGACAGCAAAATTGTCGGATAAAATAGACTCGATTGATTTTCCGGCAAATCTTGGTAAAATTTCGGCAAACATAAGCGAAATCAACTCGGAGTTTCGTTCGGTAAAGACTGAAATAGCGGCACTTACACCTATTTTGGATCGTTACGATAAACGCATACGTCGAAATAACCGAAAAATAAACATTGCTCTAATTTTTGGAATTTCTGCATTCATTATTGTGGCTTTTGGTGTTTGGCAAACGGCAGTCGTTCCGCATTTTCCCGAATTGGATATTTTTCAATTTATCACTCCCGCTGAATAGCTAAATTATTGAATAATAAAGATTTAGATTGAAATTTAGACAGAAAACCGTTGAACTTCTGAGTCCCGCAAAAAATTTAGAGTATGGAAAAACAGCTCTGAATTTTGGTGCGGATGCAGTTTATATCGGTGCGCCAAGTTTCGGCGCGCGCGCATCTGCCGGAAATTCAATCGCAGATATTGAGCTATTGTGTTCTTATGCACATCGTTACAACGCAAAAGTGTATGTTGCGATGAACACAATTTTATACGAAAACGAACTAAATGAAGCAGAAAAACTCATTCACCAACTTTACAACGCCGGAGCCGATGCCTTAATAATTCAGGACATGGGCATAACAGAAATGAACTTGCCTCCGATAGCCTTACATGTTAGTACACAAGCACATAGCATAGAACCTGACAAGATAAAATTCTTTGAAAACGTTGGATTCACGCGTGTTGTTCCTGCACGAGAATTAAGTTTGGCAGAAATTTCAAAAATTAAGCAACTTACTGATATTGAGTTAGAAGTGTTTGTGCATGGCGCGATATGTGTCAGCTATAGCGGACAATGTTACATGAGCGCGCATATTGGTACGCGCAGCGGAAACCGCGGCGAATGCGCACAAACCTGTCGCATGAAATACGACCTTATCGGTACAGATAACAGCTTGATACAGAAAGATAAACAAGTACTTTCGCTCAAAGATATGAATCGCTCCGATTATCTTGCAGATTTGATAGATGCCGGCGTGCATTCGTTCAAAATCGAAGGCAGAATGAAAGATATTACATATTTGAAAAATGTAACGGCATTTTATCGGAAAAAGTTAGATAAAATATTAGAAAACAGCACGATACAAAGTTCATCGCTCGGTAAATTCCGCTTCGATTTTGAGCCTGACCCCGAACGAACGTTCAGCAGAGGTTACACCGATTATTTTCTCTCGGAACGAAAGCCTGAAATGACCGCAGGAACTTCAAAATCAGTTGGTAAGCTCTTGGGTGAAGTGAAAAAATCGGCACAAAATTTTATCGAAATTGACACAACAGAACAAATTTCAAACGGTGACGGGTTGTGTTTTTTTGATTCAAACGGCGAAATTTCGGGCTTCAGCGTGAACAAGTCAGAAGGCTGTAAAGTGTTCATACCTTACACATTAGATGTAAATATTGGTACAAAAATATATCGAAATCTCGACCACGAATTTAATAAAAAACTAAACGCCTCGCAAAGTTGCCGAGTATTGCCGGTAAATCTCAAATTTTCGGAAACTTTTGACGGATTTGAACTTTCGGCAGGAATTGAAAATACCGATTATTTTGTAAGAAAATCGTGGGTGACGGCAAAAGAGCCTGCGAAAAATATTGAAAAAGCGCGCGAAAATTTGATAACTCAGCTTTCAAAGTCCGGCGATACTGAGTTTGAAATCAGCAACTTGGAACTGAATTTATCTGCCGAATATTTTATTCCGCTTTCCGAATTGAACCGCTTCCGACGTGAAACACTTGCGGAATTGTCGAAAAAATTGGGCGAAAATTACTTTCGATTCGAGAAAGAAATTGAACCGAACGACGTGAAATTTCCGGTTTCCGAACTGACATACACCGCAAATATTGCAAACTCGTTTGCTCAAAAATTTTACGCTCGACATGGCGTAACCGCAATGACACAAGCCTTTGAACTGAACGAGCCAAAAGCGCGTAACATATTGATGACCACGAAGTTCTGTATAAAATATAATCTCGGACAATGTCCGAAGGTCCACCCGAAAACCGACGCGCCTAAACCAAAATTTCTAAAACTAAACGGCGAAACGTTCTACTTAGAATTCGATTGCGAAAATTGCAGAATGGAAATTGTGTCGCAAATTTAAGCCGATTATTTTGCTACAACTTTAACATTAAACTTATCCAAATAGTTGTGGACTAATATCGAAATCAAATTTTGATATGAAACTCCGGATTACATCGCTTTCTTTTTAACTTATGCAAATCACTGACTAATAACTCTATACGCACTTCTTCAAAACTCCCGATTGTATTTAGTGCTGCGTTTTTGGCTGTAGTTATATCATCGAAAACGGTGTCTGATTGTTTAAGTAAATTTTTATCAAGTGCTGATAAAATATCTAATTCTTCTTCGTCAAAATTATTTATCGTCTTTCTCATTTTTATACTTTTTTGTATCTTTTCTACCTGGAATAATCGATTTAAGTAATAAAATAGACCTAAACAAAAATCCTTTTCGCAAATCGTGAAGCTTCTTCTAATTTTTCCAAATTCAAGTTATGCGAAATTCCGGTTTCATCTGCCCAAGCGACTAATTTTAGC
>DYPD01000106.1:0-1730 GCA_020720115.1 Thiomargarita sp. | reverse complement strand
CAAATTCAAGTTATGCGAAATTCCGGTTTCATCTGCCCAAGCGACTAATTTTAGCGTATCTACGTTGGCTGTCAGCGATTTACCTGACATCGGACAGCCACCGATTCCTCCTAAAACCGTATCGAAATTCCGACACCCGCCGTAAAATGCAGCGTTCAATTTCGCAGGAATATCTTCGGGCAGCGTATGCAAATGCAAATTAAACTCAACATCGGGGAAAGTCAAAACGACCGCCGCCATGAGTTCGTTGATGAGCGACCAATCCGCTTCCGCAGTCGTGTCGGCAAGCGGAATGAAGCGCAAACCGCGCGAACGCAATTGCTCAATATGTTGAAAAAGAACATCTTCCGAAAACGCATCGCCGTAAGGATTTCCAAACGCCATGCTCAGCGTAACGACGGCTTGTTTGTGATATTTGTCGCATAAATTTAGAATTGTGTCAATTTCGGCATAAGATTTTTGAAAATCGGAACGTAAATTTTTTTGCAAAAAAGTTTCAGAAATTGCAAACGGATAATTAATAAAATGAATTTTATCCGACAACACAGCGCGTTCGGCATAACGTGCATTGCCCACAAGGACAGACAGTTGCGTATCTGAATCTACTGAAATATTTTCGATAAGTTTTTCTGTATCAGCCATTTGCGGAACTGCGCGCTCGGACACAAAACTACCGACATCCACAACATCGAAACCAACGTGCATGAGCAAATTCAGATATTCAATTTTATCAGACAGCGAAATTATGCGCGAAAAACTTTGCATTCCGTCGCGCGGCGATTCGGTAATTTTTATCATTTTTTTGTCGAATTATCCAACAACAGCGGGTTAAATTTGGGGTCGTTATACATTTTCATTTGCTTGTAGGTTTTCACGATTACTTTTCCGGAAGCCAGATTATCAAGCAGTTGGTCGATGGCAAGCGACAAATCTTTTTGTTGGCGAAGCAGAATTGTCAGTTTATTTTGGCACGATAAAATATGCGCATTGTCCACATCGGTTCGCCTTGTTTGTTCGCGCATGTGATAAATCTTTAGTGCAAGAATCGAGAGTCTGTCAATAGCCCACGCCGGAGTTTCGGTATTAAGCAACGCAAAAGCCTGAGGCTTTGCATCTTTGAATTTTTCAAAGAAATAATCGTCAATTTCCTCTACCATATCCGTTCGGTCTTGGTTGGATTTGTCAATTCTGCGCTTAATCTGCACAGCCTCAGCCGGATCGATGCTTGGTTTTCGGATAATATCTTCCAAATGCCATTGCACGGTATCAATCCAATTTTTTTGAAAAAGAAGACGCTCGAAGGAATCCGTGTAAAAAATTTGAGGCAAAGTTTGATCAACATTGTCGATAACATGGTATTTATCAACACTTTCTGAAAAGATTTTGTTAAAAAGATTTGTATTCATACTGCTTTTTATGCAAAATTAAAAAAAAATGCGAAATGTTTTTTGTAAATTTGTTGATGTTTTACATTTATTGAAAAAAAAATCGGGATGAAAGATAAAAACGAAGAATTTAAGCGAGATGAAGCAACGGATTTGAACGAAAATTTTGTAAAGGACGGTGCGAAAGGCATTACAAAAGAAGATTTGAAAAAAGTTGCGGAGAAGTTGCAAGACATTGAAGTTAAAGTCTTTAAAAATTCGGCATTTAAAAAAATCAGAACAGAGACAACAATACTTTTTAATATGATAAAAGATTATGTATCAGGTAAATATACCGAAATACCT
>DYPD01000105.1 GCA_020720115.1 Thiomargarita sp. | reverse complement strand
CTTAAGTTATCCCAAAATTCTGCCATTGATGCGCTTTGGGCGTATTGTCCGGCTAGTCCTATGATGGCTAGGTCGCGGCAGGCAGTGTTGCCAGGTCGGAAAAACCGAGGCGCCTGCTGGACTGTCCTTGCAGTTTTGATAGTGGCTGGCGCTGTGTTGATCGCAGCGGGTTGTGCCTGCGGTGGCTGAGTAGCACCCAGCAATTTAACCAGCCGGTCTTTTTCCGTGTCCAGAAAATGCCTGGTCAGGTCTTCCAGCGTGTGGCATTCAAAAAATAGCGTGGTGCTGATGTCAGGAAACACTTCGCGCAAGCGGTTGGTAAGCTGCACGACCAGAATCGAATCCAGCCCGTAACGCTCAAAATCAGCCTGTGCGTCAATTTGTGCGGCAGCCAGATTCAGGCTGCTGCTGATGATGTTGCGCAAATAAGCGCGGGTTTGGTCTTTAAGCGGGTTTTCGCTGCCCATCGGAGCGGGCGCGTGGGATGTGCTGAATGTTTCTGTGCGAAGCGCCGCCTTTACCAGCGGGGTAGTCGCAGGCGTGCCCAGCATCTGCGGGCTGAACAGGTGCTGCGCACGGGTGGTCTTGAACTGAGCCAGTTGAGTAAAGGGCGAAGCCATCAGGGTTTCGAGTGCCGCCATCGCCTCGTCTGGCTCAATAGAACCCAAGCCCTGTTTTGCCATCTGCTCGCGGTAGGCGTCTGACGCCACAATGCCCACGCTGCCCCAATAGCCCCAATTGATGATTTTGACCGGGACAGTTGCGCCCAGTTGCCGCGCAAAGGCATCGGCAAAGGCGCAGCCAGCGGCGTAATTGCTTTGTCCGGCGGCTTTGCTGAACGACTGCATAGCAGAGAAAAACAACCAGAAATCCAGCTTTGCCTGCCCAAACACCTGCGCCAGATGAATAGAACCAGTGATTTTCGGCGCTAATGCGGCGCTGAAAGTCGCTTCGGTCATGTTCATCAGACTTTTATCTGCCAACACCAGCGCCGAATGCACCAGGCCATCAATGCGTGCATATTGCTGCTTAATCTCGGCATAAGCTGCTTGCAGGGTATCCAGACGGGTGACATCAGCGACTATGTAACGCACGCACGCAGCGCCCAGTCGCTGGATTTTTGCAGTAATTTCAGCATCCTGCGGGCGGCGTCCTAGCCAGATAATCTGCGCTTGATAGCGGCTGATCATGTACTGACTCCAGACTTCGCCAATGCCACCAGCGCCGCCGACGACCACATAAATGCCCTGTTTTTTGTACAGCGAAGCACCCGGCGTAACTGTCTGTACGGGCTGCAAATAGATTTTGTACCACTGCTGCGCTCGGTAATAAGCCGCGTCGCCCTGCGCATCAAAAGGCACAGCAAACAGCCTCGGAAAATCAAGATCGCGCTCGGATTCCAGATCGATCAGGCGCAACCGCCAATGCGGGTATTCTTTTGCCACCGAGCCGATTAAGCCCTGGATCGCCGCGTCCTGAGCGCCGCTCGTCACCAGCGTCCAATGCAGGGACTTGCCGTCATAACCCAAAGTCAAGAGGGTTTTCAGCAGACGAAACAGCAGCAAAACGCTGGCGCTGGCGGATTCGCTGGCTGAGAAGCCGCTGAACCACAGGAGATGATCCAGTTCGCCATAGGGTTCTAGCTTGAGCCGGATCGCTTCTAGTGTATCTTCCGGCTGCAAGCTCAGCGTAGCGATCTGCGGATACTGCGCTGTCAGTTGCGCTGTCAGGCGAGTTTCGCCAATAGCCAGAATCGCTTCGCCTTCCGGCGCTGCTGTTGTGCTCAGACTCAAAGGCTGCGCAACCGGTTGCAGCAGCAGATTGCCAACGGGTGTTTCGGCAGCAGAAGCAGAAACGGTTAGATTTTGCTGCACGGGTCGGGTGGCAAAGCCGCGAATGCGCACGCACACCTGACCGCTTTCATCACACAGATCAACATTGCATTTCTGCGCACCCGCAGGCGTTGCCACTGCCCACATTGCTGCGCTTAAGCCAGCAAAAATTTCCACGCTGTCTATGGCAAACGGCAGCATGGCTTGCGTGCCCAGACTCTCCCACACCAGTCCCAAACTGCTTTGTAGCGCGGCGTCCAGCAAGCCGGGATGCAGCACATACGCATCGCCGATGGGTAAATGCAATTTGGCTAACGCCAGCCCGTCGCCGCGATACAGGGTTTCGATACCGCGAAAGCCCGCGCCGTAGTGCAAGCCCATTTGCGCAAAGCGGCTGTAACAGGTGGCGCTCTCCAGCGGCTGGTGCGTACATTGGCTTTGCAACGCCGCAAGGTCTAGCACAGGCGCATTCTGCGGCGCTTGCAACAAAACCAGGCTGTGGCTATGCAGACAGGTTTCTGTGGCGGCTTCTGCGTAGATTTCGCAGGCAATCTCGCCGGATTGCGCGGGTAACAGGCGGATATGCAGGGTGACGGGCGCATCCGCCGCCACCAACGGCTGCGCCCACTGCACATGCTTGAGCACCAGCATCGCCTCGGTATCCGCCACTGCTTGCGCGACAGCGGCACGCGCCATTTCCAGGTAAGCCACGCCAGGCAGGATTTTCTGCCCCTGCACCTGGTGTTCAGCCAGGAAAAACTCGCTACCGTCAAAAGTTGAACTGAAACGCTGCTCTGCCAGAGTTGAGGTGTTCTGCTGCAACAGCGGATGCAGGCGGGCAGGTGACACGCCAGAATGAATCCGCTCTGCCGCTTCTGCAACAAGCGGATAGCGTTCTCTGGCAAACGGATAAGTGGGTAAATGCAGCGCCAACGGTTGTGGCAAGCCATACATCTGGCTTACCGGCAACTCGTAACCTTGGCAATAGAGTTCGGCTAAAGCCGACAAAATGTCGCGTTGCGCAGCGGCGTCGTGGCAAGTCTGATGCGCCTGTTGCAACAAGGTCTGGATTTGCGCCCGCATGACTTTCTGCCCGCTGAAATCCGCCCGCACGCTGCCAACAAAGCATTTGGGCGATTTGTCGCCCTGTTGGAATTGCTGCAACAGAGTGACGGCATCGGCACTGTCTTGCACCAGCAATGCGCACCGCTGCGCAAAATGTTGCCGCCGTTGCGCCAGAGTCATCGCCAGCGCGGGTAAGTTCAGCGCGTGCCCTGAGCTTGTCGAAGGGCGGTGTCCTGAGCTTGTCGAAGGATCAAGGAACGCCTGCAAGTCTGCCACTTTTTCTGCCAGTGCGGTTTCAGTGGCGGCGGACAACAGTAACAGATGAAAGCCGTTCTGTGCGGGTAGCGCAGTATTTTCGGGGTAACTGGAAACCACCAGGTGCGCATTAGTGCCGCTCATGCCAAAGGCGCTGACCGCGCCTAAACGCAGTTCGTCAGTCCAAGCGGTGAGTTGCTTGTTGACGTAAAACGGCGAGGCATCCCAATGAATGTAAGGGTTTTCTTGCTGGCAATGCAGGCTGGCGGGAATCTGCCGATGTTGCTGTGCCAACACCAAATTGACCAGACTGAGCAAACCGGAAGCGGCGAACGTGTGACCGAAATTGGTTTTAGCCGAAGTCAGCGCACAGTAGCGGGTTTTGTCCGTATAGCCTTTGAAGGTTTCATAGAGCGCGTTAATTTCCACCGGATCGCCCAGTTTGGTGGCAGTGCCGTGCGTAACTAGGTAACTGATTTGTGAAGGATTGATGCCATATTGGGTATACACAGAAGTCAGCAGATCGATCTGGGCACTGCCGTTGGGCACTGTGATGCCGTTGGTCTTGCCATCGTAATTGATGCCACTGCCCTGAATCACCGCGTAAATCGCATCCTGATCGCGCTGCGCATCCGACAGGCGCTTGAATACCAGCGATACCACCGCTTCCCCTGGCGTCATGCCATCGGCGCGGCTATCAAAGGCAAAGCAGTGTCCGCTCGGCGACAGCATTCCGGCATCAGCCGCGCTTAAGAAGGTTCTGGGCGACAGCATGAGATTCACCGCCGCCGCTATCGCGGTATCACATTCACCAGCGCGTAACGCTTGGCAAGCCTGATGCGCCGCCACCAGTCCCGATGAACAGGCGGTGTTAATCGCCATCACCGGACCGGTGAAATTGAGGAAATAGGCAAGACGCGCTGCCAGTATGCCTTCGTGTTCAGACGTCAGGCGTTTTTCACCGCTGGCAAAAAAGTCACCGCGCTCGACGCCGACAAACATGCCCATTTTGTGCCGCTGTATCTGCTCGGGTGCGTAACCTGCGTCTTCTAAGGCTTTCCAGGCTTCCTGCAACAGCAAACGCTGGCGCGGGTCCATGCTCTGGGCTTCACGCGGCGAAAGGGCAAAAAACAGGGGATCAAAGTCTTCAATGTCTGGCAATAAGCCGCAACGCCAAGCCATTTTGCCAGCGGTGTCGCTGTGTTGTGTGCGCCAGTCAAAGCGCGAGGGGGGGATGTCGCTGATGGTTTCCTGAGCATTTGCCAGGATTTGCCAGAATTCTTCCAGAGTGCGGGCGCCGGGGAAACGCCCGCTCATGCCGATAATGGCTATCGGCTCTGCGTGCCGAGTGCCGCTGCTAGAAATCGCAGGCGGCCCCTGGTTGTTGTAATAGGCGGAGGGCACTTGAAAAGCAGGCGGCACCGCGCTTTGCCCAGCCGCTTCTTCCCGATAAAAATTCTCAACTAAGGCGCTGTGTTTATTGGAAAAATAACCCACTAAAGCGGCGATAGTGGAATGCCCGAAGAAAATTGAAGGGGTGATTTCAACCCCATAATGCCGACTTAAGGCGCTGGCAAATTCGGCTAAGGTGATGGAATCGAAGCCAAATTCTGCTAGGTTTTCAGCCACATCCAGTTCGTTGGCAGGCATTGCCAGCAAGCCGCTGATCAGTTGTTTGAGGTCATATTCTAGGCATTCCGCCAGCGTCAGCCCTTTCATTGCTGGGCGACGTGCGGGTGATGCTGATAAAACTGGCTGTTTTGGTAAAGCTGTCTGGTTGTCTGAGCGCGTACTTAACCCCAGAAAACAGCGCAACAGCGTCGCTTCTCCCGCCAGCACCAGATGTTGCTGCTCAGCTTGTGCCAGCAATTGCGCAAAGAGTGCTAAGCCTTCCTGACTTTCCAGCGCACGCTGACCGCTGGATTTCAAATACATCCGCGTGCTTTCATCCGAGCCTAAACCCATGCCACCCGCTTGCCACAGCGGCCAGTTGATGACCTGGTGACGCACGGCAGCCGTGCGGTTTTTGTAGGCGGCAAAAGCCATCAGAAAGCGGTTAGCTATGGCGTAATCACAAGAGCCAAAATCGCCGAGAATCGCCGAAGAGGAAGAAAAATAGCAGACAAAATCCGGCGGACTGTCTGCGTCCGCCAGCAATTGGTCTAACACCAGAGTACCCGCAATTTTGGGCTGCAATACCTGTTGGAAGCTGGCGAAGTCTTTGTCCAGTAGGCTTTCTTGCGTGGCTTCCAAACCGGCAGCGTGAATCACGCCGTCAATGGGGTTAAAGGGCGCTTCCAGCGTTGCCCACGCCTGCTGCATGGCGGCTAAATCGCTGATGTCTGCTTGCAGATAGCGCACGCGGCTGCCCGCTTGTTCGAGTTCTGCCAGCAAAGCGCGTTTAGCCTCATCCAGCGGCGAACGCCCAGTTAAAATCAGATTGACCGGCTGTTGCTTGGCGAAATAACGGGCAAAGAGCGCCCCCAAGCCGCCGCAACCGCCAGTGATGAGGTAAGTGCCTTGCCGCTTAAGCGGACTAGACGCGGCGCCGGTCGCTGAGCCTGTCGAAGCGTAGGTCGCTGAGCTTGTTGAAGCGCCGGTCGCTGAGCCTGTCGAAGCGTCTGACAGCGCGATTTCCTGCGTGCGCCAGACATGGCGCTGCTGCGCCTGGTAGCGGCAGGTTTCGATTTTTGCGCTGTGCAATTCCTGCCAGAGCAGGGCGCACCAGTCCGTCCAATCGCCCGCTTCTTCGCGGTACACCGCGCCACATTGCAACTTAGGCAGAATCAGGCGCAGTGAACGCTCGAAACCAACCCAAGATTCGGCGTAACAGCGCGTGACATCCTCTGTCAAGTGCGCCGCTAACAGCAGACGCACCGCCGTTAAGCCGCTGGCTGCCAGCGCCTTAATCAGCGCCACCAGGCTGGCGTAATCGGCAGCCGCTTGAGGGTTTTCCAATGCAGGCAAATAGAGCACAGCTTCCACCGCGCCCAGGGTTTGCAGTTGCGCGGTTAGCACGGCGGCGTCCTGAGTTGGCGCTAAAAACAGGATTTTTGTGTTGGGCGACAGTAACTTGAATTGCTCGCTAATCGCTGCCTGAGACGCTGCTTGCGAAACCAGGCACAGCAGGCGGTTAATCTGAATGTCCGCAGTGGCGGCGGGCAAAGGGTGTGCTTGCCAGACTTCGGCAAAAGTCAGCAGCGCCGTATCCGCTTGCGCTTGGGTTTTCAGCCAGTAAGGACGCCGCTGAAACGGATAGGTCGGCAACACCAAACGCTGCCAAGTAAAACCTTGCTCAATCGCTTCCCAATCCAAGGGCACGTTGCGCACATAGCACTCGCCCAGACGATAAAACCAAGCCTGCCACTCTTCTGCGGGTTGTAAGCACAGCGTATCCGCCACTGTATCAGTGGCTACAGTCTCGGAACAATGCGCGTAAATCCAGGGACAAGCGTCCGCTGGCTGCGTTTGAGCACTGGCAAAATCCAACAACACCCCACGCAAAAACGCGCCTGAATCCGCAACTATGGCTAAACGGTAATTAAAATGCGCCCGTCCAACATGGGTGGTATAACAGAGATCACCCAGTTCAAGGTCAGGCTGCGCCGCCAGAAAATCCGCATAAGCCCGCGCCAGCGCACGCAAAGCCGTGTCGCTTTTGGCTGACAAGGTGAGCAGATGGTGAGAACGCTGCCGACGTTGCGCCAGTGGCGCTGTGGGTGGGGCTTCTTGCACAATCAGATGCGCATTAGTGCCGCTGAAACCAAAAGCACTGATGCCCGCCAAGCGCGGCTTACAGTCGCGTGCTGTCCAAGGTGTGCTTTGCAGCGGAATCTGCGCGGGGATTTTGTCCAGCACAATGTGCGGATTGAGCGTCTGAAAATGCAGATGCGGCGGAATCACGCCATGCTGCATTGCCAGCACCACTTTTAGCAAACCCGCCAAGCCTGCCACTGCTTCGGTGTGCCCTAGGTTGGTTTTTGCCGAGCCGATGAACAGCGGGTTATCCGCCGTCCGTCCTTGTCCGTACACTGCTTCTAAGGCTTTGATTTCAACCGGATCGCCCAGCGCAGTGCCAGTGCCGTGCGCTTCCACATAATCCACCTCAGCAGGCGCAATGCCATAGCCGGTCGCTGAGTGCTTCGATAAACTCAGCATACCACCTGTCGAAGCGAGGGCTTTGCGAATCACGGCTTCCTGCGCTAAGCCGTTGGGTGCGGTTAAGCCGTTGCTGGTACCGTCCTGATTAATCGCCGAGCCGCGAATCACGGCTAACACAGTATCTCCGTCTGCCAACGCCTGCGACAATGGCTTTAAGACCACAGCGGCGCAGCCTTCGCTGCGCACATAGCCGTTGGCAGCGGCGTCAAAGGTTTTGCAACGTCCGTCTGGCGCTAACATACCTGCGCTGGAAAAACTGATGCTCAATTCGGGCGACAGCAGCAGGTTCACGCCAGAGACCAGCGCCAGCCCGCATTCTTCGCGCAGCAGGCTTTGACAAGCCAAATGCACCGCCACCAGCGACGACGAGCAAGCGGTGTCTACTGTCAGCGCCGGTCCTTGAAAATCAAAGAAATACGCCAAGCGACCCGCCGCAATCGAAGCCGAATTGCCGGTGGCAAAATAGGTGTCGTAGTCTTGAGGCTTGTTGTGCTTGATGTGCAGGGTTTCGTAGTCGTGTGAGAAAATGCCAGTAAAAATGCCGGTCTGCGAGCCTTCCAACGCCGTTGGCGACAAACCAGCGTATTCCAGCGCCTCCCAATTGACTTCCAGCAACAAGCGTTGTTGCGGGTCCAGGCTGGCTGCTTCACGCGGAGAAATGCGGAAAAAAGGCGCGTCGAATTGTTCGACTTGAGCGACAAAACCGCCAGAATCCGTGACTATTTTGCCGGCTTTGTTAGGCTCAGGGTCATGATACAGACGATTATCCCAGCGGTTTAACGGCACTGTGCTGATGGCGTCAACCCCCTCGTGCAGCAAGCGCCAATAGTCGTCTGGGCTGCGCACATCGCCAGGAAAACGGCACGCCATGCCGATAATGGCAATGGCAGTCGAAGCGCCGGTCGCTGAGCCTGTCGAAGCGCCGGTCGCTGAGCCTGTCGAAGCGCCGCCGGTCGCTGAGCTTGTCGAAGCGTTGGGTTGAATCCGTTCAAAATAATCGGCGATGGCTTTCGGCGTGCCGTATTGAAAAAAGAAACCTGGGTCTAGTTGGGTGTCAAAACGGCGACTGAGCAGCGCCCGCAGTTCTAGCAAATCCAGCGAATCCATGCCCATTTCATTGAGCGGCCATTTAGCGGAATAGTCGCTCAAGCGCCGATTGCCCATCACGGAGCGGATTGCCTGTTCAATCACCTCGGCAATGGTTTGCGGTTTGCGGTGTCCTGAGCTTGTCGAAGGGCGATGCCCTGAGCTTGTCGAAGGGTCGGCTGTCGGTTGCGCTGGCTGCACGGCGCTGGCGACTTGGCGCTGGTGGATGTCGTATTCAATCAGCACGCCATGCCCTAGATTGTCGGTGTCTTCGGGGCGGTAGTGGTCAATCAGCCCACGGATTTGCGCACCGTGCGCATGATGAAAACGCAGAATCGGGTCTTGATACTGCCCCTGTGCGTCGCGCTGTTGGATATAGCTTTCCAACGTCATGCCCGCCGATTGCTGCACATAGTTTTTACAGCGCGTCACACCCGTGACGCGCTCAATGCCGCCTTTCACCGTGCAATATTGCAGCATAAATTCCAGCAACTGATCGCCCAGCCCTAAGTGCTGCTTATCCGGCAAAATATTAACAGCAATCAATTGCACCACAGCTCCGTCGGGCTGATGCAATGCGGGCACTTTGGCAAAGCTGATCTGTTCTAACGCCTGCACCGAGGCAATGCGCTGCGAGTAAATCACGCCGACGACCTGACCGGCGATTTCCAGCACACACTGACCTTCGGGGAAACGCGCCAGGCGCTGCGCCAATGCTGCTTCAGACACTTGCAGAGCCGGCTGCCAACAAGCTTGTTCTAGTTTCACCAGTGCAGGCACATCTCTGACATGCGCGTGGCGAATGCTGTAAGGGCGCTTTTCAAACCAATTCAATGAAATACGGGTAAAGGGAAAGGTTTTTGGGTAATAGCGGGAAAATTCGGCTCTGGCAAACAAACCGGCTTCCGCCGCCGCCATCAAAAACACATCGGCTTCCAGCAAATGCTGCATGGAAAACCCTTGGCAAGCATCAAAATGCAAGCTTTCGCTTTGATCCAGAAAGGCTTTAACGGTAGCAGGTTCAAGACAATGCACTTCCAGGATCATCAGCCCGTGCTTGCCGGTAATCGAAGCCCAGCGTTGCAGATGCTCGCTTAAGCTTTGTACCATCATGGCAGCAGGAATCGCCTGACCTGCGCTATCTACATAAACTCCGTGATAGTGCAAATGCGCACGCTCTTCCACCGCTGACAGGTTGGCGGGCGGAATATACGGGCGGTCATGATCAAGGAAGGAGCGGATGTGCCAGATGTTTTCCGGGTCATTGATACCGTGATCCGCTAAATCGAGGATCATTTGTTCAGGATTGCCAATGTCGCCGTGCAGCACCAGGTGCGGAATCTCATACAGGGTGCGGGCGGTTTCTACCAATGATTCCTGGTTGTAATCAATGCCGAGAAAGGTCAGCGGATAGCGATCTAGCACTTTGCCGCGCTGGGATTTGTCGCGCACGGTTTGATACACCCGTTTTAACAAAGTGCCGTCGCCGCAGCCCATATCTGCCACATATTTTGGCTGTTCTTCAAACGGTAGGCGGTTAAACACCGCCAAGACCACTTCGTCTACCTGGATAAAATATTTGTCGTGCTGAAAGCCACTTGCCAGCACATTCAGGGTGCGATCAATGTGGCTTTCCCCGCCCAATTCGCCGCGCTGAAACACCTGGTGATGAGCGCCAAACAGCACTTCAGACATCTGCCGCAGCATGGGCGCATAAGAAGCGGTCACACCAGTAATCAGAGCGCGATTCAGCATAAATTGCCCAGATTCGGTCAAAGACAGGGTGCTCTTTTGTGCCACGCCCCAGCCTTTATGCACAAAGAGTTCAGACAAAATTTTCCGCATCGCCGCAGGCAAGTGCGCAAATACCTTAGAAAAAGTGTGCGCGGCAGTTTTTTGTCGCTGCTGAAGCGCCAACAACAGCGGAATGACCAGCAAACCGTCCATAAAATCTGCCAGCAGCGGATCAGCCCCAGACCAGCCCTGGCGCACATGCGTCACCCATTTGCGCAACCGTGGTGCTTGTGGAGAGTCCAGCGCAATTTCCGGTGATAAAGCCAGCAATTCAATAATATCTTCAGGAATCTGGCGCTGGCTGTCTGCCGCATCGGTCAGATGATAAGCGCCCTCAGCATCCACTACCAACCAACCTAAAGACTGCAATAAGCGCAACGCGACCTGTAAGTGACCGCTGTTAGCTTGCGCAGCGTCAATTATTTGCTCCAGACGAAGTCCGTTGCTCTGTTGCAATTGCGCAAAAATGCCTTGTTTTTTGCACGACAAAATGACCGGAATAGCGACAAATCCGTGGGCGTAACGATTTATAATCTCTAACAAGCGGTATGACTCCGATAACTGAGACTCTAGCGTTTAAGCTTTAGCACTAGCCAGTGCAGAGAGCCTGAGGTTGACAACCTAAGTTTTATTTGAACCGATTTTGAGTTGCGGGCTGCTGCGCATTAGGCGCTGTTGACACTAAATCCTCAAAAATCCACCGCATCTTCAAACGTAGCCCTAGCAGACACTGTTTACACAATATAGAACAAATAGCCATTTGCGCGTTTTTCTGGGGTTTTAGGCATGATACAGTCAGATTGCTTAAAAACCAGGCTTTATGCTATCTAGCTATATGATTTATAATTATTTATTAGTCAAGCATATCTATTTTTAGGGCAAAAGACAATTTGTAGACGGGGGGATATGGGATTGATTTTTCTAATAAATCAGTACTCATCATGTCCGTTTAGGCGCTTTAAAACCCAGGTGGATAGATGCGTTTTTATGCAAACTTTAAGTAAATTGCGCCCCAGCAATTTGCCAGAGGACAGTAACAATTCGATATTTCAGGCAGCCTACCAGGAAATTCCAACGGCAATATTATCGCTGATGATAATGCAAAATGGCTATAGGCTATGGCTTGGATAGACGAAATTATCCCTGCGCCAATCCGCAATTCAGATAAAAAATCTATCGAATTTTATACTGAACACTCAGATTACAATGCCCCAGCGTCTGCAATAATTTGGTACTATAGAGAATTTTTGCGGTCTCTGTGTAAGCAGGCTGGATAACTGTTTAATCCGCAGATACGGTTTCAGTTTATCTAAGTTATGGCGCTTTAGGCTGTCTCAGAGCAGTGTTATCCCACTGTCATTAATTGTGCTAACCTTATAGCTACCCGTTTTCTAAGGTGCGTTCCTACATGCGTACCTAAATTTATACCAATTCAGGAGAGTCGTTTCATGAAGGCATATATTTTTCCGGGGCAGGGTTCGCAAAAAAAAGGCATGGGCGCCAAGCTGTTTGGCGCTTATCCAGAATTGACCACTGCTGCGGATGAGATTTTGGGGTACAACATTGAAACCCTGTGTCTGAAAGACCCTGATAATCTGTTAGGCAAAACCCAATACACTCAGCCAGCACTCTACACAGTAAACGCCATGAGTTGGCTAAAAACGCTGGAAGAACAGGGTGCGCCGGACTTCACCGCCGGTCACAGCCTGGGCGAATACAATGCCTTGTTTGCAGCGGGCGCTTTTGATTTTGCCACCGGGCTAAAGCTGGTGCAGGAACGTGGTCGCTTGATGGCGCAAGCGAAAGCCGGCGGCATGGCAGCAGTCATAGGTGCAGAAGAAGAGCGCATCAAACAACTGCTCGAAACCGGCGGTTTCCAGCATATCAGCATTGCCAACTACAACACGCCAGTACAAACAATCATCTCAGGCGCAGCAGAGGAAATTGCCCAAGCAGAAGCCGTGTTTAAGGCGGCGGGCATTACTTACATTCCCCTTAATGTCAGCGGCGCTTTTCACACCGCATTCATGGCAGACGCTGCGCAAGCCTTCGCTGCTTTTCTGCAACCCTTTAGTTTCAATGAGTTGAATTTTCCAGTGATTGCCAATGTCACTGCACGATCTTATGCGGGCAAAATGGATGTCGCGCACCTATTGCCGCGGCAGATCATCTCACCCGTGCGCTGGAGCGAAAGCATCGCTTATTTGCTGTTACAGGGAGACATGCACTTCACCGAAGTTGGACCTGGCAATGTGCTGAGCAAGATGGTGACAACCATAGAAAAAGCCGCCGCCGCCATGCCGCCCCCCGCTTTTATCTCACAATTAAAAGACCGATTACAGATAGAGCAAACAGAACAGACCTCACCAGTGGTTGATGAGGCAACGCAACCGCTCCCGCCGCCCGCCGAAGTTGAACCAGTAACCCGTTCAAGCCGGACCATCAGCGCCGCCTCGCTGGGCAATCCGGCATTCAAGCAGTTGTACGCTCTGGACTACGCCTATGTTTCCGGCGCGATGGTACACGGCATTGCTTCCACAGAGCTGGTAATCGCTATGGGAAAAGCCGGCATGATGGGCTTTTTCGGCACCGGCGGGCTGGGACTACCCGCCATAGAACAAGCCATTATCGCCATCCAGCACGCCTTAGGTGACAAACCTTACGGCATGAATCTGTTACATGCGCCAGACAACCCAGCACTAGAAGAAAGCTATATTGATCTCTACATGCAGCATGGCGTGGTTAGCATAGAAGCCTCGGCGTTTATGCAGATTACCCCCGCATTGGTCAAATACCGCCTCGCGGGTCTGTACCGAGATACTGATGGGCGCGTCGCCTCGCGGCATAAAATCATGGCAAAACTGTCGCGCCCAGAGGTCGCCACCGCTTTCTTAAGCCCAGCACCTGAGCGCATCATTCAACGTTTACTGGAAACCGGAAAAATTACCACTGAACAGGCCGCATTGGCAGAAAATTTCCCGATAGCCGACGCCCTGTGTGTGGAAGCAGATTCCGGCGGTCATACCGATCAAGGCGTGGCTTACACACTGATGCCGGCAATGTTAAACTTACGCACCGACATGCAGGCTCAGTATGGCTACGACAAAACCGTCTTCATCGGCGCTGCTGGCGGTATAGGCACACCCGAAGCCGCCGCCGCCGCCTTTATTCTGGGCGCAGATTTCATTGTCACCGGCTCCATCAATCAATGTAGCGTAGAAGCAGACACCAGTGATTTAGTCAAGGACATGCTGGCACAAATCAATGTGCAAGACACAGATTACGCGCCCGCTGGCGACATGTTTGAATTAGGCGCCAAAGTGCAGGTATTACGCAAAGGCGTGTTTTTCCCCGCCAGAGCCAGCAAACTGTATGAACTTTACAAGCAATACAACTCGCTGGATGAAATAGACAGCAAAACCCGCGAACAACTGGAAAAACTCTACTTCAAAAAAAGCCTTGAAGCCATTTACCAGGAAACCAAAGACTATTGGCAGCAACGCGGAGAACAAGAACAAATCACCAAAGCCGAGAAAAATCCCAAACACAAAATGGCGTTAATTTTTCGCTGGTATTTTGGTCATAGCAACCAAGCGGCGCTCAGCGGCAACGCAGCCGAGAAAGTCAACTTTCAAGTACACACAGGTCCCGCGCTTGGCGCTTTTAATCAATGGGTTAAAGGCACTGAGTTAGAAGACTGGCGTCAACGCCATGTAGACAAAATGGGCATCAAGCTGATGACAGAAACAGCCGCCTTGCTAAACCAGCGGTTATTATCCTTGTTGCGCCTATAAAACAAGAAAAATCAATGTCTTATAAAAAGTGCTTTGGC
>DYPD01000104.1 GCA_020720115.1 Thiomargarita sp. | reverse complement strand
TCGACAAGCTCAGTGCATCGCAAGCTCAGGACACCGCTTGGGCTTTTTCCTGTAAGCAGGCAGAAAAAGCAGGTAATAGTTTTTCAAACTCTTTTTTGGTTACACCTAAAACAGCTGAAAATTGACGTTTAGTTGTTAGGCGATTGATATATTTACTCATAACTTAAAGCCTCATTTTGGGATTTTATGAATTACAGATGTTTTTACTATTTTAGTTGAAAATTATGATAGGATAAGTCTACTATTATTCACAATTCATAAAGAAGAACTGCCTGATGGAAGCGATTCGTAAAATTCAAAACGTCAGCAATGGCGAAATTCGCCTTCACTTGCCCAAACAGTTTTTGTAAAAATAGATGGAAATCATTGTGTTAGCAGCCGCCACGGAGCCACAGCTGGCAGCTGGCAGCTGGCAGAAAAAGTTTGCGCGGCGCACTGAAACAGTACGCCAAACCGGGACGCATGGAGCAGGAACAAGAGGCTTGGCAGGCCGTAAGTTAGAAACCACTGCCAAATCTTGCTTTTAATCCTTCCAATACGCCAATCATTGCCAGGTGTGACGCGATTGAATGCGCGTTTCTGACTAGAATCCTGGTGTTTTTTCAATGTGCTATGTCTCAATGATCTAAGGTAGAAATTCCATGCGACGTCCTCTCATTGGCTGTGCTTATCTCAGTTTTTGTAGTCTTGTTTGTGTCCTCTCCGCACCCGCTGCTGCTTTGGATATTGGCGCTTACAGCTATGCGTCAACGCCCATGCCGGGGCTGCGTATCAATGGTCGGCAAGGCATGATGTTGCCGCCCAATCATCCCGATGATCAGCATTCTTTGCGGCTGTATCCGGGGCAGCCGGTGACGCTGGAAGTGGAATTGGAAAGCGGTGAGGCGCTGGCGCAACCCGCAGATTGGTGGATGGTGGCGACTAGCGGTGCAGCGCAATTTTATTGGCACGCTGCCAGCCAAAGCTGGCTGGCGGGTTTGCAACCCGCGTATCGCGGTGCTTTGATGGATTTTCCAGCAATACCCCTGCCGCCGGCTAATGTGGCTTTTCCGCCCGGAGAATTTGATGTGTATTTTGGTGTGGATACGCAGGTTGGGCAGTTATTCAGCCCGCAATTACGTTATGCGCATTTGCATATCAGTGTCCCTGCCACTGCGCAGCGGGTGTTTTTTGTTTCTAGGCAAGGGAATGATGCCAATCCGGGTAGCCTTGAACAGCCTTGGAAAACCTTGGCTCAGGCGGCAGCACATGCCCAAGCGGGCGATCTGGTCTGGGTACGCGGCGGCACTTATGCCGAGCAATTAGTCCCCAAAAACAGTGGCACGGCAGCGCAACCGCTGGTGTTTGCTGCTTATCCGGGCGAAACGGTAACGCTCGACGGCAGCGGGCTGAATCTCATACGCAATACCAGTCCTACGCCGCCTTTACCGCCTTTTTCCGGCGTGATTCATTTGCATGGGTTGCAGCATCTGTGGATTGTCGGCTTTACTGTGAAAAATTCTTCTGACATCGGCATCATGGGCTATAACTGCGATGATTTGGTGATTCAGGATAATTATGTAACAGAGTCAGCGAGTTCCGGTATTGCGGTGTGGAACAGTCGGCAAGTGTTGGTGAGTCACAATGAAATTAACCGCGCCAATAAGAGCAAAGGGCAGGAAAATCTGTCTATCGGTGAAAATGTGAATGATTTTGAAGTGAGTTATAACCATATCCACCACAGCGCCACCACGACCGGAAATGGCGGTGAGGGAATGGACATCAAAGAGGGGAGCAGCAACGGTAATATCCATCATAATCATATACATGACATCAGCTTGAAGCTGTGTTTATATGTGGATGCCTGGGATACCCTGAGCCAAAATCTGCGCATTCACGACAATATTTTGCATGACTGCAACCCACATGGGATTGCCATTACTGCCGAGCGGGGCGGCACAATCAAACAAGTCAGAGTGTATAACAATGTGATTTACAACAATAAAATTACCGGCGTGCATGTGGGCGCTGGGTTTCAGCCCAACACCGATGGCGTGTACATTTATAACAACAGCTTTTACAACAACGGCAAAGGCAACAATTTCGGCGCTTCAGTCATGCTGAAAAACAGCAATGCCAAGAATATTCAAGTCTTTAATAATGCGTGTGCCAGCACTATTGCACAGGTTTCCGTGCTGTCGAGCATTAGCAATTTAAGCATCCAAAACAATCTCTTTATCCGTAAACAAAGCACGGGTAATGGCGAACAAAATGGCTCGCCTCACTTTGTTGGCGATCCCCTGTGGGTCAACCCAGGCGCTGGGGATTTCCGTTTGCGTGCGGGCAGTCCGGCAATTGGGCAGGGTGCGCCGCAATTAGCACCGATCACAGATTTACGCGGACAACAACGTTAAACAGCTAACCTGATGAAAACCTTAAGCCAACTACTGCCCATTCCGCCTGAATATGACCGCCCGTTGCGGCATTTGACCTTAGACAGCCGTGCGGTGCAGCCTGGCGATCTGTTTTGCGCTTGCCAAGGGCTACACAAACACGGGCGGGAGTTTCTGCCAATGGCGCTGGCACAAGGCGCGGCGGCAGTGTTGTTGGAGCAAGATCAGGAAAATATTGAGTTACAGCAGGGCGTGCCTTGCATCGGCGTGCCACAGTTGCAGCAAAAACTCGGCGCTTTGGCAGCGCGTTTTTATGCTGATCCCAGCCGTGCGCTACAACTGATTGGCGTTACCGGCACGAACGGCAAAACCTCCATTACCCACTTTTTAGCGCAAAGCCTGCCGCAACCAGCGGGTTTGCTGGGCACTTTAGGCTATGGGGTGTACGGGCACTTACGCACTGCCTCGCACACCACGCCCGATGCGTTGCGCTTGCAAGCTTTGTTAGCGGAATTGCGTGATCAAGGCGTGCAGCAGGTGGCAATGGAAGTCTCTTCACACGCGCTAGACCAGGGGCGGGTGGCGGATTTGGCGTTTAAGGTGGCGGTTTTGACGAACCTCAGCCGCGATCATCTGGATTATCACGGCACTTTGCAGGCTTATGCCGCTGCAAAAGCCAAGCTGTTTCATTGGGAGGGTTTGCAGACTGCTGTGCTTAACCTAGACGATGCTTTCGGCGTGCGTCTGCTGGGTGAGCAATTAACTGCTAAAACAATCACTTATAGCCTAAAAAACCCACAGGCAGACCTCTTTGTACAGCAGTTGGAAAAACTCGTGCAGGGCGGCTATGTGGCGCATCTGCATACGCCGCAGGGCGCAGGCGTATTGCACACCAGCTTACCTGGTTTGTTTAACCTGAGTAACCTATTGGCAACGCTGGGGGTTTTGCTAAGTTTGGATATGTCCCTGGCAAGGGCGCTGGCGCAATTAGCGCAAGTGCAACCCGTAGCGGGGCGCATGGAAAGCTTCCGACAGCCTGGTTGCCCAACGGTAGTGGTGGATTACGCGCACACGCCAGACGCGCTGGAACAGGTGTTGAGCGCCCTACGCCCGCACTGTGCGGGGCGCTTGTATTGCGTGTTTGGCTGCGGTGGCGAACGCGACACGGGTAAACGTCCGCTGATGGGCGCCATTGCCGAGCAACTGGCGGATTTGGTTATTATCACCAACGATAATCCGCGCCATGAAGACCCGCAGCACATTGTGCGCGATATTGTGCGCGGCTTGCGCCAGCCGCAACAGGTGCGGGTGATGACAGATCGTGCAGCAGCAATTGCCTATAGCATTGCGCAAGCTAAAGCGCAGGATTGGGTGCTCATTGCAGGCAAAGGACATGAGGATTATCAACAAGTTGGCGAACAACGCCTGCCCTTTAGCGACCAACAGCAAGTGCAAGCGGCACTCCAGGTAAGACTTGCACTTATCAATTAAATAATTGTTATTCTTGAAAATTTTCTGGATTCTTGCCAGTTCCAGAATATTCCATATGCGCTTTGAAAAAATTTAACTCAGCAATGTCGCGCACCGCACATTGATTCGCTGCCAAGCCTTGCGCTTGCAAGAAATTACCCGAAACAATGGATTCGCTGCCGCTGAGTTGTTCTTCTGGGGTGGATAATTCCACTGTGCCTGCCAAGCCAAATTGAGAAGAGGCATCAATCGGGCTTTTGCTGGCAGGGGCAAATTGGAAAATGCCTTTGCTGCTGATTTGAATGTTGCCGCCGTTACCTTCTATCGCCCGTGCAACAATAGGCGATTGATTTTGCACAATAAATTCTGACTGAATCTGGACATTACCGCCGTTACCTGCGCCTTCGCGCACGCTGGCAGTGATCTGGCTGTCGTGCATATTCAGTACGCCGTTATTTTGTAGCTGAATGCCGCCGCCACCTGCACTGACGACTTCGGTGGTGATGCGGCTATTATCGCTTAAGCGAATCCCTTGCTCGGCTTGTACTTCAATCTGCCCGGCATTGCCGCCGTGCGTGCGGACAATCCATTGTCCGGCATCATAAAAATAGTTTTCGTACTGTCCATTACCAATATTTGTCACTGTGACTAAATCACCGTTTTGTGCAGGCAGCGCGTCACGTTCGGCTAAAGTGGCGACCCGATAAGTGTTTTGGCTGCTGAGCCACTGGCTTCCAGAAGAAACCATACGCCCACTCGGTAATTCGCTGACATAACCCGGACGGGCTAACACCAACGCATTGAGGCTGGCTATATCGGCGATATTGCGCGGCGGAGGCAATTCTGACCACTGCTGATTTTGGTAAACAAAATGGCTGATGTTGCCATCTGCGGCAGTGATGGAAGCAGTATTGCCGGTGGCTAAGGATATTTGGCTACCAAGCTGAGCCAGTTCGCTAGGGGTTGTCACGCTAAAGGATTGGATGCGAAACGGGGTATTAAATATATAACCAGCATTTCTAACATCGGGTGTGTAAGTGTAGACGAAATAAACTGATTTGCCGTTGCTGGCGTCCAATGCCTGAATCACTGCGCCTTCGGCATAGGGTGGCGTTTCGCCCGCCGCTAGGTTAAGCCAACCGCTGGTGTGCTCTAGTGCGCTTAAATCCGGCAAGACGACATCAATTTTTTGCGCATTGAAAGGTATCCATTTGAAACTTATACCAGAATTATCTAAGGTTCCGCTACGCCATGAAGCATACATGTAGGATTGCCCTGTTTCTAGCACTTGCACTACGTCACCGTCTGTTAAAGCAACGCTGTCATTCAGTGTGTTGAGTGCCGCGTAGGTGGAAACGACATTGCGATAATGTACGCGCTGGAGTGTTTGTGCGGTTTGCACATAATAGTCAGCGCGACCATTACCCACATTAGCCACTTCCAGCAAATCGTCCGTGAGCGACAACCGGGCGTCGCGTTCGGCGCTGTTAGCGAAGCTGAAGCTATTGGGCAGGGTGCTGTCAGAGCTGATAGAAGTGCCCTTTTCCATGCGTAATTCGCCGACATCTATGTCCAGATTTCCCGCTAACCCCACCCCTGTGCTCGAACTTGAAATCATCGCGCCTTCGCGTAATTCCAGGGTTTTTGCCTGAATATGTAGCTCACCACCGGCGCCAGCCAGCTTGTTGCCCGCCGCGTCTGTACTGAAATACTGTACCTCGGCACGCGAATAAATACCGCTGACTGATTGGTTATAGCTTGGCGGCGAATAATTCTGCAAATAGGATAGTTGTTCTTGCTCGGGCGGATACAAGGCAATTTGGCTGGCATCACCGCTCATCAAAAGCTGATCTGCCACTTGAATATCCAATGATCCACCCGGATTAGCCGAGGTAGTGCTGCTGATAATCACAGCGCCCTTTTCAATCTGTAATGTGCCGGTTTGTAAAGACAGGTTACCGCCCGCGCCCGCGTTTTGCCCCTGACTACGCAGATAAATGCCAGAACCAAAACCGAACACCGTTTCTCCACGCGGATTGACCCCAGACAGGCGCGTAGTGCCTGCAACGATAAGGTTAATATTGCCTGCCGCACCACTTCCGCTGCCTGGCAATGCGAGGCTGTCGTTATAGATTAGCCCGCCCTCTTCTAACACCAAATCCTGCGCCTGAATATCAATAGTACCGCCACGCCCCAAACCGCCCAAATATTCGGCAACGTTACCCACTAACGGAAAAGTGCCTGAAGCAACCATAGACGAACGACCCGTTGCATCGGTATCGCTGCCCGTATTATCACCCGCCAACTTGAACGTCCCCTGCGCATGAATCGCTATGTTTCCGGCATTACCCACATTTTTCGTGGTGGTGTCAATAAAAGCACCGTCTAGCAGGCTGATATTACGCCCCTGGATGCTGACCAACCCGCCATTGCCGCTACCCAAATAGGTATCTGCGTAAATGTGGCTGTACTCGCCCAGTAATATATCTTCGCTGGCTTGCAAGGACACATTACCGCCGTTGCTGTAGCCCATCACGCCCGCATTAAGAATACTGTTGTTACGCAACTCAATGCTGTGCGCCTGAATACTGAGATTGCCACTCAGTCCCGCATCAGCGTCAAAGCTTTGGCTATTGACAAACACAAAACTACTGTCTAACACGACCTGCTCCCTGGCGCTAATGCGTATATCCGCACCGCGTCCTTGGGCTTCGGTATTGCCAGTCAGAGTGGCATTTTGAATCTGTACCTGCGCACCGCTTAAGTAGATATTTCCAGCGTCACCGCTGCCTGTCGTCAACGAAGTGAGACTGTCAGAATCGCCCTTTTGCTCATTATGTCCTTGAATTGACAGCTTTTGTGTGGCGCTCAGGCGTATATCCGCGCCACGCTCAGCAGTATCCGTCAGGCTGCTCAAACGCGCCTCGCTACGCAGATTAATATTGTCTCCCTGCAAATTCAGCAAAGTGCCGTTTTTGACTTCCAGTTTCGCCGCGCCTATGTCAAGCGTTCCACCTTGCAAATCCAACGTAGGCGCTTGCAAAAGCGCACCGCCATTCACTTGCAAGCCGCCCTGCCCCAGCAAACCAAAAGCCGCTGGCGGCGCACTGGTAAAAGCACTACCTTGCGTCTTATCAGCAGAAAAACGGCTTTGATCGGCAAAGTCCAAGGCTTGCGCAGTTGCCGCATGGAAGCCACCGGACACCTCCAAGCGTGCCCCCTCGCCAAACAGCCAACCCGCTGGATTAAACAAGTAAGTATGAGCGCCCGGAATGGTATTTTTAATCGCGCCATTAATGACCGACAACTCGCCCCCCGTCACGCGGGCAATGACATTTTCAATGTTCGCCGCACCAGAAAACACCGCGCTTTCGCCTGGGCTAACCTGAAAAGTTTGAAACGAATGGAACAGATTAGCGCCGCGTTCTTGCCCCAGATCAGCAGTGATAGGCATCTCTGCGCCTGATAAACGTACCTGTGCGCCCGTTGACCCATCGGTGACAATTTCGCTGCGTACCCACAGCGGCAAGCACAGCAACAGACCAACAGCCAAAAACCTATGGACTAAACAGGACGCAGAAAACGCAATGGGTAAAGGGTTTGGGTTCATATCAAAACTCTCTTATTTAACAAAATAATACACAGGCAATGAAACCTAAAAGCACAACTAAGCACCGAGAGATTATAGCTAACTTATTGTTTTTAGACTATGACAAGTCAGTATTAAGACGAGCTTTTATAAAGGCGGGGAGAACGATGCAAAGCAATTTTAGGTCTTGCTAGGCGTGCAGATCAATGGGGAGCGGTGGTCCCAAAAAGCGGGGCTGGGTGCGCAACAAGTACAGATCCAATACCGCTCTAAATCGTGCCAACACTTCGCGCAAACGCACTTTGATGCCGAAAACACCAGGTACATCGGCGGCATTAAAGGCAATGGCGTGGATGCCATAAGCATCGGCAATAAAAAGTGCTCGCGCATTGTGAAATGCTTGAGAAATCACAATAAAATCATCTTGTTGAAAAACCAATTGGGTGCGCACTACAGAATCTAGGGTGCGAAAACCAGCATAATCCAGGGTCATGGCAGAAATGGGTATGCCGCGTTGCAACAGTGCATCACGCATGTCTTCGGGTTCGTTATAACCCGCACGATGATTGTCGCCACTGAGTAGTAAGTGCTGGATTTTACCTGCTTTATAAAGTGCAGCGGCGGCTTCTATACGGTGATAAAAAAAGGCATTGGTAGTACCCTGCGCAGTTTCTTTGACAGTGCCTAGCACTAGACCTAAAGGTTTTGCCGTAACCTGTTCCAAGCTACTGTAGAGGCGTCCATGTGTTTGGCGCTCAATCCAGACATCACATACCCATAACAGCAGGATAAAAAAACTGCCTGACAGCGACAGGAAAAGAAGCAGCAAGGTTTTGTTCATCAAGGAGTTGATAGCCAAAGCAAAGCGCCTATAAGCTAAAGCCCAGCGATGGCTTTAGACCTGGTTAAGCCTCACTCACCAGCGCATCTAGTGACAATTCAAGCTTTGGTTGGGCGGGTTATCCAGGCTGTTCGTATAGGCGGGCTAAGGCAGACAGGAAAGCAGTATTTTTTCAGAAAGGAAACAGATTGGGTTTGGTGTTCGCATACTCAGGCGTTCTGTTATCAGCAGGTTAATTCAGTCTACATCATCAGGATATTCGTTTTCACCGGCGCTCAGTTCGTCTAAGCCTAAAATCAGTAAATCGGTCAAAAGCGCATCGCGTCCTTGCAAGCCAGCCGCATTCACGCTTTCGTAACCAGCACCTTGTTGTGCTACTAAGGTATTTAGCCGTTCTGCTATTGCATCCGGCACTTCAAATTGTATGTTCGCCATGTAGAGTTCCTCATTCCTGTTGAGCCAATATAATCAAGGGCTTGACCATGCACTTTCTGGCTTTGACAGATGCAGCATAAGCCAAACACCCCACCTGATTTGCCCAATTAAGCTAAAAGCTCTTTTTCCAGAAACCTTTAGTTATCTGCTTTGAGCGTAAAAATTTGACTAAGTCTAATGTATCCCCTGGTACTTTGCAATTTTCTCACTGCCTGCCAGCCAAGGCGGCTGAAAGTCTTTGGGATTAAAGACCTTGGTCAATTTTATAAAGCTTTCATAAACGCTAACAGGGGGCTAAAATGCTTAGATTCTGTCTGTCCCTCCCTAATGATTTTTGCTTTGCGCAGGTGTCCTTACCTATGAAACGCTATTCTTTTCTTATTTGTCACTGGTTGTTGCTTTCAACTGTCAGTTTAAGTGCTTGGGCTATTGGCGATTTGCTAACGCCGTTTCCGCAGGTGTCACCAGCACCGAATTTTTCTTTGCACGATTTGCAAGGTAATGCACACACTTTGTCGGACTATCAGGGCAAGGTGGTGGTGCTGAATTTTTGGGCAACCTGGTGTCCGCCGTGCCGAGCGGAATTGCCTTCTATGCAGCGAGCATGGGAAATCATGCGCAACGAAGACATGCTGATGTTGGCGGTTAATGTTGGCGAACGTGAAACCACAGTGCGCCAAGTGACGCAAGCTTTGGGGCTGGATTTTCCGGTGCTGTTGGATAACAACGCCACGCTGATGCAACGCTGGTCGGCACGCGGTTTGCCGACGACTTTTGTGATTAATCCCCAGGGGCATATAGTGTACCGAGCCGTTGGGGAGCGCGCCTGGGATGCGCCGGATATTTTGCGTCTGTTGCGCGATCTGAAAAACCTTCCGTCACTCGATAAAACCGCACTACATTAAATTAAGGGAAGGCAACAGTATGTTAAAAAAATTCAGTCGGTTTTTGTTCGTCTGCACACTCGCCTGTTATCCGCTCAGCGGATGGGCAGCGGAGCGCGTGCAGCTAAAAGTGGGCTATTTACCCATTTTGGATCATCTGCCCTTGCTGGTGTCTCATGCGCAAGACGAGGCACACTTTCAGCACGTCACAATCCAGCCCAAATTATTCAAATCCTGGCGCGAAATGGTAGGCGCTCTGGATGCGGGTGTGATTAACGCAGCTTTTATTTTGTCGCCGTTAGCCATGGATTTATTCAATCAGGGCAAGGATATTCGCACCATTTTACTGGCACACCGCGATGGCTCGGCGATTACCGTCAAGCAAGGCTCAGAAATCAACAGCGCAGCAGATTTGCGTGGTAAAGCCATCGGCATTCCAGCGCGCAACGCCACTCATACCGCTTTGTTGGACGCTTACCTAAAAACCGCTGGGCTGAGCCTAAAAGACGTGACCACCAAAGTCATAGCCCCACCGCACATGCCCCTGGCGATGGAGCAAAATCGTATTGATGCCTTCATTGTGGCAGAGCCTTTTGGCGCCAAAGCGCAACATGACGGGCTGGGTAAAATCTTGGTGCTGACCAAACAGATTTTGGATAACCACGTTGAATGTATTGTGATTGTAAAAAATGAGGCGCTACAACAACATCCCGAAGCCATTCAAGAATGGGTCAATAGCCTGATTCGCGCCGGACAATTCATTGATCGTGACAAATGGGAACAGGGTTCTCAAGCAGTAGCGCGGCTCACTGCAAACAAATACTTCCCACACAATGAAGAAACTGTGAAACTGGGGCTGCAAAATCCTAAAGACCGCATTTCATTTTCTGATCTCAATCCTGATCCCAGCGATATGCAGAAGATTGTAGATAGGTCCATTGCCGCCGGAATCATTGCGCCCATTGATTTAGAAAAATTTATTGATGCACGTTTTTACCATGCCGCAACTGCATCAGCATCTCAGCCAATTTACAGTGTACCCGGTGTATCAGCGCCCCAGTCCAATCTCATTTCCAGCGACACGCGCTAGTTTAAATACCCTCCATTCCAATCGCCATGCTTCTACTTCCCCGGTCGCTAAAACTTAAGAAGGCTACATAGAACATTTATTACTCGATTTTATACAAGCAAATAAAAACCAACACCCCAAGGAGCTTCACCTTATGAGCATTCGCATCAAACTGTTAATCAATGGTTTATTGGTTCTTATCGTCTTACTACTGGTGGGCGGAATTGGTTACTACTACACCCACAAGGTGGCACAAGTTTCTATGGCATTGGTAGATGAAGATGCAGACCCAGTGCTGAAAAGCGATGCGATAGATAAAAATCTATGGGAAACCTGGCAACGCCTGATTGTGCATACAGGTATTGTCGAATGGGAAGCCATGCTGAAATTGGAAACAGAATTTCATCAACTAGAAGAAGAAATCGACTCGGCTTATCAAGCACTTCAACTACAACATAAAACGCTCGACAATTATGCGCACTACCAAAGCGACTTAGAAAACTTCCTTTCTGCCTGGCAAGCTTACCGGCAAGCCGGCGCGAAAATTTTGGAAATGAGTAAAGATTACACCAAAGGCGACGCCATGCAATCCATCTTAAAAGACGCCCGCCCAAGCTTTAATCAAATGCGAGAAAACTTGCGTAGTCTGGTAGATAAACACATTGCGCACATGACGCAACTACGCTCTATCGCTGTTAGCGCACAAAACGAAAGCAACTGGATGCTCATCGGCATGACCGCTTTAGTCAGCGTCTTGACTTTGAGCTTTATGTTTATCGTAGGACACGGCATAGTACAACGCATTAATATTGCAATGGCAACCACGCGCCGTATCAGCGAAGGGGATTTAACCACGGTCATTGAGCACAGCGGCAAAGATGAAATCAGCCATTTGCTCACCGCCATGCACAAAATGAGCGGTAAATTGCAAGAAATACTCTCTGAAGTGCGTGGCAAATCCATCATGCTCTCTTCAGCGGCAGAAGAACTCAGCAGCACTTCTCAGCACATGAGCCAAGGTGCAACCGAGCAAGCGGCGGGCGTAGAGCAAACCACCTCTTCGCTGGAACAAATGACCGCTTCCATTGAAGCCAACACTGCCAGCGCCAAAGACACGGATCGCCTCGCGCAACAAGCCGCACGTCAAGCCGAAACCGGTGGACAGGCAGTGACCGAAGCGGTGCAAGCGATTCGCCAGATTACCGATAAAATTGGCGTAATTGAAGAAATTGCCTATAAAACCAATCTATTAGCCTTGAACGCCGCGATTGAAGCCGCACGCGCCGGAGAACATGGACGCGGTTTTGCGGTGGTGGCTTCAGAAGTGCAAAAACTGGCAGAAAGTAGCCAAAAAGCGGCTAAAGAAATCAGCAACTTAGCAGCGGAAAATTTGCGCGTTGCCGAACAAGCGGGAAAATTAATTGAAGCGGTCGTGCCTGACATTAAAAGAACCTCGGAATTGGTTAAAGAAATTGCTGCCGCTTCCGAAGAACAAGCCGGTGGCGTTTCTCAAGTTAATAATGCCATGATGCAATTGGATCAGGTTTCGCAGCAAAACGCCTCGTCTGCCGAGCAACTCTCCGCTACCGCCGAAGAAGTCAGCGGACAAGCAGCGCATTTGCAGCAAATCATTGAATTTTTCCGTTTACCCGAAAATCCTGCTTACTAAACCAAAATCGCCATGTCCCTTGACCTTCCGCGCTTTTACCGCGCCAGCAATCCAGGTAAAACCATTCAATTAGAGGACGCGCAAGAGCGCAACTACTATATTGATTTTTCCCCCGTGCGTGGCGGGCGCGTAACCCGCGAACTAGAGCGCACCATCACCTTGCTGTCGCCAGACGACCCCACCACGCAGCTTTTTACCGGACACATTGGCTGCGGCAAATCCACGGAACTCCTGTGGCTCAAATACGAACTAGAGCGGCAGAATTTTCATGTTGTGTATTTCGAGTCCAGCCAAGACTTAGTCATGGCGGACGTAGATGTCACAGACGTGCTGCTGTCCATTGCGCGGCAAGTAGCAGACAGCCTTGAAGCCGTGCAAATCAGCCTCGAGCCTACAGGTTTTAGAGCACTCCTAAACGGCGCAATCAAGCTACTCAACACCGAAATCGAACTTTCCGCACAAGCCAACCTGCCCGGCTTAGGCGAAGTCGGCTTTGACAGCCAAAAAGGATTTTCGCTGGGATTAGGCATCGGCAAACTCACTGCCAAGGCAAAAAACAGCCCGGAGTTGCGCTCACAGCTCCGCCAATACCTAGAGCCGCGCACTGATACCATTTTGCAAGCCATCAATAAAGAACTTCTTGAACCCGCCAACCAAGCCCTCAAAGCCGCTGGCAAACGTGGCTTGATCGTGATCGTAGACAACCTAGATCGCATTGATAACACACCCAAAATGTCCGGGCGCACTCAACCCGAATACCTGTTTGTGGATCGCGGCGAGCAACTCAAACAACTCAATTGTCACCTGGTTTACACCATCCCGTTGGTGCTCATGTTTTCCAACGACTGGAGCCGGCTGACTAACCGCTTCGGCGTTGATCCCAAGGTGCTGCCGATGGTGCAAGTACAGAGCCGCGATGGTAGCGCACATGAACCTGGCTTAAGTCTATTGCGGCAAATGATTCTGGCACGCGCTTTCCCCGACTTGCCGCCCGAACAACGGCTGCAACAAACCCGTGAGATTTTCGCCACGCCAGCCACCCTAGACCGCCTGTGCCTCATCAACGGCGGGCATGTGCGCCGTACCCTAATGATGCTTTATTCCTGCCTGCAACAAGAAGACCCGCCGCTATCCGCTGCCGGATTAGAAAAAGTCATTCGTATTCAACGGGATAAACTCGCCCAAGCCATCACCAAAGAAGAATGGGTATTGCTACACGAAGTGCAGCAAACGCGCCTGGTTTCCGGCGAAGATCAGCACAAAACCCTGCTGCGCAGCATGTTTGTCTTTGAATACCACGATGAGCAAGGGCGCTGGTTTGATGTTAATCCCTTGTTGAAGGAAATCTTGTAGCAGCAAGATTTAGGCGTGATGGAAGAACCGGCACTCGCTCCACTGGGGCAGTATGCCCCCACAAAGCCCCCCATAAATAGCTTCCAACTTCTGGAGTTAATCTAATGATTCAACTGGTTTATTTAAGTTTTTTTAGCCGCGATCTTGATGCGCAAGCGTTAGAAGAAATTTTGGCAGTGAGCCGCCGCAACAACGCCGCACTGGGCATTACCGGATTGTTAGTAGTCAAAGGACGGGCATTTTTGCAGGTGTTGGAAGGCGAAAAAGCGGTGGTCTATGCGCTTTACGAGCGCATTAAACAAGATGACCGCCATAAAGACATCATGAAAATCAGCGAAGAAAACATAACCGAGCGGGTTTTTGCTCACTGGTCTATGGGTTTCAAGAACCTGGATGCGCTCTCGCCGCTGGAGTCTGAGAAACTCTTAAACCTGAACAACATTGATTTGACAGAAGCCGCTTTTGCCACCAATCGCAGCGAAATTCACGCGCTGTTTCAAGCCTTTATCGAAATTAACCAAGAAATATCGCAGTCTTAGTCGCCATCGCAGTATTCCTGTTTAACGAAAACTCTCCAATTCATGCCCAAACAACTGCCGGTAGTGGTGCATACAGGATGATATTTATGCTTGGAAGCCGCGTTCTATCGTGA
>DYPD01000011.1:8887-53091 GCA_020720115.1 Thiomargarita sp. | reverse complement strand
TTTTTCACATTTTTTGAAAAAATGGGGTGGTTTATCTTTCGATATAAGTATTTTTATGCGGTTATAAAACCTTGTTTTCTGATAATGTCTATTATATTGCAGAAGAAATAGCAACCACATTCAATGGCATGAACCTGATTTTAGAAGAAGAGGACTGGACACCTTTTGTTATATGTAACGGCGGTGAATTTAGTCGATGGCTATTAGCATTGGCTAACAAAATAGAACTTAAAAAATTCAAGAAAAATAAACGCGGTGTTAAAAAAACGCCAGCTCCAAAAAATAAATACAAAGGCAAGCCTCATGTTTCTACAGCACTATTACTTTCTTAGTGCAATTGAACCACCTTAACAGGGCTGAACGCGGCTTCCAAGCATAAATATCATCCTGTATGCACCACTACCCGACAGGAAACGCATCGTTTACCGCGCTTGACGCGCTTCGCAAAAAGATGCTCAGCACATCCTAGGCTTGCTTAAGTACAATTCAATCATACAATAAAAAAACCTGGCAGATTTTTCCAAATCTGCCAGGTTTTTTTATTTAAGAAACTCTGCAAACCTACAAACACAAACAATTTTTTGATAAACGTAGGATTCGCCACCGCACACAGAAATAGCATCATGCACTAATTCTGAATCATCATCAAATACGGCTTTGAAATCATAGCCACAATCAGGACGACCATCAGTGATGGTAATGTCTACGCTTTCACCTGGGGGCTAGTACAGCACACCTGGTTTGATTTCATAAATGACATTACCAACATCGCCTGTCACATAAAGTGTTCCTGATTTAGACACGGCGACACTGCTCATGGCAACCCAAGTCGGCGTAGCGCCCTCAGGTGCCGTCAAACCGATTTCCAAATCTTGTGCCACAACAAAGCTGGTATTGGTTTCTAAATCAATGCGCAACAGACGTTTTTTACCTACCTCAACGACTAATAATTTTCCTTCGTTATCAAAGGCAATCCCTTCAGGTTGCACTAGGTTTTGTGTGGCAATGCGCGCTGGATTGAGTACTACACCCGCTTCTACAACCTTCCAGATAATCCCGGTTTTCCAGTCACCCACATACAAGTCATTACCTTTAGCGGCTAAACCCGCCGGTACTTTAAGACCTTCAATCAACGGTGTGCGGTCGGTTAATTTCACCACGCTGCCGATCCCCATATCTGCCACTACGATGTTATCCTGAAAACGAATGGCATTGGTTGGCTGCTTAAAGTTTGCATGTGTTTCCACGGCCACACCCGTGTCTGGATTCCAAATTTGCACCATGCCGCCAAATAGGTTGGAAGTAATAATCAGGTTCTGACCGTCACCAGATAAGCTGAGGGCTGGAATCATGCCATCATTTGTATAAACAGTTTTCTTCGATTCGCCACTGACTAAATCAAAACGGCGCATTGCAAACACGCCTGAAACAAACAACGAATCATCCGCCCGTATCACGACGCCGCCGGGAGAAGCAAATCCTGAACGAGTTATTTTTGTCACTGAACCATCTGGATTGAGTTTGCCAATATAAGAATTCGCATTAAAAGCGACAAACATTTCATCTTGTGGGTTAAAATCAAAATTATCCACACCTGGTTCCAGATTAGCGACAAGTGTTTTTTCACCTGTGTAGATATTCACTTTTACCATCTGCGGGCATAAAGCATCCAGTATGTAGAGTTCACCAATAGAATTAAACTTGGCTGAAATCGGTTGGCAGAAACCATCTGCAATTACCTTAACCTCTCCTGTGTCTACATTGATTTTATAAATCTGTCCTGTGCCGTTTGAGTAATCCGGCGCATACAAATAACCATCTGGACCAAAATCAAAAGCATCAAAGCCACCTAACTGAACAACCACACGCGGAGGAATAATACCAAAAGGATCAAGCTCCCAAAGCGCATCCTTGCTAGATGCAAAACTGGCGGTAAAAACCCGGTTTTCAGCGTTGACTGTAACACCGTCAATCACTGTATTCAAATTTGCAACCAGACTTACCACACCACTCGTGGTTCTTCTATAGACTTTGCCTGAAAATGGCAGTACCCAATACATCGTACCATCTATGGCAAAATCAAAATCAGCAGCCCCATCTACACTGTCGGTAATAATATCCAGTACTTGTCCTGAATTTTGATCCATCTTCAAAATTCTGCTAGAAAAAGCATCAATCGCAAACATTTCTCCGTTTGGATTAAAATTGAGTGATACCGCAGCATTCAGCGCTGCTCCCCGGCTCCATACTTTTGTTGTATATTGCTCGACTTCACCATCACTAGAACAGCCGCTTATACCAGATAAACCAGCCATAGCTAAACAAAAATAGACAGTGTGTTTCATATAAATCTTCCTTAGTTGTCAATCTGTTTAATGTGCTTCGGAGTTATGCGCCAGTAAAACTGGATTTTTAGGGCATGCTGTTGGACGGGTAGTGAAATGAGTCTAGTTAAAGCAAACGCAACTATCCATTGTCCACATTCGAGTTAAGTTTGTGAGCAAAACAAATCTGGTACTTCAGTCCTCACCCCACTCCCTCGCACGGAGGAGGTGAGGGCAAAAGGTCATGCCAGATTGGTTTCTACCAAGAGCTTATTCCCCAGCTATTACATTTCTCGATTGATGCGCTTCATTAGACAGGCTCAGGACGTGCCGCAAAAAGACGCTCAGCGCATCCTACGCTTGCTCAATCGTGCCGGGATATTCCAGCGTAGCCAGCAAACCGAGTCCTTGCGCGACAGCACATAGGCGCTTGTCCCGCGTCCATAACGGCACGCCGACCTGCCGCGCCGAGGCCAACAAAGTGACATCCACGATGCCGACGCCGCGCCCCATCAGCCGATGTTGTTCGATAAAAGCCAGTACCTCGGGATGTTCCACTTCGGCGGTGGTCGGCAATTCGTCCAGCAATTCCAGCACGGCTTGCCAGTCGTGGAGGTTGCCACAAGCAAGCTCACCGATAATCAGCGGATGCGACAAAACCTGACCGGTTTGCAGCAATCCGGCCAGCGGTGGAAGATGCTCGCGAAAATGGTCTATCCACACCGAAGTATCCACCAGGATCATGCGGTTTCCTCCCGGCGGCGCGGAACAGGTTCGAGTTGCGGCTGTGTGCCGCCCAGTTCGGCGAGGCGTTTCCCGGCTTGCAAAACCCGTGCGTTTGGTTGCCATGGCTCGGTACGGTATTTGGCAGCAAGAAATTGCGCGAAATCCAATAATTCCGCTTGCGCCAGCGGCGGCAGGTGGCGTGCCAGTTGACTGATAGCTTGCATGTTGGAGTGCATAACGGTCATCCTCATTCGTAAGCGTTCAGACCCCGCCCCAAATCTGGCAGGTCTTCAAGACCTGTCAGGTTTTTGCATGGGGGGAGTGAACTGGAGCGTGGGACGAAAAAGAAGCTACGCGGGCTAATTGTAGGATGCGCTGAGGTTATTCCCCAGCTATTACACTTCTCGATTGATGCGCTTCCCAAAAAGACGCTCAGCACATCCTACGGACTCTTCGGTTTGGCTATTAGACTTGTTGCGACATAAATCCAGTAAAAATGCGGAGTTCGAGAATATAGCTGACTCCAAATTTTTCAGATTTCAGCTAAGCCATTGATTTTTCATAGTCATCAAGCCAAAGCACTTTTTATAAGACATTGATTTTTCTTGTTTTATAGGCGCAACAAGTCTATTGATTATTACGTCCATTAAACGGATTCACAATCCTCAATTCACCGATTTTCTGCCAATCCTGCAAATCTTCCGAATACAACAGTGTACACTGTGCTTCAAGCGCGGCGGCTATAACCAATGAGTCATATAAACTGTAATTGTATTGCTTTCTTAGTTCTAAAGTTCTTTTGTACAGCGGGATACTTGCAAATATCTGGCAAAGTAGCGCCAAAACGGAATTTAAGTAAACCAGGCAATCATCCACCGATAAGGGTTCAGCGAATTTCCGTGTAGCGACATTCAGAAACTCCTGTACCACTTGCGAACTGATGACGCAGTTGCCGTCAGCCAGTGCTGCCTGAATAATGTCGCACGATTGCCTGTTTGCCCGGCGCATCTTTGTCGAAAGAGTAAATCAGCACATTGGTATCAAGGAATATTTTATCGTTCATTCAATTCGTCCCGGCTGAAGCGTTTACCGACTTTGACATAGGCGAGACGTTGCATCAGTTGTGCATAATCTTGCGCGATAGGAATATGTGGCGCATCCTTGAGGAATGTCACCAACACTCGTTGATTATCGCACAGGCTGACATGTTCGTGAAATTTAAGTCTTCCACGGCTGTCTATGGTTGCTTCTAATGTCTGTAACATGCTTGTGTGTTCCATAACTTGGGAACCAGCGGAAACGACTCGCCGCCGGATGCGTGACACCGCTGGATCGGTGTCAGAGGAAAAATAGAAATGGTGGACAACGAAAAGATGTTGCCCACCCACCCTACTGGTCTTTCACGGTATATGGAGCGTGGGGACGATAAAGAAACTACGCGGGCTAATTGCAGGATGCGCTGAGGTACGAAGCGCGTCATTCGAGTTATTCCCCAGCTATTGCATTTCTCAATTGATGCGCTTCGCAAAAAGACGCTCAGCGCACCCTACGCTTGCTATATACCGTTTATAGCGGGGTGGCTACTCAGTCCGCTTCACTCCGGCCAGAAGTCATCGTCCAGGGTTTGTTGTATACTGAAGGGACTTTCTTCTGGGAAAGTTTCTTCTTCCATTCCTGTTTCGCGCATAGCTATCAGTCTGCCGTCTCCGTATGCATTCTCAAAAGCCTCTTGCAGATAGTTTTTTATCCCAGGGTTTTTCTTGAGCAGTCGCTTGACTCTGCGGCGCTGTTCCCTGATTGTCGCTATCCAGCTTTTACCTCGGTAGTCGCGCTGATAGACCCACTTCAACAGGTGAGCCAGTAGGACACCTAACCGACTTTCCAGTTCGCTTTCTCGGCTTCCGCTCATGTCCTCCAGCTCCTCTGCGATATGCTTCCAGTCGGCTCTTTCCACTTGGCCGCTACGCAAGAGCTGCGCGTTCTGCTTAGCCCAGGTATAAAAGTCCTGATCGTGTTGTGCGATTGTTGCATTCATGCTGTTTTCCTTTATAGGTATCCTAACCAAAGCAAGGGCATCCTACTACATCGGTTACACGGGCATCCACTATATAGCTCAATCCAAGAGAATTAAACTTGTTGCAACTATAAAAACATTAAAAACAGCATCTTATGATTTAATGTCATATTTATTTTTATTTAACTTGTTGATTTTATTGGTAGCGGGATATTGAGCAAGTCATTGATTTTATTGACCGCAACAAGCATATTATACCCCTCTGGAGAAAGTATCCCTAGCATGAGCACATACCTGCTGTGTAATTTAATAGTAGGCTATAATTTTACACCCGTCACTAACATCCAATCCAAATAGCCTGTGGCAATACATTCTACTTGGGAAAAGCCCGCATTTTTTAGAAAATCGGTTAATTCACTTTGTGAATACTGTCTACCATGCGTCCAGCGAATCACCGAAAAGTTATAAACAGCCGCACTGAGAGGCGCAGTTTTTGGATTATTAAAAGTTAATTCATGCAGAATAACACGCCCACCTTTCGGTAACGAGTTGAAACTCTTGTTTGCAAGCGTGGCACAATCGTCATCTGCATAATCGTGAAAAATATCCGAATAAAAATGAACATCCGCAGTAGGGTAGTTATCATTCCAAAAACTACCAGAAATCGTTTTAACTGCCGTATCTTTGATGAATTCCTGTGTTATTTCAGGATGTAAGGCAATTCAAACACAGTTGCTTTCATGTGAGGATGTACATTTAACAGGTTTTTCGAGAAGACCCCAGAGCCACCACCAATATCCAGAAAATGTGTATAACCACTAAGGTCAATATTGTTTGCCCAAACAGAAGCAGGGCCGATGCTTTTTGCATTCATGGCAGCAATCATTTGTCGATTGAAAATTTTATCTTCTGCGAACATCGGGCGGTGCGGTTCATCTTCCCGCATTTGTATAGAAAAAGCATCTGGCTGAAAGGCGTCTTTGTTTTTATTGATAAAATCAATAAAACCACCCATAAACAACGGACTGTCAGGGGTCAGGTATATTCTGGCTTCTTCCGCCAAAGACACTTTGCCGTTTTCATCTTTTTCAACGAGAGGGGGGCAATTGAGCAGCAAACAGAGAAACTAACGCAGAAACACTACGTTGTGGAACGAGTATCTGTTTTGACAGATCAGCTTCTGATAACGCACTGTGTTCACTCAAGACCTTAAAAAATCCCGCCTCATGAGCAAATAATAATGCCAAGGTGTCATTAAAAGCTCTGAGCATTTTGTCTGTGGTTTTATTGGGAATTAGCATTCGTTATACTCCATTTTTTCTAAAATTACGCAATACTGACACCACCATCTACCGCCCAAATAGCGCCTGTCACATAAGTGGATTCAAGCTGGGCTACAATAACCTGAGCAACTTCTTCAGAGGTTCCTGTGCGCTTTAATGGTATCCCCGCAAATGCTTGTTTAAGTTCTTCTGGGAAATTCTCTGGTTTTATACCCAACTTACCAAAAATTGGTGTGTCAATGGCACCTGGAGTGACCGCATTAACCCGAATATTCTTAGGTGCCAACTCAATAGCAAGTGTTTTAGTTAATGCCTCTACTGAACCCTTTGTAGCAGCATACAGAGATAAACCAGGAACACCTTTACAGGTAATAGCGGAAGAAATATTTGTTATGCTGCTACCTGCTCTCCTTTCTAAGGCAGGAAGCAGTTCCTTAATTAATTGCAGTACTCCCCAGACATTTGTATTAAAAATTTCAAGAAATACCTCATGCGTAATTCTTTCTAGAGGGGCAAGATTTGCGATACCTGCATTGTTCACAAGTATATCCAAGCCATCTTCTAAAAAAATGGCTGACAACTGTTCAACATCACTTGAATTAGACATATCAGCTACTACCGATTTAACATCTAACTCTACAGCAGCTTGTTGGACTCTATCTGCATTGCGACCGGAAATATAGACATCATACCCCTTCGCTTTCAAGAGTTTGGCTGTTGCGTAACCAATACCAGAATTTCCACCTGTTACTAATGCGACTTTTTCCATAATCTCCTCTCTACTTGTTACGGGGTACAGAATGCGTGAGTCGGAATAGCGCGTAGGCGCAATAATAAAGATGCGCTCATCGCTATTTGCCCCATCTTAATACAACTGCTGCATACTGATAACCAGCCCCTGGGGCGCACATTACCACAAGGTCGCCATCCTTCAGTTTATTATAAATATTGCACTCATGCAGATTGGCCCCAATGGAAGCTGCACTCATATTGCCATATTTTTCAATGGTAGTGTGCATTTTTTCAGGAGCAACGCCTAAACCTTCCCGCCATGCATTCGTCAAAATTTTAGAGGGATTATGCGGTATGAAAAAATCAATGTCTGCCGTAGTGTAACCTGCTTTTGCCAAAGCTTTTTTAGAGATTTCTGGCATTATAGTAGGTCCCGCAGCGCCAATTTCTCTAAAGCCTTCATGATTCTTGTCCATATAAAAATACATTTGCTCCCGTCCACCATGTAGATAGTCTGCCGCTTGATATTCCTCAATATAGGCTCTAGGCAGACGAAAATTAATGCCTACCCCAAGATGATGTTGTCCATGCGTTTCTAAATGTATTCCCAATATGCCTTTTCCTGCGCTCACTGGCTGCATAATGACAGCGGCTGCTCCATCACCCATAAACATACAACTTCTGTCTGTGAGATCTGCTGTTTTAGTCCAATTTACAGAAACAACACAAGCGACGGTTTTATACAACCCAGCGGCAATCATACTATAGGCAACAGTGATCTGCGAAAGTAAAGAAGCGCAGGCGGTTTCTACATTCATAGAGCCAGTATTTTTATTGGCGCCAACTTTATGATGTAAAGCAGAGGCATTACCTGGTTGAGGTTGATCATTGAGGGTTGAGCCAGCAAACATCATTTCTACATCACCAATGCTGATACCCGCGTTTTCCACGGCGGCTAATAACGCCTTAGCCTCCATATCTGAAGCAAGTTCATTTTGCGCGCAAACTCTTCTCTCCTTTACGCCTGCTTGATCAAAAATTCTATCCAGAGACCGTGGACTTAGTTTATTAAACCAGTCATTGGTTCTAATTTCATCGGGTACATAAAGCCCCGTTCCAATAATACCGACTGATTTTTGTGACATAAAAATTCCCTAAGTTTAAACAAAAATGAGGATGAGTAAGAGGCAATAAAACCAGGTAGAGTGCGTACGGCGCAATACTTAGACGGCTCAACAGACGTGCGTGCCTAACGCACTCTACCCAGCACCCGGTTCAATTGAACCGATACCGCATTTCCACAAAGAGGCTCCGCCCAGCCATTGGGATGTCATAGGGAATACTAATCATTCCCGTAGAATCCGGTCCCGAACTCGGCTCGCGCACGTCAGCATCAAACAGATTGCGCACACCGAAAGCCACATTCCAACGCTTATCCTTGATATCTTTGTAGCGCAGAGTTAAGTCCAACGTGGTGTAATCAGCAATTGCTAGGCGCGTATCGCCAAAAGAACGTTTACGTCCCATTACCCAATTTACCTGAGTATCCAGAAACCAGTTAGGTGCCAGCAAGTAATCGCCACGCAAATACACCTGATGGGTCGGCGTATTACCCACATCGTGGTTATTTAACTGGTCGGTGGATTTCTGGAAAGCATAGTTAAACAGGACACTAGAGCGCAGTGTTGGTTTCCAGCGCAGCTCTAGTTCCACGCCATCACCAGTCTGCGCTCCTATGTTAGAAAAGGTGGCTGTGCCAGCATTTGCATTAGACTCTAATAGAATTTTATCTTTAATATCATAGTGGAAAAAGTTGATTTCCCCATGCAAATTTTCCAGAAACAAGTAATCAAACGCCAGCTCCCATGTTTTGATGGTTTCTGGTTTAAGATTTGGGTTACCTAACCCCACTGGATTATTGATATTGTATGACTCTTGTAAAGAAGGGGAACGAAATGCAGATCCGTACAAAAGTTTAGCGGTGAGTTTCGGCTGTATTTGCCAGACCAAGGCCGCACGTGGATTGAGGGTGCCGCCGAAATCGGAATACCTGTCATAACGCACACCAGCGGTGAGTTCCCAGGCATCATTGATATGCCAAATGTCCTGAATATTGGCGTACCAGGCTTTGCGCATTTCTTCCTGAGTATAAACAAACGGCGTATCACTGACATCTACCAGTTCCGTGGGTAAAATCAAACCACCGTCTGGATTGGTTCCAAAATTCTTGATTTCTGTCACTTCATACATATCTCCGTAATAATAACCAGTTCCCAAGCGTAATAAGTGACCTTTAAATCCAGAATAAAAGCCAAACAAATCGAAACGAGCCTGCTCCTCTTTAAATCCCGGGTTACCAATATAGCCGAGCGGGAAAGCACCGCCGAACGCGCCTGGCGGAAACAACAGTTGATTTCCAATAGATTGTTGGTCGTCATAAAAATAACTGGCTTGTGCGGTCACGTCCCAGTAAGAGGTCAAGTGTGGATCATGCCAGGTTATATCCGTATTGAAACGGTCGGAGGCCCAATGTCCCGAAGGGTCTAGTGCCTGCGCCAAGCCCGCGCCATTACCAAGATTATCCACGCCGTGATAGCCGGTTCGTAAGCGCCAGTTACCACGGGATACGTCGGCACGTAGTTGGGTAATATCACGCTCGGCATCGACTGATCCCGGTGCCAATGAGGCGCGGGTGCCAAATACCTTGTCATACTGGGTTTGGGCATCTTCTTGTATAATTTCCTTATAACCGCCCGTGGTCTGGTGTTCCAGACTCAGGGCCACGTCAAAACCACCGTAGTTGGCACCGTGCAGCGCCCAAGCTTCGTAAGTATCGAAACTCCCAGCGCGCACACCGGTTTCGGTACCCGCAATATCATCTTTGGTCTTGGTGATGATATTGATAACGCCAGAAAAGGCATCGGCACCGAATACCGCTGAACCTGGCCCGCGAATCACTTCTACACGAGCAATGTTATTTACCGACATCCCACCCCATTGCAGGCTTCTGCTACCTGTATACAGCGAGGTGATCGGGATACCATTCACCAAAAACAAAGTTTCTGGATTAACATCGGAAGAAATGCCGCGAACAGAATAAACCGGAGCATTGAGTAAATAACTTCTGCCCACATGCAAACCCGGCACAGACTCTAAAATCTCATCCAAATCCCGCGCCCCCATCGCCTCTATGTCCTGCGCAGTGATCACGCTAGCGACAGAGGGAGCCTTAGCAGCATCCTGGGTCTCGCCAGTGGCGACTTTAACCTTATTACCTTTAATTAGACCATCAAATACGTCAAATACGTCGTCCAACTGCACTACCACTTCGCCTAATTCTTCCATGCCCATCGCTTTGAGTTCGGCGAGCTTGGCTTCTTCTTCGCTGAGGCTGGCCCAGGCTGTGTTGCAGGTCAGGAGCATACAGGCCGAGGTAAAGATCGCGCCCGCCTGGTATCTGGTATATTTGTTCATCCTATTTATCCTCCGTTTCCTTTTCCGCACGGCCCGTTAGTTATCCTTGAGAGAGGAGATTTTCAGCAGCTTGGCGCTGGCTTTCAATCCGCCTTCCTGTAATGTATTGGGGTCAACCGCCAAGCGCACTTGGCGGTCGCGGTTGGTGTAGAATTCGACCATGCCACCCTGTTTGACGAAGGTGTCGTTATCACTGACCGTCAGCACGCCTTTGGGCAGGCTGTCAATAATATAGGGTACTTGGCGGCTTTCCGATTGACTGATGAAGGCGATATGGCAGGCGCGTGCTTCTGTTACTGTACGAATGCGCTGTACGGCAATAGCGTGACCCTCTACGTCTTCACCGCGGGCTACAATGTCAATTCTTTCGCCAAAGGGGTCGTCACCCAAAATACATAAGCGAAAAGGCGCATCTGAATTTTTATGAAGCAATTCCTCCGGCCAATTTACAAAGGTAGTCAGATTGAATAGATAGACTGCTTTGATCTGGTATTCCTTGGCTGTGATGGTGTCTGCGTGAGCAGCCGGTAAACTGTAAGCAGTAAAGCCCAAGGCAAGTAGTGCGGCTACTAAGTGTTTTCCCGCACGCTCCCGCCGCAAGCTGGGGGGGATTTGACGCATTAGGTGTGTTCTCCTTTGGTAAAAATATGATTGTCTCTAGTAACTGACTAGCTGTGCTTTATACCGACTTAAGCGTGCGTGCCCGTAGGCTCATAGGGGGTACTTCGTTGGGATCAATATGGACATCGATCAAGCTGGGTTGTCCGCAGGTGCATAAATCTTTGTAATCAATTTTATCGAAATCTGTTAATTCATAAACGTTGTAACCGCGTGCGCCCATTGCTCTTGCCATGGCTGCAAAGTCAACAGCAGGCAGTTGATAAGCAATGCGCTCGGCGCCAGTCAAACGTTGTCCGTGCATGACCATGCCTAGGGCACGGTCATTGAGAATGACATAAATCACGGGTAAATTGTGTTCTACCGCAACGGTAATTTCTTGACCATTCATTAAAAAACTACCATCGCCAGTAATCACTACCACAGGGCGTTCTGGTGCGCCAAAAGCGGTGCCGACTCCTGCACCTATCGCCCAGCCCATCGCGGCAAAGCCCATTGCTAGGCGGTAAGCGCCTAAATTTCCTCGAAACAAATAGTGAGTTGTCCAAGAAAAACTGTTGCCGGTATCGGCGAGAAATCGTGTTTCGGGGGGGAAGCGTTGATTAAGTTCGCATATTAAACGTTGCGGCTTAATCAAGCCGGTTTTGTTTTCGGCATAACGATATTTCTCTGGGGAATCAATGGTTATGTGGCGAGGCGCACAACGGTATTTTTCTGACTCTCGCCGATCAGGTATAAAGATTTCTTGGACGGATTCTTCCTGAGGGGGAGTATCGCTTAGATAAGCGCGTCCAGATTGTTGGGTTACCTTGATGCGGGCGCTGAGGACTTCAAGTATGGTTCCAATATCTCCACACACATGTAGACGCGCCATCGGTGCGCGTTGGAAGCTTTGCTGAAAGCTGTCAATCACCACCAGTTTATTATTCATAATGGAGCTACTGTCCCAACCATTGGTAGCCCATTCGCCTAAGTTGCTGCCTATAGAAATAATCAAATCCAATTCTGGCTCGGCGAGCAGTTGTTGAGCACTACGGTGTCCAGCAAAACCAAACACGCCATAGTTCAAATCATGGTAAGGCGTGACACAAGTTTTGCCTTGGGGGGTGGTAACAAAAGGCGCACCGAGTAACTCGGCAAATTCAAGCACAATCTCATGGGCACCACAACAACGTCGCCCCAACAATAACGCAATCCGTTTGGAATTTTGCAAGTGTCTGCAAAGCACTTCCAGCGCGTCAAAATCCACTAATGCTGGGGGTTTTCTTACCAGGGTTTCAAAATCTGGGTAAGTTGGAAATGCTGGGGCTGACATGCGAAAAATATCACTTGGCACACTGATATGGGCAGGTCCACGGGGTTCGCGTAAAGCGCTCATCAGCGCAGAAGTGAGCTTGACTTCAAATTGTCCTGGGTGAGTAACCAGGCTGTTGTAAACAGTGCAACTTTCAAACATACCGACCGTGTTGACGGCATCATAAGAAGATTCTTGGAAGGCGCCCCGCCCAAAGTTTGACAGCGTTGTTTGGGCGGTAATAACCAACAGGGGAATATTGTCCACATAAGCCGAAGCTACGCCCGTGATGAGATTGGTCGCACCAGGACCGGTTGTGGTGCAACATACACCGATTTTGCCGGTTTCTCGTGCATAGCCGTCAGCCATAAAAGCGGCACCTGCCTCGTGACGGGCGGTAATCACTTTAATTTTATGGCATCTTTCGCTGCGGGCAAGCGCATCATATAACGGCTCAATTGCGCCGCCAGGTATCCCAAAAACATGATCAATTTCTAGGCGTTCTAGGTAACAAACAAGCAAATCTCCCAGTTCTCCTGGCGGACGAATAATATCACCGGACATTTTCTTACTTTCCTTGCCCCGCATTCACCAGGCAGCATGTTTCAGTTTCACGTTTCCAAGCGTCGCAATTATTGCGCACCTTTTCCTGACTAGCAGCAGGGGTTTTAATTCACTGCAATGCAACTAAGAGTGTTCGGCACGTTCTGAACAATCTATAGCAAAAGCACATCATTTTCAGGAATAAATGCTTATAAGTAATTGAAACATATAATGCTTTTGCATGGTGTATTTTATGTTTGATAGGGTTTCGCTATAGTCCTGTGGTTTGATTAGCGGTTTGTGTATCCAGAGGGACCCGTTTAAGCACCAGTAAGGTGATGTCGTCATAGACTTTTTGCGTGCCTATATGCCGTCTAACATCGGCGATCAATGCACGCTGAATATCTAGGGCAGATTTTTGCCAGTGTTGGCTGACCACTTCACACAAGCGATTTAAACCGTATAGTCGCATGCCTAGATCGCGCGATTCAGTCAGTCCGTCAGTGTATAACACGACGACATCGCCTTCTTCTAGCTGCACTTTCTTGCGAGCCACGAAGGCGCTGATGTCTGCTTGTAGCCCTACCATAAAGCCTAAGTCAATAGTATCAATGCGTTCAATTTTGCCACCTTGACGTACTACCACGACATCTTCGTGCTGCCCTACCAGGTGCAAGCAGCCATCTTCTCGATAATCAAGCAAGGATAAGGTGAGGTTTTTGTCACTATTCATCCGTTGTACATTGTTATACAGGGTGCGGTTTAGGGCGTTCATAAAGACTTTAGGATCGGTAACCCCATATTCCTGCAAGGTGCGTACAGCAGTTTGTACCATGAGCATCAACACGCCACTCTCCAAACCGTGACCAGTCACGTCGCCAATACCAATTTTAGTCATGCCATTGCATTGCAATACGTCGTAATAATCTCCGCCCACTTCTTCTGCCGGTTGCATAAAGCCCGCAATTTCCAAACCTCTGATCTGCTGTAATTCATCTTCATCAGGCAATACCATGCGCTGTAATCGGCGGGTTACGTCTAATTCTGCGCCCATGCGCAGATTTTCGGCAGTAAGCCTGGTGTTGAGTTTGGTAATTTCGCTGTTATTGACTTCTATTTTATCGAGCATTAGGTTGAAACCTTCCGCTAAACTGCCTAGTTCGTCATTGCCAATTTTTTCCGCACGCGGCGAGTAATCGCCGGTTTCGCAGACTCTATCCATTACGCGCACTAAGCAATAAATCGGGGTGGTAATAATTTTTTGTAATTGTCTACCCAGCAACAAGGTGAGCAGAAGAGAGACGGCCAACACCCCTGCAAGAATAATCCCCATGGCAATTAAGTTTTCCAAAAATTCGCCTAGATCAGACTGGATATAAACTGTACCAATGGGTTTTTCGTGATAGAACACCCGTTTAAAGACTTCTAAGCGACCCGATCGAAAAAAATAGGCATCATGGTTCGCTATATCTAACTGAGCTTCTGCCTTGGGGGTATTAAGGGCGACAGAAGCCTGTGCTGGGCGATCAAAGTAATATTCATCTAAAGTGTTATAAGGTAGCCCATCGCCTGTTTGGTCGTCTTCTTTGCGCCTATAAGTTGCGAAGATACTGCCATCTTCGGCGAACACATGGGCTAAGCGTATATGCCGATCAGCCTGGAGCAAGCTAATATTTTCTTTGACAGTTTTGGCATCTTGAAATACCAGCCCAACATCGCTGGTGAAAGAAGCCAGATCAGCCATTGTGAATAGGCGGGTGATTAAATTAGCACGGAATTTTAATAAATCATTGACAACAAAAGCTCCAGAGGCGAGGAGCAGCACACTACCACAAATGAGTAGAATGACTAACGTGAGTTTTCTAGCGATGGACATATTATGTAAAACTGACATCCTCAATCCTTTAGATAGTTTAAGCCCAGATAATTTAGGTGTTTGCCTGGCGTCTTAGAGACCCAGACCGACAGGGTTCCGATAGTTTGATGAAAACGCATACAGGTTGCCGCTACTAAATATCTAGCATAATCTAATAAAATCTATGCTTTTGATATATTCACACCGTCAACACAGACGCTGTGAATAAATCCACAGTCTGACTCTGCTCTGATGCGCATTTAAGGTCTGGCTGTAACCTGTCCTGACCGTATTTATCAAGATTTAGTGCTGCATTCAAATCTCTATCCACACAAAGACCGCACTCGCAAGCAAAAATACGCTCGGCGAGTGTTAAGTTTTCCTTGATTTTTCCACAACAAGAGCAAGTTTTGCTACTGGGATAAAATCGGTTGGCAACCACCACCACGCAATTCCTTAACTTTGCTTTGTATTCAATAAGTTGCCGCAAAGTGCCAAAACCCGCATCACTGATGGCGCGGCTCAGTTTCCTATTTTTCACCATGCCTTTGACGTTCAAATCTTCAATGGTTATCACATCGAAAGTCTTGGTTAAATAATCAGAAAGCTCATGTAGCAAGGCTTGTCGCTGATTTGCAATACGAAAATGTAACTTGGAAATCTTGAGCTTGGCTTTCGCTCGATGATTTGAACCTTTGATTTTCTTTGCAAGAGTGCTTGTAAGTTTTGCCAACTTTTTAAGATTCGCTTTCAGCTTTTGATTTGCCGCAAACACTACGCCCGCGCTTAATACAGCCAATTCTTTTATGCCAAAATCAACACCAACTGATTGTTTTCTGTCGTTATCGTTTGGGTTGTAATCTTCTGTTTCGACCAAAATCGAAGCAAAATATTTACCTGCCCGTTTTGAAATCGTGACTTGTTTTGTTGTGCCTTGAAAGCGTAAGGCTTGACGCATTTCAATTCGAGTTTTGAGCTTTTCAAGTCTTAATTCTCGTCCTATACAATCAAATTTTGCCGATTCGCGCAGGGCAAAGCTGTCGTTAATAGCTTTCTTTTTGAAACGCGGAAAACCGCACTTTTGTTTGAGTTTGAGTCGTCTGAAAAAATGAGAAAATGCGTTGTCTAAATCGTCAATGGCATTACGGGTGATGCGGCTTGATACTTCGCTATACCATTGAAATTCTTTGCGAATGACGTTGATATAGTATTGATATGCCAGACTTTTCGACCATTTATTTTCTGGTTTGGAAAAATGCGCTAACAATTGATTAAAGCAATGTCGTTTTGAGCCACAGGCTTTGTCTAAATAAATCGCCTGTTCAGGCGTGGGGCGCAATTCAATCTTGTGGGCGAGGAGCATCTTGTTTGCTCAATTCGTTAGCCGCTTCATTCAGTTTGTCCATGAATTGCTTGCTTTTATGACTGCGACTGCCATAAAGCCGTGCGCTAAACTCGGTGATGATTTCGAGTACATCTTTTGCCAATTCTTCTTCAAAACGTGGCTGTTCGCCTTTATGAATAATAATTATTTCAATGTCTTGCACTTCACATAAGGCAAAAACGAGTTCTGCTCCAAAGCGCAATAAACGGTCTTTGTGGGTAAGAACTAAACGCTTGACCTGTTTGCGCAAAATCATTTCTAGCAGTTTGTTCAGTCCTTTTTTGCGATAGTTCATGCCCGAACCTAAATCGGTTATGACTTCGGTTCGCCAGCCTTTTGCCGCACAGTAAGCTTCGAGCATATCTTGCTGACGTTGCAAGTCTTCTTTCTGGTCGTGGCTTGAAACCCGTGCGTAACAAACCGTCGGCGCATCGCTATCACCTAAGTTTTGCAGTTCGGCAACGTCATAATAACGTGTTCCGCCTTTGGTTTTGCGTTTTGGCAGTAATTCTCCTGTCACCTCCCATTTTCGTAAGGTATCAGGGGATGTTCCAAGTAGTTTTGCCGCTTCGCCTATCTTTACTAATTTTTTCTCCATAAGCAGAGATTATCACAGATAATCATAGATTATATCAAGCAGTTACTTACCCTTGGCTACATTTTTCTCCTCGTGCCAGCGTTCTACGCGACACGGCTTAGACGGCTCATGCGGCGCGAATCGCTTGCGCGAGGGCACAGTTTACCAACAGTTTCCAAGGATATTACACTGAGCCTTAAGTGCATAAGTCTATCCTTATGATAACCATCATTTATTAAGCTAGTTATTTATATTTACTCTGTTTATAATCCTCCTGTTGCTGTAGTCGGAGGTCAATTGCTTTGTAACACAGCTAAATGACGCCTGCTACACACAAGAGATAGTCAGAAACTCATAGCTATCGCCTCAATAAAGCCTGACGTTTTCAGACCTATCTAAAAATTATTCACTCTTATTCAGGAGTTAAGGAGACATCAATGGCTGTAAAAACCTATCAAGCGGGCGTAAAAGACTACCGCGAAACCTATTGGATGCCCGACTATACCCCGAAAGACACCGATCTTTTGGCTGTATTCAAAATTACCCCACAATCTGGTGTGCCGCGCGAAGAAGCGGCGGCTGCGGTGGCTGCGGAATCTTCTACTGGCACCTGGACTACGGTCTGGACTGACCTGCTGACCGACCTGGATTATTACAAAGGTCGCGCTTACGCGATTGAAGATGTGCCTGGCGACGATACCTGTTTCTATGCCTTCATCGCTTATCCTATTGATTTATTTGAAGAAGGTTCTGTTGTCAACGTATTCACTTCTTTAGTAGGTAACGTGTTTGGCTTCAAAGCCGTGCGCGCCCTGCGTTTAGAAGACGTGCGTTTCCCGATAGCTTATGTGATGACCTGTAATGGTCCTCCGCATGGCATTCAAGTTGAACGCGACATCATGAACAAATACGGTCGTCCCATGTTAGGTTGCACGATTAAACCTAAACTGGGTCTGTCCGCGAAAAACTACGGTCGCGCTGTGTATGAATGCTTGCGCGGTGGTTTGGATTTCACCAAAGACGACGAAAACGTCAACTCACAACCTTTCATGCGCTGGCGTCAACGCTTTGATTTCGTGATGGAAGCCATTGACAAATCGGAACGCGAAACCGGCGAGCGCAAAGGTCACTATTTGAACGTGACTGCACCCACCCCAGAAGAAATGTACAAACGCGCTGAATATGCTAAAGAAATTGGCGCACCCATCATTATGCACGACTACATTACCGGCGGTTTCTGCGCGAACACGGGTCTGGCGCAATGGTGTCGTGACAACGGCGTATTACTGCACATCCACCGCGCTATGCACGCTGTATTAGACCGCAACCCGCATCATGGTATCCACTTCCGCGTACTGACCAAAATCTTACGTCTGTCTGGCGGCGACCATCTGCATACCGGCACTGTGGTGGGTAAATTGGAAGGCGACCGTCAATCTACCTTGGGCTGGATTGATTTACTGCGCGAAAAATACATCAAAGAAGACCGCTCACGCGGTATTTTCTTCGATCAAGACTGGGGTTCAATGCCTGGCGCATTCGCCGTTGCTTCGGGTGGTATCCATGTATGGCACATGCCCGCGTTAGTTACCATCTTTGGCGACGACGCAGTGTTGCAATTCGGTGGCGGTACTTTGGGTCATCCCTGGGGCAACGCCGCAGGCGCAGCAGCCAATCGTGTGGCACTGGAAGCTTGCGTTGAAGCGCGTAATCAAGGTATTGCGATTGAGAAAGAAGGCAAAGAGGTGCTGACTAAAGCAGCGTCACATAGCCCAGAACTCAAAATGGCAATGGAAACCTGGAAAGAAATCAAATTTGAATTCGATACTGTGGACAAATTAGACGTAGCCCACAAATAAAACTGTATCACTAGAATGCGTCAACGCGGCGCATTCTTGCACAAACCGAATTCAACTGACTGTTTTAGGAGATCACAATGGGAAAGAAAAAAGAAAATGCTGGTGATATGCAAGATTACCGCTCCAGCTTAAGCGATGTGACCAGCCGTAAATTTGAAACCTTCTCTTACTTGAGCGAAATGGATGAAGATCGCATTCGCAAACAGGTAGAGTACATTATTTCTAAAGGCTGGAATCCTGCTATTGAACACACTGAGCCAGAAAATGCCTTTGATCATTACTGGTATATGTGGAAACTGCCGATGTTCGGTGAAACCGACATTGCTAAAATCTTGGCAGAAGCCGAAGCTTGCCACAAAGCCCATCCTGACAATCATGTACGTCTGATTGGCTTTGACAACTATGCACAGTCTAAAGGTGCAGAAATGGTTGTATTTCGTGGTAAACCCGTGTAAAAAATCAACCTCGCTGATTTTTTAGGCTAAAGACCCTGTCCCGCTTTTAGCGTGGCGGGGTTTTTTCATTCTCAGGTGTGTCACTATTTGAAACGCTACAACCCCCTCAATTGGCTATACCGCACACCCGCCTTGCCTGCGGCATTCATTCCTGACGAAAAAGAACTCAAACGTTGGGTAAGCAGCGATTGGATCGAATATCAAGCCTGGCTATTTCATCACGCCTTTGTTTCTTTGCATGATTGGCAAGCATTGCGTGCGCAAGCCCAAGCTTGGCAAGACAAACCGCTATTTAGCCTCATCACGCCGGTATTTAACACCCCATTAAAACTCTTGTACGAGTGCATTTATAGCGTACAAACTCAAGCCTATCCGCATTGGGAGCTGTGTTTGGTAGACGATGGCAGCACGCGCAAAGCGATGCTGGCGTTGTTGGAAGCCATGACTCAAGATGATCCGCGTGTGCGTCTGCTGCATTTGCAACAAAATCAAGGCATTTGTGCGGCAACCAATGCGGGATTGGCAATGGCGCAGGGCGATTATGTCGGGTTTTTGGATCATGACGACCGAATTGCGCCTAACGCCTTGTTTATCATGGCGAAAACTATTAGAGAACAGCCCGATGTGCAAGTCCTGTATTCTGACCGCGATATGCTCTCGCCACACAACAAACGCTTTATGCACCTGTTCAAGCCAGGCTGGTCGCCAGAAACTCTGCTATCAGGCAACTACTTGTTTCATCTATTAATCTACCGCCGCGATTTCCTGCAACAACTGGGCGGCGTGCGCCAGGCTTTTGAAGGTTCGCAAGATTATGATTTGATTTTGCGGGCAGCAGATGCGGGTGCAAAAATTCAGCATGTGCCGCATATGCTCTACCAATGGCGACAACACGCCAACTCAGTCGCACTCGAACATAACGCCAAAGCCTACGCCTATGCAGCAGGTATGCAGGCACTAGAAGACAGCCTGTACAGGCGTGGCTTGAGCGGCGAAGTCACGGAAAATCCTCACCTGTGGCGCGGTAATTATCGCGTCAAGCTCACTGATTCTGCCAAGCCTGCACAGGTATTGCGCTGGACTGAAGCTGCGCACTGCCAAGCCACTCTCCAGCAAGCCAGCGCCGCACACGAGCTTGCCGAAGACAAAATTATTTTAGGCGCTGGGGTCGAAGCTGACACTGAAGAAAGTCTGTTAGAACTGCGCCGCTGGTTGCAGGTGCCGGGCGTTGGTTTGGTGACGGGCAAATTACTGCACGGCGATACGCTGGTACATGCGGGCTTAGTGCAACGTCCCAGCGGCGAACCGCTGGCGCTCTACGCCGGACATCCAGACAGCACGCCTGGTTACATGGCAGTCACTGCCAGCGTGCGTAATGTCAGCAGCGTACACCCGGCTTGCTGCGCAATTAGCGGCGCGGTTTGGGCACAATTAGGCGGCTTAAATCCCGCTTACCAGGGCGCTCATGCGCTATTGGATTTCAGCCTACGCGCCTTGCAAGCCGGCTACCGCATTGTTTATACGCCTTTTGCACGCTTTCAGAGCAGCGAACCCCTGTGCTGGCTGGCGCAGGATCAAGCGCGTTTTGCTGACGAATGGCGGGAGTGGTTAGCGCAAGGCGACCCCTATTACAACCCTTGGCTCAGTTTAAGCACCAACGACATGGGTTTAGAATTGCAAATTCCTTAAACAGCAGCCTGTTGCTTAATTTGGCGGCTTTTGCGGGCGGGTATTGGCTAAGGTTTATTTCCATGCCAACAAAGAAGCAAAGTTAAAGCATTGAAACCACAGGCTGCTCGATTGAAAGCCAGCGGCGGCTAAACGCTGCTGGTGCTGGGCGAGCGTATCGGGAATCAAGACTTTTTCCAGGGCGGTGCGTTTTTGACTAATTTCCAGATCGCTGTAGCCGTTGGTGCGCTTAAAAGCATGATACAAAGCGATAAAACGCTCATTTAATTGGTTTTCGCTAAAAGCGATTTTTTCTGATAAGACCAACACGCCACCCGGCAACAAAGCTTGATGAATTTTTTGCAGCAATGGCAAGCGATCCGCCAAAGGCACAAATTGCAGGGTAAAATTCAACACCACCAGAGAAGCCTGTTGCAATGCCACTTCCCTGATGTCAGCACAGAGCATGACGATGGGCACTGGATGAGGCTCTGCTTGCACCGCCACACGGCACTGTTCCAGCATCGCGGGCGCTTGGTCTACGGCAACCAGCGTGCAGTTGGGCACACGCACCTGGCGACGCATTGCCAGTGTGCCGCTACCCAGCGAACAGCCCAGGTCATAAATGTGGCTGTTGGGTTGAGCATAGCGTTCAGCAATCGCGCCCAGCGTGTGTGTGATAGTGGCATAACCTGGCACTGAGCGTTGAATCATGTCCTGAAAAACGCTGGCAACGCCAGCGTCAAAGGCGAAATCTGCGATATGCTCGCGGGGTTGAGCGTAAAGGGTATCTGAAGCTGGCTTTGACATAGAAATCGAGAGTGTGTTAGAGAAGCTATTTTTCCGCACCAGCGGCTGTCTCAAGTGTCTTAAAAATGGGGATTATACGGGTGATAGTGCGTTTATTTTCGACTTTTTTGTGGCGTACTCTGCTAGGGGTATTGTTGCTTGGCGGTCTTGCCATTGGCGCGGGCTATGAATTATTCACCAAAGGCTTGCAACGCCCGCTGCCCATCCCGGACAATTTTCAATACACACTTAAGCCAGGCAGTCATTTGCGTCAAGTGGCAAAAGACCTGTTGGAACAGCAGGTACTGGATTATCCAACCGCTGTAGCATGGCAACTCAAAGCCCGTTGGCAAAAACGCGCGACCCTGATCAAAGCGGGAGAATACGCCATTCCACCCGCCAGTAGCGCCGAGCAAATCCTAGAAGTGCTGATTTCTGGTAAACCCATCCAACATGAGTTACTGATTGTAGAAGGCTGGACAGTACGCCAAATGTTACAGGCAGTGCAGGCGCATCCTAAGCTGCAACATACACTCACAGACATCAGTTTGCAGGCAGTCATGCAGGCGCTAGGCGCAGCCGAAAAAAATCCTGAAGGCAATTTTTTTCCTGACACCTATCTGTTTGAAAAAAATACTAAAGATGTCGAAATTTTACGCCGTGCTTATGCGCGGATGCAGCAAGAATTAGCCGCCGCTTGGGGACAAAAAAGCCCAGACAGCCCACTCAAAAGTGCCGAAGAAACGCTGATTCTCGCTTCCATCATTGAAAAAGAAACCGGCGTAGCAGACGAACGCCCGGAAATTGCGGGGGTTTTTTCCCGCCGTTTGCAAAAAGGCATGAGATTACAAACCGACCCAACAGTCATTTACGGCTTAGGCGAAACCTTTGATGGCAATTTGCGCAAAGCCGACCTAGAGCGCGACACCCCTTACAACAGCTACACACGCGCCGGCTTGCCGCCCACCCCCATTGCCTTACCAGGGCGCGGCGCACTGTTAGCAGCTGTCGCCCCCGCCGCTGGTAGCAGCCTGTATTTTGTTGCCAGCGGCGGCGGACAGCATTACTTCTCCGCCACCTTAGAAGAACACGAATGCGCGGTGTTGACCTATCAGATTAAAGACAAGCTGCCCAATTTGTTACAGCAACGTTGCCGCAACCAAGCACACTGCCCCGCCTGTCAGCATTCATCAAACTGACAGTGAACACTGAATACCCCCAGAAAAAAACCGGCAGCTTTGAATTTATCGAAAGGTTTGCACTCCCTTTGGGAGTAACTTAAGCTTTGAATGTTTTTAGCCAGTCTATTTGGATTGTCTTGATGTGCTCAGTAGCGCCCAAATGCCATCAGCATTGACGTATAACTCACTTGTGTGAAATAACAGCGAACTATTTATGTCTGAAAAACCGAACTTACTCATTGTCGAAGATAGCCAAGCCTTAGCCATACTATACCGGGAATATTTACGCGCTGAACCGATTCAGACCCAGTTGGTGACAACAGGTACAGAAGCCTTGCGCCTTATTGCTAAGACGCCGCCGCATGTGATGATGCTGGATTTAGGCTTACCCGATATGGATGGCATGGATATTCTGAAGCATGTAGTGGCGCATCAATTACCCACTGCGGTGGTGGTTGTCACCGGGCAGGGTTCGGTGAATGTTGCAGTGGAAGCGATGCGGGCTGGCGCTTTTGATTTTATTGAAAAACCCTTTACCCCTGAGCGCCTGATTATTACCTTGCGCAATGCCCTAGAGCGGCAGCGCATGAGCGCCTTATTAGAAACCTATGAAGATGAATCCCGCGAACGTTTTCATAGCTTTTTAGGCGCTTCGCCGACTATGCGCGGGGTTTACCACATTATCGAAAGCGCCGCACCGAGCAAAGCCACTGTGTTTATCACCGGCGAAAGCGGTACGGGTAAAGAATTATGTGCTGAAGCCATTCACCAAGAAAGCGACCGCCGTGACCAACCGTTTATTGCCATTAACTGTGCTGCCATTCCTAAAGATTTGATTGAAAGCGAAATTTTTGGACATGTCAAAGGCGCATTTACTGGCGCATATGCCTCGCGCCAAGGCGCAGCAGCACGCGCAGATAAGGGCACATTATTTCTCGACGAAATCTGTGAAATGGATTTGGACTTACAAACCAAATTGTTACGCTTTATTCAAAGCGGCGCTTTTCAACCCGTTGGCGCCAATGATTTGCAAAAAGCGGACATTCGCTTTGTTTGCGCAACCAACCGCGATCCGCTCAAAGAAGTGGAAGAAGGGCGTTTCCGCGAAGACCTTTATTATCGTCTACATGTCATTCCCATCGCGCTACCGCCATTGCGCAAGCGAGACGAGGATGTATTATTGATTGCCAACAGTTTTTTGCGCGAATATGCCAAAGAAGAACACAAGCATTTTGTCGGCTTAGATAAAAAAACCGAAGCCATTTTTCTGGATTACAGCTGGCCCGGCAATGTCAGACAACTGCAAAACGTCATGCGCAACATAGCGGTACTCAATGACAGCGACTATGTCACCGCAGACATGCTGCCGCCGCCCCTCAACAATCATGTCCTAGACAGCCCTAAAGCCAACGTCATACTCCCGCAAACACCCAAAGCTTACGCCGCCGGTGACCCGCTATCTGGCGATCTGGGTACGCTGATTCGTCCGTTGGCAGAAATAGAAAAAGAAGTCATTGAACGCGCCATCAGCCTATGCGACGGCAACATTCCCAAAGCCGCCATTCATTTAGGCATCAGCGCCTCGACTATTTACCGTAAAAAACAAACCTGGGAAAATCAGGAGCATAGCCCGTCACCCAAATAAGCCATAAACAAGCTGTCAAGCGTTGTTGTTTTACGCACGCCCTACTCAATCCTTACCCCACTTTACGCACTCACTGAGATGAAAAAAATCATGCACAACTTACTCGTCATTTCCGCCCTAGGGCGCGACCGCCCCGGCATTGTTGACGCTTTATCCGAAACCATTGCCGACTATAGCTGCAACGTCATGGAAAGCCGCATGACCGTACTCGGCGGCGAATTCGCCATCATCATGCTGATTGCCGGCACCTGGGATGCGGTAGCGCGTTTAGAAAACAGCCTGCCACACGCCGCCGAAAAGCTTGGATTACTGCTCACCATCAAGCGCACCGAACCCCGTAGCACCGAAGCCAAGCTATTAAGTTATATGGTTGAAGTCGTATCAATGGATCACCCCGGCATCGTCCGCGACATCGCCAAATTCTTCGCCGTGCGCAACATCAACATCGAAGAACTACAAACCAGCAGCTACGCCGCCGCACACACAGGCACGCCGATGTTTTCCATGAATATGACCATCAGCATTCCAGGCGACCTCTCCATCGCCACCTTACGCGGCGAGTTTATGGACATGTGCGATGCGCTGAATCTCGACGCCATGTTAGCGCCAATGAAATAAAGCATACGCATCAGTTCACACCAAGCGGTTGTTTGTGCCCCCCCCAAACAGCAGTACATCTGCGGGGGATTTGTTTAAACAACCGCAAACAAAGCCGCTTAGCAACCAGTGTTTGCACATATCAAGCATAGAATTGGGTTTGCTGCTATTTTCAAAAAATAAATTTACAAGGAATTTATTATGCCAAATTTTTCTGATACTCAAGATATTTTAGAACCAGTTCATCCGCTTCCAAGAGATTTGCTGAAGGTCTATGTTCTAGGTAACACCGGAGCAGGAAAAACAACCATTATTAGAAAAATAATGGGGACTGAAAAACATGCTTTTCCAAATATAGGGAATGGCAGAACAACAACTGTCACAACAGAATATGTTTTGCGTAAAGGTCTGCCATTTAAAGCAACCTTGGTATTTAAGACTCAAGATGAAATATTATCAGCAATTGAGGATATTTTATTCGATGCAATTGACAGCGTTTTTCAAAATAAAGCACAACAAAACGATGATACGCTTATAGAAAATCTTGTTAAGAACAGTCTGTCTGAGACACCAGACCAAACTGTTCGATTCAAATTTATTTTAACTTCACAACAACTAGAAGAAATAGCACAAGAGATACTTCAATTTGCAAAAGACAAGAAGCATGAGGATGTATTGGAAACTGAAGCTACATCAGAGTTTGTAAAAAGCAAGAAAGAAGAAATTTATCTTTTGATAGATTCTGCAGTCAAAACAATTTGCACACATGAGTTATCAGAAAAATACTATTCTTACGAAAGAGATGATGAAACTATTTTTATAAAAGAAAGTAAGAAATTACTATCAAATGCACAGGGTTCTCTTGCGTCTGTGCTATCTTATGCAAGAGTTGAAGGAGAATTTCTTAATCCGCAATTTAAAGATTACCCGCTTGTATTAATAGATAGTGAAGGCATTGGGCACAACCTGAATGCACCCCCAATCAGGCATTTCGATTTCTTCCATTTCTCCGACTACATCCTGTTTGTGGAAGGCATGTCGGACACCACGCTCTTTACTTCTTCAGAAAAACAGCTAAAAGATATATTTGAAAAAGGTTATGCTAATAAATTAAAAGTTATATTTAATAAACTTAATCCTCTATCAATTGCTGGCGACAAAGACGCCATAAGCGTTGCACTTCGTAATCTTAACGGGAGAGTACACGGGCGGCAGGAAAGCAACAGTGTAGATATTAAAGAAGACATGTGTTTTTATTTATCCACTATAGATGCTAAAGATGCTGAAGATGCTGAAGATGCTGAAGCTGAAATTAAAAAATTTCTAGATCATCTTCAAGCAGAGTCTAAAAAATTCTTTGCTATCAGTTGCAACTGTGATTTGATTGATTTTTTATCGGGGAATTTCCTTAAACCTTTTCTAGAAAAATTGAACAAGCAAATAAATGAGGGGCATTGGAAAACGGTATATGCGTTCAACCGCCGTATGGTTAATTCTGAAGATCAATATAACGACATAACGCCAATTTCAGACTTATGCAATGCCGTATTTAGAGAATTTAACTTTCAGCAAATAATAAAATTTCCAGAAAAAATTACACTTGGCGAACAAGGAAAACGCATCAATCAAGTAAAACAAGAGTTGTTTCAGCGCCTATTAGATTATAGCCGTTGGACAATATTAACTAATCAACATGCTGCTTGGGAGGCAGTATTAAGCATCTCAGGGCAAGGTTCTAAAAATCAAAGAGCAGTGGCTATCAGTGAGATATTTTCTGGTGTTGCCCAGAGCATAAATTCCTCAGACTTCGAAGAGCGGGTTAAGAATAGTTTTAATGCTATTTGCGCGGCTGATCCAAGAATCAAAATTAGCGCTAAAAACGGCATACAACTGCGCATAAGAGGATATAAAATAATCAAAGATGCGGAAATAAAACTGACAAGTTTAACCATTATTGCAGGAGAAAACGATACGGGAAAAAGCACGATTAGCAAGATGCTATTTAAGGAAGTGCGGAAACTCATTTTATATAGAAATAGCTTGGCTTATCCTGACCTGAAACTGTATCCTAATTATCCTGTTTTTATAGATACCCCTGATGTGCTGGACAAATTTTCTTATATCAAAAATACCCAATTACTAGCAAAACAAAACGATCTAAATTATGAATTGCCAGAATGGGTAACTGATCTTGTTTTACGCTTAGCATCCAAGCCCTCTTCCCCTATTCCTTTAGATAAACACCATGAACTATTACAAAGTATTCATGAGATTATTGGTGGTGAAATTCGTTACAAACAAGCAACAGTAGATGATCTTGTATATGAAAAAGAATCTATTACTGGACCTATTCCTATATTGGATACTTCAACCGGCATAAAAATGTTTGGTATTCTACAAATGTTAATTCAGAATCAAACTATTAGACCTGGGAGCGTACTTATCCTGGATGAGCCAGAGGTGCATATTCATCCTAACTGGCAGTTAAAATATGCTGAGTTAATCATTGCCCTGGTAAAAAATGGAGTTAGGGTCATGCTTAGCTCGCACAGCCCCTACATGATAGAGGCATTAGTCCGCTATAGTCGGCGTGAAAAAGTTGATAATATTGAACTTTATTTGACAGAAAAGGAAAATAATCAATCTAATGTTCAATGCGTTACACATGATATTAGTAAGATTTTTGACAAACTATCAGAGCCATTCAATGAGTTTAATCGGCTTGACCTTGAGGAAGCTACTCATGGATAACCTATCGTTCAAACTAAATGAGTCAAATAAATATGTATCTTGCTGTAAGACGTTAAAACAAACAAGTCATGATAAGGAAAATAATCAATATTTGTGCCGTAGCGAGCAAAAAGTGTATGATTTTGATTGTATGACTAGAATCATCTACCCTGAGAAAACTCCGAGTTCATCAGATGCGTTGGTTATTATGCAGACAAACAATGAATGTTTTTTGTATTGCATAGAATTTAAAAATCAGTCAGCCAGTGATATTAAAAAGGAAAAATTACGAGAAAAACTAAAACAAAGCCAGGAGACACTAAAACAGTTATTTAACGATAATTCAGTATCAAAGGCGGATTATCATTTCCTATTTTGCGTTGTATATAAAGACTCACCGCCAAGTAACTATGGAAAATATAAGCCGCATTTCAGTAAAACAACAGACAAATTCGATCTTGAAACCCACATGGGAAATATATTTAAAACAAATAAAGTATAGTAGGATTACTCAATAATTATATTTTTATAATTATTAAGCATATGATTTTATATATCTTTTATTTTAAATATTCAGTAATCCGACTATAATAACTAATGAGATTAGTTTTTTGTCAAGTGAATTTAAGAAATTAGGCGGAGTTCAAACAGAATGTATATCAGCTTAAGTAAGAAAACCCCTTATTGGCGCTGGCTTGGCAGTTGGCTGTTAGCCTTGGGGCTTGGTGGTTGTGCTTCTCTCCCAACGACAGGCACAGTTAAACAACCGAGCGGGCAGATAGCTTTTGCAGTGGCGGGGGGTGGCAAACCTGTGGTGGTGCTACAATCAGGGCTAGGCGATGGTAAAGCCGCATGGCACTCTATTTATAGCAAAATAGCGCAATCAAATCAGGTCTTTGCTTATGATAGACCCGGTTACGGCGAAAGCTCCCCCACGCGCTCAACACGCGATCCTTGCAGCATCGCCGCAGAATTACATAGCACTCTTCAAGCAGCCGGACTTGCGCCGCCCTATGTTTTGCTTGGGCATTCGTTGGGTGGATTGTACCAGTTTGTTTTTGCTAAACTTTATCCAAAAGAAGTCAGCGGATTGTTACTGCTTGATCCAACTCATCCGCAGCACGGGCAATCTATGCAGCAAGAGGTACCCGTCGCGGCAGCCATGCTGAAAACTATACGCGCCACCCTATTTAATGCTGCAAGTCGCGCTGAATTTGATGCGCAGGTGCTTTGTCTTGCCACGCTTAACCTACAAACGCCGCTTACCGTACCCGTACGCCTGCTCACTCGAACCCAATTTCAGCCAATCGAAATGGGTGCATTTGAAAGCATGGTACGGACGCTTGAAACTGACTGGTTGCGCTTACTGGGAATACAGAAAGTGCTGCATGTCAAGGGTGCTGGACATTACATTCACCAGGATCAACCCGACACTGTTGCGCAAGAATTACAAGCACTGATTGACATGCTACCCGCCCCATAGAGGACAGAATACATTTTATGAGCCTACACATAGGTGATTCACTGCCTGACTTAAGCCTGCCAGCGACTGGCGGGCAAAGCATCCACTTGCCTGATCTTAAAGGGCACATTTTAGTGTTGTATTTCTATCCGCGTGACAACACGCCTGGCTGCACGCAAGAAGGACAAGATTTCCGTGATCAGTATGCAGAATTTCAGGCGTTGAATGCGCGTATTCTCGGAGTTTCCCGCGATACCCTGAAAAAGCACGAAAGCTTCAAAGCCAAATACGCCTTTCCCTTTGATTTACTCGCAGATACCGAAGAAAACCTATGCAATGCGTTTGACCTCATCAAAGCCAAAACTATGTTCGGCAAACCGGTCAGAGGCATTGTGCGTAGCACTTTTTTGTTTGACTGTGCAGGCGTGCTACAAAGAGAATGGCGTAAAGTCAAAATTGACGGGCATGTACAAGCTGTTTTGAATGCGGCAAAAAACCTGTGAGCACCTGAACATGGAAGAAGTCATCAAAGATTTAGGCAGTGTACTGTTGGTTTTTGTATTACCCATCTGGCTCTTTCTGCATTACCGCCTGAAAATCAACCAGGTTAAATACGGCTTACCCGATGAAGAGGTGCGGCGTCTTAAAGACCTACAAGCGACTGCGACACGCTTACAAGAGCGCGTTGAATCATTGGAAAGCATTTTAGACGACTGCGCACCAGAGTGGCGGAAAATGCCATGACCCAGCCTTTATACCGCGAGCCAGATAAAGCCCTGATTTTTGGCGTCTGTGCCGGGCTTGCCGAACGCTTTGGGCTTGCTGTCAATCTGGTGCGGGTATTCTGGGTAGGGGCTAACCTGTTCTTTTTTCCGCTATTTTTTGTTTATATCGGGTTAGCAGTGATGCTACCCAAAAACCCGCATTCACAGACCAGTAAGCGTATCCAAAACACCCAAGCAGTCCACGAACAACTTGACACTTTACAGAGTCAATTGGAGCAGCTTCAACACCGGGTGGGGCGTTTGGAAAACTATGTGACTTCCAATGAATTTCTATTTCAACGGAAACTCTGGGATTTAAAGAAACAAGGGTAGCGCCACCTTTGCGTTGCCTGTTGTTGGAGTTTTAGCTTCATGTTGGATTATTGTTGAGATGATAAATTTCTTCATCTGAAGTAGAGGGCTGATCAAATAATGTCAGTGAATCACTTGTTATAAATACTGTTCGGAGTTCACTGGTATTTAAAAACGTCACTGCGTGTTCAATCGTTGAAAACTCATAAACTTTAACTTCTCCAAGATTTGAATACAGATCAATAGTAATGCGTTCCACTTCACGTTCTAAATTATCATCAAGAATACCCAGCACTAATGTTTCTAACTCATGTTTAACGAGATTAACCATCTCCATGCCGATGGCTGATTTTTGCGCATCAGCTAAATTGGAATAGCTATTCCAGGCTACCATTGCTGCCTTTCTATCTTTTTCATCCCAATCAAAATCAATGCCATAGGTCTGCAAAATAGTGCGAATTCGATTAAATGGAATAAGGAAAATATTGATTTCAAAGCTTCTCATCATTGCCAAAGATGATGAACTCCAATTGCCGGCTAAAACAGCAATTGAGCTTCTAATGCTATTGTAACGCCGTCTAACCGCCGGATGTGCAGTACAAAGCCAACTACCTTTATCCCGATTATGTTTTGTGTAACGGATATATTTTGATTCAATCAAAATAATCGGCTGCATACGCTCATTTGCAATCACTGCATCAAGATTATATGCGGTGCCAAATTTGTCATACATCAATAATTTTTTGGGTTTTCCTTGAGTATTTTTGAGCGGGCTTTTACTTAAAAAATGGTAGCCACGATTTTCTACCAGTGTAGTTAAAAATAGATTGAGTGCATTTTCCATTTCTGCACCTATGGCTTCTCCCAGCGCACTGCCTGGGTTTTGAATAGTATCTATCATTTTTCATGTCTTGGTTAAAGTGACAATTGATTCACGCAGCTCTACATTATGTCGTTGTGGATTAGCTTTCCATTTTCCGCCCCGCGCTCTTAAAATATCAATTCGGTAATCAGAAAAACCTATGCCTAAACCGATTTTGCCAATTAATTCATCTGTGGGAATATGTATGCCATAAGGCGCAGAATCTCCCAAGACAAATATGGCTTTTGTATTATGTTTTAATACTCTATAGACCTCAGAAATAATTTTAAACATATCATTGAAATATCCAGAAACTAAATAATCGTAACTTTTTTTACCGCCGCGAGTGCCTCTGATTGCACTCAGCTCTGAAATTGATTTTTGCAAAAAATCAAACACATAGGGGCAATTTGTTTGCAAATCATCGGCTAAGTTATATTTTGCGTCGGTGCGCAAAATCTGTGTCGTTGCAGAGGTAATTAACTTGGTGCGAATCTGTTCTGAAATATCTCCCCAATTCTTGGCTTCTCCCCAAAAATAGAGTTCTAGTCGAGTACGATCAGCATAATCAAAATTATTGAGATAGGGCGGTGAAGTGAAAACATGATCAACGCATAAACTCGGAATCAGGTGTTCGGTGTAACGCGAATCGCCATTAAACAATTGATGCGAATGCTTTAAGTAATTTGGGTGCGTTTCTTGAATAGTTTCTTGAACATCTATGAGCATAGTATGTATTTGTTGTGTAAATTCAACAAAAGCATTTTTATTGAGCGAGGATACTTTTTGTTTATTGGGCGCGATGTAGGGCCAGCCTGTCGCTGCGGTTGCAACCTGGCGTAACACGCTGGTTAAGCCAACAAAGAAAAAATCTTTTATTTCTGTTGGTAAATCGCTATTGGTAATGGCATTACGAATACACCACAAATCTAATAAAGTGTTGTGTTCATAGCATTTCAAAATGAGTTCTGGAAATTCTGTGGCTAGAAATTCTGATACCTGTGTTTGGCTCAAGCTGTGTTGTTGCGCTTTAATGTTGCTTTCTACTACTCGGAGAGCACGGTGAATAGCATTGTTGCTAATCGTCCAGTTCATTTTGGTTTTAGCAATTCTAAATACAAAAGGATGGGCTTCAACACCATAAGAGCTAATGGCTAATTTTTTAGCCACTAAATTGGTTGTGCCTGATCCCATAAATGGATCATAGATAATCTGCCCTTCTTTGATACCATGCGTTTGTATACTAGATTCAACGGCTTTATAGGAAAACCCCGCCGGATAAGTAAACCAGTTATGAATTGGCGCACGCAGGCTGTCCTTAAATGTTCCCCATTCTTGAGTGTCTGTTGTTATTTTTGGTTCATCCATTTTTAAAAAAGAAAGTTGTTTCACTTAATCAGTATACCTTGTGCTATTTTTAAACATTTTAGCCTAACCCAAGATTAAGTCATTATTTGTTGGGTTAGGCTGCAAACTCATATCTCTACAATTAGGCTAGAAACCGCCGACGCCACAGAATGATGCCCATCAGCAGGGCAACGCCGAGTGCTTGCCAGAATAAATGCAGCGGGTTGGCGTAGAACAGGAAGAAGGCGGCTGTGAGGCTGGCTAAACCTAACGCGAGTGCTGCTATGCCGGTGACTGGCGGTAGGTTGAGTAGTTTGAAGCGCCAGACCAATAGCCAGAAGCCTAGCAGTAGTGTGCCGAATAGGTTGAGCCAGAAGCCCCAGGCGCGGGTGGCTTTGCTGATGTAGTTGACGCTGAAACCGGCGTCTTCGGCGGCTTTGTTGGCGTAGAGTTTTTCAAAGGCGAATTGTACGCCTTGTTTGGGTACGTTGAGTTGTAGGTTGAGCTGTAGGCTGTTGTTTTGCTGGTATTGTGGCGCGGCTTTGCGGGAGAGGCTGTCGGGGATGCTGACGTTTTGCATGAATGCGCCAGAGCGGATTTCTAGGTTGGTGTCGGGGCGGCGGTATTCGACGCCAGCAGGTAGGTAGGCGTCCCAGCGGGTGTGAGTGACGAGGATGTCGGGGCGCGGTAGTTGTAGTTGTATTTGTCCGCGTTGGGTGATTTTGTCGTGCTGTACGGCGTAGACCAGTTGTAGCGGGAAGCCGCTGGTGGCGTTGATCATTTTCAGCAGCACTGAGCGTCCGTCGTCGGCGCGGGCGGGTTTTTCGCCTTTACCGCCGACTTCGGCTGACCACACTTCTGCGCCTTGGGGCAGTTGTAAGCGTAGGAATTGTTTGCGGCTATTGCGCACTGTGTAGCTGGCGGTGGTGACTTCCAGCCCGTCGCGGGTGAGCAGGGTGTCGTATTGGGCTTGTTCGATGCTGGCGACCTGGACTTCGACTTCTTGATGGCGGGTGATTTTGAGCTTGAGGCTGTAGGGCGGATGTACATAGCGGTAAGCCAGTAAAATGGGGTTGGTGGTTTTGAGCACCAGTTGTTGCGGTAGTTCGTTGAGATCGAGGGTGGAGAGGCTTTCGAGTGTGGCGGCTTGGACTTCAACGGCGGCGAGGGCTTCAACGGCGATGCGCCCAAATTCAACTTCGGCGTCGGGTACGGCGGGCGTGGGTACTGCGGAGGCTTCGCCGCCTTCGGGTAAAATTTGCTCGTAATTCAATTCGATACGAAATTGTCCTTGAATTTCTTGAGTAAAATCTACTTGTACATTTTGCACTGCGTCGCTGGTTTTGACTTGGTAAGTGCGCAATGCGGGGCTGCTTAAACCGAGTAGATTAACTGAGGTGGGCAGTTGTAATTGCAGGCTCATGAGGCTGCCGGATTTGACGTTGAGTTCCAGCGTGGTGGCGCCTTTGAGGGTGACATCGCCGATGGAAATCAGGGTGTCTACTTGGGCGTCGAATTTGCCGGCTTTGCGTTCTGGGGCAACGGCTTTGGCATTCACTTGCGGATTGCTGTCGGTGTATTTGTAGGTGTGGGCGACGGTCATTTGCAGGGCTTGGCGCACGAAGCTTGGCAGTTGATTTTCGCCGACTTTGGAGACGCGCTCGGCTTGTACGGGTTGCAAGGCGAGTTCTTGTCCAGAAAGCAGCGCCAACATGCCGCGCTGGCGGTGGACCTGTGTGGCGCGTAGGAGTGGGATGTTGATGGATGCGGCGGTGTCGCCAGAAGGTCCGCCCAGTAAGCGTTCATATTGCACTTCAAACTGAAATTCGCCTTTGACTTGACGGTCTAAAAACACGCTGACCTGTTGCTTTTCGCACGAGTCGCTGCCGCCAGCAGGGGCGGCGGCGTTGCTGTCGCTTGGCGGTTGCGGCTTGGCGGTTGTTTTGCCGACACATTGCGCCCGCCAATCCGCAACCCCGCCGCCGGTGGCTTGGATGCGATTGATTTGCACATCGGGCGGCATTTCTAAATGCAGCACACTGGTTTCGCTGCGGGTGATTTCGTAGTGAATGAAGGCGCGGCCATGGAGCACACCTTCCTCAGCATGTACCGCATGATACAGGCTGGCGTTGGCGCGGAGCTGATCTTGCGCTTCTTCCGGCACCGCTTCAGTCCAACTCAGAGTCACTTGTTCGCTCAAAGGCACATGCGCCGCCGCTACTGTCTGTAGCGCCTCGCCTTCGCCCTCGTAACGCGCTTGCACGCTGGCAGCAGGTTTGATGCTGACTTCTTTGCGCCCTGGCAACTGGAGTTCGATTTTGGAAATGGGCACGGGCAAGCTGTGCAACACTGCGCTGGGCGGTCCTTTGTCTTGCGTGACCGGGGTTTGAAACAGCAACTGCACCTGATGCTGTCCGACACCTTTGACCAGCGTGCTTAACCAGTTTTCTTGGTTGTTGCTGGGAGCACCTTTGCTGCGCTTAAATGATGGATTTTCTGGTTTTTCCACCAACAGCACTGCGGTTTCTCCATCCACACGCGCACCGCTTAAAATCACATTCGCTGGCAGCAACGGCAGCTTGAATTGTTCCTTACCAAACACCTCGACTTGTAACACCGCTTCCCAAAACAGCGCATCCTCTTTGAGTTCGCCGCGATAAAAAGCGCGACTGATGCTGTAGCCATCCAGCGTTGGCTGTTGCCAAGTGATTTGCGCCAAGCGCGTAGCGGGCACTTGCGCCTTTACCTGGGTGTTGCTGTCCTGCTCGGTTTGAGTCACACCAACCGCAGGCGCAACCGCCACATCCAATTGCGTGCCAGGCAATTCCAGCAACAAATCCGTGCCCGCCGCTGGCGGTAAACTCAGAGCTAACTGCCAACCGCGCTCGTTGCCGCTGGCATCTAGGCGATATTCCAACAGCAGATGATAGCGCCCCGCTTGACGACTGACCCAACTTAAGCCTTCAGCGCCATTGACCAGTTGCACCGCTTGTCCATCCACCTCCGCCTTACTCAGCGCAGTGTGGCTTGCCAGCAGCGGAATCTGTGTCCACTGGTCTTCCTGCACTTGCACATCCAATTCAATCGCCACTTGCGCCATCTGCCGCTGCTCATGGTTTTCCACCGTTACTGTGGCGCTGGCTTGCCCTATGGCATAGGGCGCAGGCGCGGGCTTGTCTTGCGGCTTTGCCTGCTCCAGCAAATGGGTATAGTCGGGGAGCGGCACACGCACTTCGCCGCCGCTGGTCACGGGCGTATCAGGCGTTTTCTGCTGTTCTAATGGCGGTGGTAGCGAAGCCTGCGCTTGTGCGGCGATCAGCGCGAATGCAGCCAGTAATAAGCGATAAAATAGCGTTTTCAATTCATTTCTCCTAAACAGAGTAAGGGTAATATCAGCAACCATCAGCATCAGTTTAGCGAATGTGAGCGCAATTTTTCATAGTTTGTCACGCATCGGAGGCTGGCGGCGCATTGAGCCAGTCGGGTAGTGGTGCAATAAGAATGGTTTTGTCACGATAGAACGCGGCTTCCAAGCATAAATATCATCCCGTATGCACCACTACCGACAGGCTTTTAAAGTCTGTCGAGTTTGCTTTAAAAAATGGCAAGTTCTGCCCAGATTTCATCCACCCGCTGCGCTACTGCGGGGTCTTTTTGAATCGGTCGCCCCCATTCACGGTTGGTTTCGCCGCGCCATTTGTTGGTGGCGTCAAAGCCGATTTTGCTGCCTAAACCGGACACTGGCGAGGCGAAATCTAGGTAATCAATGGGTGTGTTTTCGATCATCACTGTGTCGCGTGCGGGGTCCATGCGTGTGGTCATCGCCCAGATGACGTCCTGCCAGTCGCGCACGTTCACGTCATCATCTGTGACTATGACGAATTTTGTGTACATAAACTGGCGTAAAAACGACCAGATGCCGAGCATGACGCGCTTGGCGTGTCCGGGGTATTGTTTTTTCATACTGACCACTGCCATGCGGTAAGAGCAGCCTTCGGGCGGCAAATAAAAGTCTATGATTTCAGGGAATTGCTTTTGTAAAATGGGTACAAAGACTTCGTTGAGCGCGACGCCTAAAATGGCGGGTTCATCGGGCGGGCGTCCGGTGTAGGTGCTGTGGTAGATGGGGTCGTCGCGGTGGGTGATGCTTTCGATGGTAAATACTGGAAAATCATCTACTTCGTTGTAATAGCCGGTGTGGTCGCCAAAGGGACCTTCGGGCGCGGTGTCGTTGGGATAAATGAAGCCTTCGAGCACAAATTCTGCGCTGGCGGGGACTTGTAAATGGCTCAGGCGGCATTGTGCTAGTTCGGTGCGTGCGCCACGCAGCAAGCCAGCAAAGGCGTATTCGGATAGGGTATCGGGCACGGGCGTGACGGCGGCGAGAATGGTGGCGGGGTCTGCGCCCAGCGCAACGGCGATGGGGAAGGGTTCGCCTGGATGGGCTTGTTGCCATTCGCGGAAATCTAAAGCGCCGCCGCGATGTGACAGCCAGCGCATAATAACACGATTTTTATCAATCACTTGCTGGCGATAAATGCCGAGATTTTGCCGCTCTTTGTGAGGTCCTTTGGTGACCACCAGTCCCCAGGTGATCAGCGGAGCCACATCGCCTACCCAGCAGGTTTGTATCGGTAATTGGCTTAAATCTACTGTGTTTTTATCCAAAATATGTGTCTGGCAAGCGGGACGGCTGACGATTTTTGGCGCCATGTTCAGCACTTGTTTGAAAATCGGCAATTTCCCCCAAGCGTCTTTTAAGCCTTTGGGTGGGTCGGGTTCTTTGAGAAACGCGAGCAATTTGCCGATGTCGCGCAAAGCTTCGACTGATTCTGCGCCCATGCCCAGCGCGACCCGCTCTGGCGTGCCGAATAGGTTGGCTAACACGGGGATTTGCGAGGCTTTGGGGTGTTCAAACAGGAGCGCGGGACCTTGGCGGCGCAAGGTGCGGTCGCAGATTTCGGTCATTTCTAGATAGGGATCAATGCTTAAGTGGATGCGCTTAAGTTGTTGGCGTGCTTCGAGTTGCTGCATAAAATCACGCAAATCTTTGTATTGCATTATGTTTTACCTTGATTAAAGCCGGTTACGGAGATTTTGTATACATAAAATTAGTGATGCTGGTTAAATTGGCGTTCAATGGCTTGTAATAACTCGGGGAGGCGCACGGGTTTGCTCAGGTATTCATTCATGCCGGCGGCTAAACAGCGTTCGCGGTCGCCAGGCATGGTGAGGGCGGTCAGGGCGATGATGGGGGTGTGGCGAAATTGCGCATAGGTGCGGATGTGGCGTGTGGCTTCGAGTCCGTCCATGCCGGGCATTTGAATATCCATCAAAATCAAAGCTGGTGGCTGTTCTAGCACGCTTCTGATGGCTTCTTCGCCGGTGCGGGCAATGGCGATTTGGTAGCCTTTGGCACGCAGATAATCGGCGTATAAATCCAGATTCATGCTGTTATCTTCTACCAATAGAATCAAATCTTGTGTATGGAGCGCGGTTTGCTCGGCGGCTACCAGCAAGGGCGCAGCGGCGGTGATCTGTATTTTGTTAAGCGTTAGGCTGGCACTGCTTTCAATTTCGCAAGGTAAGAACACGTCAAACTGGCTGCCCTGACCGACTTCGCTTTGTACGGCGATGCTGCCGCCGTGTAATTCGACCAGGCGCTTGACCAGGGCTAAGCCTAAGCCGGTGCCGCTGTGTTGGCGGTTGAGTTGTCCATCCAGTTGGGTGAAGGGCTTAAAGAGTTTGGGCATTAAGGTCGCGGGGATGCCGTAGCCGGTGTCCCACACGCGAAAGCGGATGGCTTGCAATTCGGGTTCTGCTTTGACTTCTAAGCCGACTGAGCCGCCTTCTTCGGTGAATTTGACTGCGTTGTTTAAGAGGTTAATGAGGATTTGTTTGAAGCGCCGTTGATCCATATTCAAACGGCGGCGACCGATTTGAATTTCAGAATGTAGGTGTATTGTTTTCTTTTGTGCGGCTTCGTTGACGAATAATAAACTGGCTTGGCATAAAGCATTGAGGTCTACATTTTCGGCGTTAAGTTCAAATTTGCCGGCTTCGATTTTGGATAAATCCAGAATATCGTTAATCAGGGAGAGTAAATGCCGACCGCTGGTATTGATGGTGTTTAGGTATTTTTCTTGTTTTTCGGTGAGTTCTCCGTAAATTTTTTCCATTAATGCTTCGGACATGCCGAGAATGGCATTGAGCGGGGTGCGCAATTCGTGACTCATGGCGGCGAGAAACTCGTCTTTCATTTGATTGGCTTTGGCTAATTCTAGGTTGGAGGCGCTGAGTTGTTTTAAGGATTCGGTTTTGGCTTTGGTGGCGGCTTCGGCTTCTTCTTTGGCACGGCACAAATCATCGGTGCGATCAGTGACTTCTTGAGACAGGCGACGGTTGTATTCGCGCAAGAGTCTTTCCGCGGCACGGCGTTCGCTGATGTCTTGTAAGGCGACGCTGACGAGCAATAAGCGCCCTTCGGCATCGTAGACGGGGACGGCTCTGGCTTCTACCACATGCCAAAGGTGCTGTTGGCGAATTTCCCATTCTTGCTGGGCACAAGGTGCGCCCTGTAGCACTTGCCACGCGGGTAGGTGCTCTAAACTGCATAGGGTTTTTTCTTCATCGAGGTAGAGTTGTGCGGCTTGGGTAAAATCTTTCAGCGGTAAGCCGGGTTGTACTGCTGTGCCTAATAATTTTTGCGCACTTTGGTTGATTGAATGCACCTGTCCGTTGGCTTCGTGGATGACGATGCCGATGGGTAAAAAGGCGAGTAACTGGCTGAGTTTGCTTTCATTTTCGCGCAATGCCAGTTCCGCTTGCTTGCGTTTGCTGATGTCGAGCAAGCTGCCAATAACGCGCATCACGCGCCCTTGTGCATCCCGTATGGGATGCAGATGGGCATTGAGATATTTGAGTTGCTGTTGAGTGTCTAGGATGCGGAAATCAATTTCCAGCATGTGCTGCTGTTCTTGACAGGTTAGTAGGGTGGCGTGAAATTCTGGTTGATCTTGCGGATGCAGGCGTTGGAGGAAGTCGTCGTATAGTATCGGCGTGAGTGGGGGTTTTTCGCCCAAAATATGGAAAATTTCTTCTGAGCAGTGCATTTGCTCGGTGCGCACGTCCATTTCCCAGTTGCCAAAACCTGCCAGGCGTTGTGCTTCTGCCATACGCAGCTTGGCTTTGCGAATCTCATCTTCGGCGCGTTTGCGTTCGGTGATGTCGGTGCTGATGCTGCACAGCGCACGGATTGCGCCGCTTTGATCGCGCAGCGGAAATTTGACCGATAGATAGGTGTGCATACCGTCGGTTTGCCGATAGGCTTCTTCAAATTGCATGGCATGACCGGTGTTGAGCACGGTTTGGTCATTGGCACTGTAGGCGTCTGCGACATAAGGCGGGAAAAAATCATAATCGCTTTTGCCCATTATCTGGGCGCCTGGGGTGTCTAGCACTTGATTAAATCGCTTATTACTGAGTAAATAGCGCCCCTGCTTATCCTTGACACAAATGATCGCGGGCGTGTGGTGCAAAATGGCTTGCAGCAAGGATTGTTTAGGATTAAGCGCCAACAGTCCGCTTTCTGAAGCCGCGAGTAATTCTGCCACCAGACTGTGCAACTCAGGCAAGAGCAACTGTAAATCCTGGTTTGGCGGAAGACCCTGTAGCAGGCTTTCCAGATGACTGAGGCGTGCTTCTAACTCGGCGTGACTAATAATAGCTTTGGCAAACATGCGAATACTTCACTCTGTAGGAACTATTTATTTATGAATATGAAAACGAGTTTTTCTTGCCGCTTTGCGTTGATGAGCGTCAGTGTTGGTTTGATACTGTGGCTCACGGCTTGTACTCCCACCGGAAAACGCTTGGATGATGTGCAAGGGGCTGCGCGCATTCCGGCGCAAGTACCACCAGAATTGGGTTTCCCCAGCGAAGATTTTCCTGCCGATGCGTTGCGGGAAAGCGAAAACGCACTCGCGTCACCCAGCGCCGCTTATCCGCATTTTACCCCTATGGCGCTGGAACACCTGGAGATTATCCAGCGCGCTGGTTTTCCCTTGCGCGTTAATGTGCTGCTAAGCGGGCACTTGCAGAGTGATTGCCGAGTGCTGGAAAACATGACCGAATACCGAGAAGAGGATAAGTTTCGCCTGGAACTCCAATTCTCGGCTCAGGATCGTCCTCATTGCACTTTGCAACAACCCCAAGCTTTTGATATTTTCGTCCCGCTCAAGGTAGATGGCTTGAGTTCAGGCATTTACCGCGTAGAGGTGTTGGGGCAGAGTGCCGAATTCGAGATTTTGATGGACAACAAAGATAGCCAAGGCTTTATTCCAACAGGGGCGAACTGACCTCTACTGCTGTTGTACTGTCTGGCATATGCCAGGTGTGCGGCAACCATACCAAACCATATTCCGGGCGCTTGCTGACCACTGCATAGAGCGGGCTATGCACCTGATCAAACAGGTGCAAGACAAACTCATCGGCAATTAGCGCACAGAAGCGGTAGACACCAGAATTCAGGGGAAAACGCGGGAAATCTACCCAAATGCGGTGTTTGCCGTGTAATTTTAACGGCGGCAAACCCGCTTCTTTGCTGCTGGCAACCACTACCATCTGATCATCAGGACGCAGCAGCAACACGCCCACATGCGCCAAGATTGGCTCTGGTGATGTGCAACGCAGGTTTAAAGTCACCCTTATGTCGCTGAATTGGTGCAACTCGGTGATGAGCGCACCGTTGGCATCAGTGATTTGCCAATCGCTAATGGTCAGCGGTGAATGCTCACTGGGCGCCACACTGGTATCGCTGTCAGCACTCAAAGTGCCCTGTTCACGCAGTTCTTGATAGCTCAAGTAGGCGCCAACCACATCCTTGGTGGCGCCAAATGCTTGCATTTCCCCTTGTTTTAGCCACAGCGCCTCATTACACAATTCTTGCACCATGTGCATACTGTGGCTGCAAAACAAGATGGTTTTGCCACTGTTTTTAAATTCCATCATGCGATTAACGCATTTTTTCTGAAAATGCTGATCGCCCACGCTTAAGGCTTCATCAATAATCAAAATTTCCGGATCAACGCTGGCGGCAACGGAAAACGCCAAACGCACATACATGCCGGAAGAATAGTTTTTGATTGGGCGATCAATGAAATCCTCTAGTTCGGAAAAAGCAATAATGTCCGCTTCGCGTTCGCGGATTTCGGCTTCGCTTAAGCCCAGCACCATCGCATTGAGATAAATATTTTCCCGTCCACTCAATTCCGGGTGAAAACCCGCGCCCAATTCCAACAGCGCCGCGACACGCCCGTGCGTTTTCACCGAGCCACTGGAGGGCAAGAGCGTGCCTGCCAGCAATTTCAACAGCGTGCTTTTGCCCGCGCCATTGTCACCGATGATACCCAAAATGCCGCCACGCGGCAGCATAAAAGACAGGTCTTTCAGTGGTTGAAAAACCTCATGATAGGATTTGCGCAGGACAATTTCTTTCAAACGATCAGACGGATGTTTGTAGAGCTTGTAAGTTTTAGACAGGTTTTTGACTTCAACGGCGTACATGGTTACTCGCTATTCTATTGATTTAATGGTTGATGTTTCCAGGCGTGCTGCACCCCAAGTTGCTGCATCAAGGGGGCATAGCTGCCTGCTTGCATGTGTGCCATCACCTGCGCTGGGCGACGACTGCTGGCGCGGCGCAAATGCAGCACTTCAGCAGCAACCCACTGCCGCAACAAACTCAGGATAAAAGCACTGGACGCGGTCCAGTTGACTGTTCCAGCAAACCCCACCGCACCGAGCAACCCGAAAGTTTGACAAAGCTGCGGTAATTCGCGTCCCACCTGACAAGCATCCAGCACCAGCAACGTGCGCGACAAATGCGGGCGCAAAGGCTGTAACGCCACTTCCAGCAACAGCAACCGATCCGCTGCTGCCAAACAGCGCCGCCCATCTTCTAGCCATTCACCATGTGTACTGAACAGCAGCAGATTGACACCGCGCTGGTTTTCCGGCAAGCACAAAAAACTGCGGCATTCGGCTAACAAAGTCGCTGCCAGCAAGCAACGGCTACGCAATTGAAACTGCGTTTGTTGCAGCGCAAAGCGATACAGAGGGACAACTGAATGCGGCTGCGAAGGCGCAGCGCCTGGCGCGGTGCGCCAATTGGATTCAAACAGCAGGACTTTTTCCATTGTATCCTATGATTGTCTCATCGCCATTCAGTTAAGCCGATAGACTTTCCAGCTTGAGCGTTGATAAGGTCAATTCGAGCTTTTGCAAAGATTCTACATCCTTGCCAAAGCGATTGAGGGTTTGTAGCGCCAACGACTGCGTGCCCGCTGGCAGGCTGTATTTGACAAATGCCGCCAGCGTGCCGCTGGGTCCCACATCAATAAACACAAAGTTTCCCTGAGCCAGCAACGTTTGAAGGCTGTGTGCAAAATTAACCGGCTGACGGATGATGCGCCACAGGGCTTGGGCATCTAGGCGGGCTTGCCACTGCCCGTTGACCGACGACAGCAGCGGCACACGCAGCGCCTTAAATTCAATCGCTTGCGCAAGCTGTTTGATTTGCGTTTCCAAGGGTTCGATTAGCGGTGTGTGAAAAGCCTGTTTAACCGGCAGCGGTTGACAGATGATTTTGCGCTGATTTAAGGCGTGTTGGAGCTGGCTGATGTCCTCTGGCAAACCAGTGACAACAAAGTTTTTGGGGAAATTTTGCCCGGTTAGCCAGACGTTTTGAAAAATGTCAGGAAATTGCGTGAAGATGGCTGGCGAATCAAAAACGGACAACATAGCCGCCGGCGGCGAAGCCTGCTCTAGCAATGCCGCCAGTTCGATACTCAGACGAATGCCGTCTTCCAGTGACAGGCTACCAGACACCAGTGCAGCGGTGATTTCACCTAAGCTATAACCCAGCAGATAATCCGGCTGTATGCCCATTTCCAGCAACACTTGCGTCAGACTGTATTCAATGCACAGCAACGCCGGATTGGTATACAAGAGGCGGTCAAATTCCTGCGTTCTATCCAGAGGATGATAAATAATCTCGGTCAAGCTTTGCTGAAGCAGCGGCTCTGCGATGGCAGCGCAATGATCCATCCAGCGTTTAAAACCTGGATGCTGTGCGTATAGTTGCTCACCCATCCGGTAATACTGCGAACCCTGACCGGAAAACATGAATACAAGGGGCTTAGTCATAGTAGTACGCCAGCGCATCTGGGTAGGCTTCGCACAGATAGCCCGCAAAGGTTTGCAGCGTGGGGTAATCCAGCAAAGCCAGCGGCATGACGTTCAGTTCATACAAACGGTTGATGTGACCTATAAATTCCGTTATCACTATGGAATCCAGCCCATATTCGCCAATCGCTACCTCTGGCGCCAGGTCATGGGCGCTGACTCTCAGTAACTCGGACAGGATGTTCTGAAGTTCCCGTTGCGTCTTTTCCTGCAAAGGCGTTTGCCCCGCCGGCTGACTTGTCGGGTCTACTGTTGTCGCTGGAGGCGGGGCGCTAGGCGGCAAGCTGAGATTGAACACACTGGGTTTTGCCGCTGGTTGCGGTGCAGTGTCCGCTGGCGGCAAGCTGAGATTGAACACACTGGGTTTGGTTGCTGGCTGTGCTTCTGTGTCTGCTTGCGCCAGGCTGAGGTTGAACACACTGGGTTTTGCCGCTGGTTGCGGTGCAGTGTCCGCTGGCGGCAAGC
>DYPD01000011.1:0-8787 GCA_020720115.1 Thiomargarita sp. | reverse complement strand
GTTTGGTTGCTGGCTGTGCTTCTGTGTCTGCTTGCGCCAGGCTGAGGTTGAACACGCCCGCTGGCTTAGTGGCGGGTTTGGGTGTGGGTGCAATCGTAGGCGCGGGCGGCGGCGTGACTGCCGGTTTGTCCGCCACCGCGGAAACCCAGAAACGCTGTTGCGCAAAAGGATAGGTCGGCAAGCTGATGTGTCGTGCTGAGGTGCCTTGGTATAGGGGGTGCCAGCCAATTTTCGCGCCATTGACCCACAGTTGCGCTAAACGCCGCAATTCTCGGCGCTGCATCGCCAGTTGCATGAAATCCTCGCCGGTTTCACCGTCAAACAACAAGCCGTACAGTTTCTTGCCGGCTCGCACATTGCCGGTATAGCGTTCAGCCGCGCCCTGTCCATCGGCATACGCCAGCCATTGTGCGCTCAGTTCTGCATGGCTGGCGGCAAACACCACCAGACGTTCTTCCATCGGCGCCCGCCGTGTGTGCAGGGTGAAAGCGATATTTTCCAGCCGCGCCGCTGGGTTTTCCCGCACAAATGCCGCCATCGTGCGTGCATAGGCGTGCAGCCGTTCCTGGTTTTTGGCTGACAATACAAACATGGCTTCGACAAGCTCAGCAACCGGCTCAGGGCGAGGCGGCTGCGCGTCTTCCTCGCAAAATTCCTCCAGCAGCGCGTGCGCGTTAGTGCCACTGAGGGCAAAAGCGTTGATCGCCGCACGCCGCTTGCCATCCGCCGCTGGCTGCCAATCCATCAGCGCGGTCGGTACAAAAAACGGACTTTGCGCAAACTTGATGTATTCGTTGGGCGTGGAAAAATTCAAAGCCGGCGGAATTTTCTTATATTTCAATGCCATCAACACTTTAATGAGGCTGGAAATACAGGCCGAGGAAACGCTGTGACCGATATTCGGGCGCACTGAACTGATGGCGCAATATTGCTGCTTATCCGTGTATTGGCGGAAGGCTTCAGACATAGCATCAAATTCCATGTGATCGCCCAATTTTGACGCAGTGCCATGCGCTTCCACACAGGTCACGTCTGCCGGATTGACGCCCGCTCTGGCGTACACCGACAACGCTAAAGCCTTTTGTGCGGCGCGATTAGGCACTGACAGGGCGCTGGTTTTGCCGTCATGATTGACGCCGCTGCCTTTGATCACCGCATAAATGTGATCGCGGTCGCGCTGCGCGGCGCTTAAGGGTTTTAGCACCACCACGCCAACGCTCTCGCCAGGTACAAAGCCGTCGGCTTTGTCGTCAAAGGTGTGGCATTTGCCGCTGGGCGACACCAAACCGCCTTTGACCATGAACAAATAGCGTTCGGCGGTGGACATGATGAAAGTGCCACCCGCCACCGCCAGGTCGCTTTCGCCGGTCAACAGGCTTTGACAGGCCAGATGAATCGCCACCAACGAAGAAGAGCAGGTGGTGGCAACCGCCAGATTGGGGCCGCACAGATTAAGGAAATTGGCGATTCTGGCGGAGAATAGCGCCGGGTTGTTGCCAGTCACCGAATGAATGCCGGGCGGAATCTGATAGGTTTCGCCCAATTTGTCGTAATCCGTGCCAATCGTACCGATAAATACCCCGGTGTTGTTGGCTTCTTTGTCGGTGACTGTGGTTTCTCTGGCGTAACCCGCATCTTCTAGCGCCTTCCAGATTTCCATCATCAGCAGGCGCTGCTGCGGGTCCATGAGATGCGCTTCCTGCGGTGCAATGCCAAAAAACGCGGGGTCAAAGCAGTCAATGTCGGCTAAAAAACCACCCAGGCGAATCGCATCCATGTCTTCCTGACGCCACAATGCTTTAGGAAAACCGTCCCAATTCCAGCGATCCTTGGGTACATCACTGAGGCTCTCTTGTCCGGCTGCCAGGTTGCGCCAGAAAGTTTCAGCATCCTTGGCTTGCGGAAACTGACCGCTTAAGCCAATCACTGCCACCGCCTCGTTTACCAGCGGCAATGAGCGTTGTTCAGTGGCGGGCGCAACTTCTGCGGGTGTGGGCGTTTGCGCAGAGGTTGATACGGACTTGAAGCGCGAACGCAGATTTTGCACTGCTGGGGGGGCGACTGGCACAGCAACGACTTGCGCTTCGACAAGCTCAGCGACCGGCGCGGCGACCGGCTCAGCGACCGGCTCAGGCGCAGCTTTGGGCGCGGCTTTGGGCGCAAAGATGGACGGATGTTCGTCCAGCAAATATTGCGCAAAGCTGCTTAAGGTGGGGTATTCAAAAAACAGCACGGGCGTCAATTCCAACCCATACGCCTGATTGAGATTATTGGAAAACTCAGTCAGCGAAATGGAATCAAAACCAAAATCGCTCAACTGCATTTCTGGATCAATTTCTTCCAGGGGAATTTGCAGTTGCTGAGTCACGTTTTTCGCCAGCAGCGCATTCACTTGCGCCAGCGCAGAAGCCGTATCAGCTGCGGGTTTAGGCGCAGGTGCGGGCGCGGCGACAGGTACAGGCGTAGGCGCGACTGCGGGCACTACCGCTATGGGCGCAGGTTGGGGTGCGGGTTGGGCGGGTTCAGGCGCGTTGGGCGCCCCTGCCAGCGCATGTGCCAAGCGGTTTAAGGTGGGGTAGTCCAAAAATGCGCCGGAAGTGAGTTCAAAACCCGCCGTCTGATTTAAGCGGGTTGCCAGCGCGGCAAGCTGCACCGGATCAAAACCTAACTCAGTGAAATCGGTATCCGCGTCAATCTCGGTCACGGGGATTTGTAGCACTTGTGCGGCAGCTTGAGTGAGCGCGGCAATGATTTGCGCTTCGACAAGCTCAGCGACCGGCGATGCTTTGACAGGCTCAGCGACCGGTGATGCTTTGACAAGCTCAGCAGGCGGCTCAGCGGGAGATTTTTGCACGTTGACGTCAAGCTTAAGCGTGCGCCGCAGATGCGACAGCTTGCCAGTCATCACCATTACCTGATGAGAATCTAGCGCCAGCGCACGTTGCAACGCCCGCATACCGATCTCTGTCGGCATCGCCACAATACCAAAGTTTTGGAACATCATGCGCTCGACCGCTTCTGCCAGCTTCATGCCGCCAGACGCCCACAGCGGCCAGTCAATCGCCAGGGTTTTGCCTTGACGCAATCCTTGTCTGACCAAGGCTTCGCGGTACGCTGCGTAAGCGTCCATGAAGGCATTAGCGCAGGCGTAATCGGCTTGTCCCAGGTTGCTCATCACCCCCGCCATTGACGCGAAAAACACGAAAAAGTCCAGCGACAGGTGGCGGGTTGCCTCGTCTAAATTGACCAAACCAGCGACCTTGGGCGCCAGCACCTGTTCAAATTCTTCGCGGGTTTTGTTGATAATGAAGTTGTCACGGATCAGCCCAGCGGTGTGCAAAATGCCGTCTAAACGCCCGAAATCCTGTTCAATGCGGGCGATGAGACGCTCGACCTCGGCAATTTTTGCCACATCGGCTTTTTGATAGAGCACTGTAGCGCCCGCCTGACGTAACGCCTCAATCGCGGGCAGCTGTTTTTCCGACACGCTGTCTGATGTTCCCGACAGCACCAACACCGGATTTTGTGCGTGTTCCAGTATGTGCTGGGTAAACATCTGCGCCAAGCCGCCTAAACCACCGGTCAACAGATACACGCCCTGGTCTTTCCACTGAATTTTGACCTGGTTAGGCAGGGTTTCGATCTCTTGCAGGTATTCCACCGAGCGGTTGCCGTTTGCGTATTTAATATGCACCTGGTTTGGTACGCACGCGCATTCAGCCAAAATGGACGGCAATTGTGGAAGGCTATCCGCTTCTATTTCAATCAGTTGCCCGATGAGCTTGGAATATTCTGAGTGCGCGGTTTTCAGCAGCGCAACGAGCGTAGCGAACACCTGGCGTTCGGCTTGGGCGGACAGCAAGACCTGAAACAGCACCGGGCGCTTGGGCTTGCCTTGCAGGATAATTTTAATTCTTTCAAATAATTCAATGCTGTAGCGTTCAAAACGCTGGGCAACAGATTCGCCGTTGGCGGTCAACACCCGCACTTCAGTATTCGGGAGCCGGTCGCTTAAGCTGTCTTGCCAGCCCAATTCCGGCTCAATCCAAGCCACTATTTTCTCTGCATAATCCGGCAGTTGCGCATCGGGCGCCACGCTTTCAGCCTGCCATACTTGGCGCAACAGCAGTGTGCCGATGGCATCGTCCGACTCGCCTAAAGCGCGCGAAGTGAATTTATGAATGCGCACGCACACTTGCCCTTGTTCATCGCATAAATCCATATCAATTTTACGGATTTTGTCCTGCGGCGAACTACCGGCGCTCAAGCGGATAAACGCCCACACCGACGGCGGCGGCTGGCGGAACACTTCCAGGCGCTCCAGCGCAAAAGCCAGAAACGGGCGAATCGCCCCTTCTGCACGCAATTCATCAATGGACAAGCCCAACGTGGCTTGCAAAGCGCCATCCAGCAAACTGGGGTGCAACGCAAAGTCGTTTACGGTTTGGGACACGCAGGCTGGTATTGAGAGCCGCGCCAATAGCTGATGGTTGCCTAAATAAATAGCCTCGATGCTCTGATGCGCCGCACCGTAAGCGATGCCAACCTTGTTAAAGGTGTCGTAACAAAAGGGCGCACTCAAGATTTCCTGTGCGCATTGTGCCTGGAGCGCGGCAATATCCAGTTGAGGCGGGACGCCCAGTTGGGCAAAACTGACCAGCCCTTGGCTGTGCATAACAGGCTCAGCACCGGTCGCTGAACCGGTCGCTGAGCTTGTCGAAGCGTGCGAGTAAACCTGGTAACTGATGTCGCCATTGTCTTCAGGCTGCAAGCTGATGTGTACTGCAACGGGCGCGTTTTCCACCCGAATGGGTTGCGCCCAGACGACGTTTTTTAACACCCGACCGGCGATTGGCAATGTCCCTTGCCGGTCGCTGAGCTGGTCGAAGCGCGTGCCAAAAGTGCTGCCCATCGCCAGCGCCGCGGCTTGGCTGGCGATTTCCAGATAAGCCACGCCAGGCAGCACTTTTTTCCCCTGTACCACATGGTCAGCCAGGAAAAACTCCGCGCCGCTGAAGTGCGAAGTGAACCGCTGCTGGGAAAAATCTGAAGTATTTTCATGCACTAAGGGATGCAGCTTGGTCGTTTCGGCGGATAGCTCGCTGGGCGTGGATACCTCACTTTCCTCAATCCAGTAACGCTGCTTGGCAAAAGGATAGGTGGGCAAGGGCAACATCTGATAACCCGCACCGCGAAACAAACCGGCAAAATTCAGCACATAGCCCTGGCTATAGAGATCAGCTATCGCCGCTAACATCTCTAAATAGCTTTCGCCCTGCGCCGCTAAGCTGTCCTCAATGCATTGATTACCATAGCTTTTTAGTGCCGGTTGCTGGCGCAGTTCTGGTTCATTGAGGACAGAGACATAGACTTGCGACAGCTTGCCTTTTTGCAGCCATTTTTCCAACAAAGTGCGCAATTCTTCCAGGCTTCTGACCACACACGCCAGACGGTGTTTCAGGTGTTTGCGCCCCAGCAGCAGCGTGCGGCTTAGATTGCCGCAGTCGGTATCTGGTTGATTTTGCATATAAGCCAGCAGTTGCCGCACCTGGCTTTGCAATTGTTCGGCGGTGCGTGCAGACAACACCACAAGATAGCCAGGGCGAGCCGGCGAACGCGGTGGCGTGCGGGGTCCTTCTTCCAGCACCAGGTGCGCGTTAGTGCCGCTAGCGCCAAAAGAACTGAGCGCCGCCAGACGCGGCAAGCCGTCTGGTACTTGCCAGTCTTTTAGCTGAGTATTGACGTAAAAGGGGCTGTCTGCAAACTGGATGTTGGCGTTGCACTGATTGAAATGCAGCGACGCCGGAATTTGCTGATGCTGCATCGCCATCAGCAGTTTCAGCAAACCAGCGATACCGGCGGCTAATTGGGTGTGACCAATATTGGTTTTGATGCTGCCCAGCGCACAGTATTGCTTTTTATCCGTGTAATGCTGGAAGGCATTTTTCAGCGCACCGCATTCGATGGGATCGCCCAAAATAGTGCCCGTACCGTGCGCTTCGACCAGCGTAATCTGCTCAGGATTGATGTGGAAGCGGTCATAAACTTCGCGTTCCAGACGTTCCTGCGACTTGGCGCTGGGCGCGGTGATGCCGTTGGTCGCGCCGTCTTGGTTGATGCCAATGCCACGAATGATGCTGTAAATGTGATCGCCATCTGCCAGCGCATCGGGCAGCCGCTTGAGAATCACTGCGCCCACGCCCTCGCCAGGCACAAAGCCATCGGCGCTCTGGTCAAAAGTGTGGCAGCGTCCGGTCGGTGAGAGCATTCCAGCGCGGTTTGCCATCACATACATTTCTGGGGTAAAGGTGATGAACACGCTGCCTGCCAGCGCCAGTTCGATTTCTCGATTCCACAATGCCTGACAAGCCAAATGGATGGCGGATAAAGAACTGGAGCAAGCGGTATCTATGGCAACCGCCGGACCCTGTAAATCCAGGTAATAGGACACGCGGGCGGGAATGATCGAACCCATGTTGCCCCAAAACGCCTGCGCGGGAAGCTTGTCTTTGAATAAGCGGCTGTAATCCGTTTGGTCGCAGCCTACATACACGCCGCAATTGCAGCCTTCGATACGCACGCCCGCATAGCCCGCGTCTTCTAGTGCCTTCCAAGATTCTTGCAGAAACAAACGCTGCTGCGGGTCCATGTAGTTGGCTTCTGTGCCGGAAATATTGAAAAACAGGGGATCAAACTTATCCACATCGCGCACAAAGCCGCCGCTACGACAAAAATTGGCATCTTCAGCCACCAGCGGCGACAAATCCCAGCGCGTGACTGTTTCAATCAGATCATCGCCATTGGCAAGATGCTGCCAGAGTTCATGCACATCGTCTGACTGCGCAAAACGCCCGCTGATGCCGATGATGGCTATTGCCGGTTGTTCTTCTGCGGGTTTTTCCAACACCTCGGCTGGGTGTGCAAAAGCAGGCAGGTCTGCCATTGCAACGGGCGCTTCTTCTGCCTCGGCAATCACCGTTTGTCCCAAGGTTGCGGCAATCGCACTGGCGTGGGTCGCCAACACATGCCGAGTCAGCCGATTGACCGAACTGTGATCAAAAATGATGGTCACTGACAATTCGATGCTAAGGGCTTGATTTAGCAGATCAACAAAAGCGACGCCTATGATGGAATCCACGCCATAATCAGAGAAAGATTCGTCATGATCTATTTTCTCTACCGCGACTTTCAGGGCTTCCGAGAGCTTTTCCGCGATGGTGTCTTTGATGTAACTTTCTAGCCCAAAGCTTTGGTGGGTGGGCGCATTTGCTCGTGCAGGCAGTCTGCGCTGCACGCTAGTTCTGGTTTCTCGCGCAGGTGCTGGGTGCTGCACAGCAGTTTTTGCGCTTGGCGCCTTTTCCGCCACCAGCAGTTGCAGCCCGAACTCATGTAACGCCTGCGCCGGAAACAACACCTGGCTAAAGCCCAGTTGTTCTAACACCTGCTGCCAGGTGTGCGGCGCAATTGCGGGCGAACCGGCAATGCGTAATTGTGGATCATCAAAGCGCCACCAGCCTTCCAGCAAGCCAAAGGTCAGGTGCAAAAACAGATTGTTTTGCGACAACTCATTGAGCAACAACAGCCCGCCAGGTTTTAACAGCGCTTGGGCATGGCGCACGCTCTGCTCGACAGTGCGCGTGGCATGTAACACATTGGCGGCAATCACTAAATCATAAACGCCGGTGGCAATGCCTTGGGTTGATGCGGGCTGTTCTGCATTGAAAATCTGGTAGCGCAAAAACCGGTTGTCCGCGCCGTAATTTTTCTCGGCGTGCTGGAGGAAGGCTTTGGACAGGTCGGTATAGCAATATTCCGCAATTTGTTGTTTTTCCATTGCGCTAAGTGTTTGAAAAATCACCGAACTGGTGCCACCAGTGCCCGCGCCTATTTCAAACAGACGCAGTTTCTCGTGGGGATTTTGTCGTTGTCGCTCGTGGATATAAGCCACCACCAAGTCCGCAATCCCCTGATTGCAATAATCAGATAACACATTGTTTTTATAAACATTTTCTACCAAATGCAGGGACGAATCTGGAAACATCACGTCAGTTGCAGGCAGTTTGCCGGTGAGAATCTCTGGCAAAGCCCGCAAGGTCACTTCCAACAGCCGCATACGCGCTTGGATTGCGCTATCTGCAAGGTGCAGTTTGTGCGCTTCCCACGCCTGCCAAAGCGCGTCGCAGTCCGACGCCACCGGCAAGCTAACGGCAAACAGGCTTTGCGTAGCTTGATACCATTGGCGATACAAGGGAATGATGTCAGCCGCGCCGTCCAGCCTGGCTAACTGCGCGTGCATTAACGGCAGTGCCAATGCTTCCAAGGCTTGCGTTTGCTCGTGCAACAGGCGCAACGGCGCTTGCTCCTGAGCGCGCAGGGCGCTGAGTAGCGTCCGCATCTCCACCGGTGCAGGCGTAGGGCGGATTAAGCGCAGCGTATCCGCCATTGGCTGCGTAACCGCTGGCGCATCCACCCAATAACGCTCTTTCGCAAACGGATAAGTCGGCAAACTGAGGCGCTGAGGCTTTGCCCCCGTGTACAGACTTTGCCAATCCAGCGCCAGTCCTTTCACCCATAAATCCAGGATTTTCCCGTACTGGCTACGAGCCATCCAGGTTTCCACCACCTGCTGCAAATCATCATCAGCAGTAAACACCGCCAGGGCATTTTTGCTTTGTTTAGCATTGCCGCGAAACATGCCATCTTCCCGATTATTCAGGAAAATTTGCAGCTTTTCGCGCACCTCATCCAACGCACTGGCTTGGAACGCCAGGCGTTCTTCCAGGGCTT
>DYPD01000103.1 GCA_020720115.1 Thiomargarita sp. | reverse complement strand
TCTTGTGCTGAGCTTGTCGAAGCATTCCGCAATAACTCCACGCCTCATCGGCTTCTATAATCAGCGAGCATTTAGGCTTGTTTTTGACCGTGACTTTTTGAACAATAGATTTGTACTTTTTATTAACATAGTATTGCAACCACCGCTTAGAAACCTTAGTGCTGCGCATAATGCCATTAAGGCCTATTTTCTCCAATAATAGATTTTCTACCCACTCTTTTTTCTCTTCAGAGATAGGTGTTTTAATGGGGTTCAATACAAACTGTTTTTTACAGTCTGCGCATTTATATTTTTGTTTATCTTTTGGGGTAAAACCATTTTTAACGATATGCTTTGAGTCACATTCAGGACACTTCATATTGTTCTCCTTTTTAAGGTTTTTTATAGATTAAGTTGTTTTCTAAAATCATTCTCATTGCACCACTACCGAAAATCATTGTATATTCCTCAGTATTTCGTTGATTATAAAAATAGTCCTTATTTTACAGTAAATTACTCACCTTGACAGGGCTGGGCTGCAACCCTTGCACCGTATCGTTAAATAAATCTTGTAAGGCAGCGGGCGGTTGGAGTTGAAAATGTTGCCACGCCAGGCGCGTGGCGACGCGCCCGCGCGGGGTGCGCATCAAAAAGCCTTGTTGTAGCAAATAGGGTTCTATGACTTCTTCAATAGTGCCGCGCTCGTCGCCAATTGCGGCGGCGAGGGTATCCACACCCACGGGTCCGCCGTCGAATTTCTGCATGATCGCTGTCAGCAGCTTGCGATCCAGCATATCCAGTCCGTAAGTGTCCACATCCAGCATATTCAGCGCCTTTTGCGCGACTTCCAGGCTGATTTGCCCGTTGGCTTTGACTTGTGCGTAATCCCGCACGCGGCGCAAGAGGCGGTTGGCAATGCGTGGCGTGCCGCGTGCGCGGCGGGCGATTTCGGTCGCACCCAAGGCGTCAATGCCGACGTGCAAAATCCCCGCCGAGCGCGTGACTATGCGGGTTAAGTCTTCGGTGGTGTAAAACTCCAGGCGTTGTGCAATGCCGAAGCGATCCCGCAAGGGCGAGGTCAACAGCCCGCTGCGGGTGGTGGCGCCAACCAGGGTAAAGGGCGGCAAATCCAGCTTGATAGAACGTGCAGAAGGACCTTCTCCGATCATAATATCGAGTTGATAATCTTCCATTGCGGGGTACAGCACTTCTTCTACGACTGGGCTAAGGCGATGAATCTCATCAATAAACAGCACATCTCGCGGTTCGAGATTGGTCAAAAGCGCGGCTAAATCACCGGCTTTTTCCAGCACGGGACCCGAGGTTTGGCGCAAGCTCACGCCCATTTCTGCGGCGATAATGTGCGCCAAAGTGGTTTTGCCTAAGCCGGGCGGACCAAAAATCAGTACATGATCCAGGGCTTCGCCACGCGCTCTGGCGGCGGGAATGAAAACTTCCATTTGTTCGCGCACATGCGGTTGTCCTACATAGTCTTGCAAGCGTTTGGGGCGAATGGCGCGATCAATGATTTGTTCTTCAGTGTTGCTGTTTGCCGTGACTAGGCGATCTGTTTCTATACTCACAGTGGCAATGCTCGATTTGGGTTGTAAAATTAGTTAGAAAGAAAGTGTTTGAACCTTTTTACCATTGCCGTGCAGCGGCATAATTTCCTTGTACTTAAACAAGACGCAAATATACACTACAGAGCACACCCTAACACCCACAGGCGGTTTCCCATGCACGCTCATCTTGGTTTACAAGCCAAATTATTGCTGGCTATCTGCATGATTTTATTGAGTATTTTTGCTATCACTGAGTTACTGAATTATCAAGCAATGCAGAAAAACGAACAAAAAAATTTACAGGATCAAGCCGAGCGGGTACGCAGTTTGTTAATGGCGTACCGTAAAACCCAGCAAAAGGTGTTTATTGATTACAAAGTGCCGCTAGACGACATCAACCTGCATTTTTTACCGGCTTTTGCGATTGGACAAATTTCTCAAGAATATCCCAATTGGGATGCCAGCGGCTTCAAATTCAATAATGTGTCCGACCAACCGCGCCGCCCAGAGCATCAAGCGGATGCAATAGAATTGGCAGCAATGGCGCATTTCCGTGAACATCCCCAAGACGATATTTTGTTTCATCCGTTTACCAATGAAAAAGGCGAGGAATACTATCTATACGCCCGCCCAATCTGGATTGAAGAGCAATGCCTAAAGTGCCACGCCAAGCGCGAAGATGCGCCGCCGACCGTACAAAAATATGATACTGCCTGGGGCTACAAAGTCGGCGATTTACGCGGGGTATTGAGTATCAAAGTGCCAGCGGCAACGATTAAAGAACGCACTCAAACCTCTTTCCAACAACATTTGTGGATTCAATTGGTCGGATTTATTGGCATTTTTGCCCTGGTTTCCTGGTTTATCCGCACTTACGTCAGTTGTCCGCTGTTTGACTTAATGGGCGCGATGCGTGCGGTCGCTGAAGGGGATTACGCACGACGTTTATCGGGTTTTAGCGGCGAATTTGGCACATTAAGCGACACTTTCAATGAAATGAGCGAGAAAGTCGCCAGCCAGCAACAGGCTTTGCGCACCTTGAATGAAGAATTGGAACAACGGGTCGCCGAACGTACCAGCGAATTGGCAAATGCTAACCGCGAGATCAGTGGGCTGAATCATCGCCTCCAATCAGAAAATATCCGCATGAGCGCGGAGCTGGACGTTACCCGCCGCTTGCAACAAATGGTGCTGCCCTCGGCTGAGGAACTGGCAAGCATTGCGCAGTTGGATATTGCCGGTTTCATGGAACCCGCCACAGAAGTGGGCGGCGATTATTACGACGTGCTGCAACATCGCGGCTTGATCAAATTCGGCATTGGCGATGTTACCGGACATGGCTTGGAAAGCGGCGTACTGATGATTATGGTACAAACCGCAGTGCGCACCTTGTTGTTGAACAATGTCAGCGATCCGCACATTTTTATGAATGTGCTAAATCAGGTGATATACAAAAATACACAACGGATTCAATCAGATAAAAATCTCACCCTGGCGTTATTGGATTATCAAGATCACACCTTGATCCTGACTGGACAGCATGAAGATGTACTGGTTGCACGTCAAACCGGCGAAATCGAGCGCATTGATACCACCGATTTAGGCTTTGCCGTAGGTCTTGAGCCGGATATTGCGCGCTTTGTGCATCAGCAACATATCCAATTAGCCGTCGGCGATGGCATCGTATTGTATACCGATGGGCTGGTTGAAGCCTTTAGCCCCGCAGGTGCGGTGTATGGTGTGGAGCGTTTAGTCACAATCGTTCAACAACATTGGCAGCAATCCTCAGCCGACATTCGCCAAGCAATTATTGCCGATGTGCACCGCCACGCCGCCGAGCGTCCGTTAATGGATGACTTGAGTTTGCTGGTGATTAAGCAAAAATAGGCTTTGGCGCTGGGGTTTCTGGGTTTAATCGAAAAGAAAAACCGCCAGGTTTGATAACCTGGCGGTTTTTTTATGGCGAAGCTTCAGGCGGGATGTCAGCTTGCGTCAACGAGAATGCTTGCTGTGTTGCTCCAGCGACAGATGAGCGGCATCTGAGGGGTGTTGATTTAGCACTAGGTTATTGGCGTTGGGGTCGGGCGACTGTAAAGCAGTGGGAATAGTGATGCCCTGTTCTTGGTAATAGCGCATCGCACCTGGGTGTAGCGGTAGTGTCAGGTTGTTTAAGGCGTTGTCTAGCTGCATAAATTCTGTGGCGTTGTGGACACCGTACAGAAAATCCAGATTTTCGTAGAGGGTTTTGGTAATCCAGTACACATGCTCGGCGTCCACGTCTTTGCGCACGGCGAGAAAATTCGGCTGGGCAATGGTTTGTACGGGTTGGGTTTGTCCTGGATAGGTTTGTGCGGGGATTGTATAGCGCGTCCATAGCGGGTGACGGCTATTAATCTGTGCCAGTTGTTCGTCAGTCACATTGAGGAGGTGCAGTTCTTCGCCGAGGGCGGCAAAAACCCGTGACAGGGCGCTGAGCGGCACGCCAGCGGGTAGATTTGCCCCTTGGATGCGCCCGGCTTGCAACGCATCGGCACTGGGACCATAGCCCAAATGGGTTAATGTAAACGCCTGTTCTGGCGCTATGCCTAACGCATTCAAAATATAGCGTCCTGAACCTTCTGCACCAGAGCCATGCTCGCCGATGGAGAAGTCTGCCTGATTGAAGTTGCGTAAATCTTCTAGTGTGCCGGTTTTGACTTGTGTTTTGTGTACTACAAAATGCTCGACGTTTTGCCACAGATTGGCAATTGAGCAAAGTGGCACAGAGGGGCTGCTGGTTGCGGTTAATTCGCCGACATTGTTGCGCACTGGTGCCGCATAGAAGGCTTGTAATAAAGCAAACTGTGCCTGATTTTCTTGTAGCAATTTGAGGTTTTCTGCCGAACCCGCAGAGCTGATCGCGGTGAGCCTCAGATTTGCCTGTGCTTGCAATTTGATATGCGTTAAGGTGGCAATGGCTACTCCAACGGGATAATAAGTACCGCCAGTGGTGGCGGTTGCTAGAGTGTAATTGATTGGTTTTTCTTCTGTTTCCTCTTTTGCCCACAAGGGGACGCCAAGGCTACCAGAAAGCCAAGCGCCGAGGCACAGTTTTAAAAAACGGCGTCTATTAGCCTGATAAAGCATCTTTAAGGTTTCTCCGTGTGTGTTTTACTGTATTAAATCGCTGCGCTGTTGCTACTATCTGCTATTAACTAGGCTAGTATAACATTGAGTTTTTATAGCTTGGTTAGGAGTCAAAATGATGAAAGCTTCAATTTGGATTGCCCTGGGAGTGACTGCTTGTTTATCGGCTTGGATGTTGAGCGGCTCGCTGATTGCGCAGCCCTCGCCCGCAACAGAACCGGCTAAAGTAGCGCCTGCCCAGAGTGTGCGAGTCAAGGTGCAAACCCGTCAGCTACAGGCACAGCCGGTCACTCGTGAAGTGGTCGCGCTAGGACAGCTTGAGCCTTTGCGTCATGTGCAAATACGCGCCGAAACCGAGGGGCGAATAATGCGGGTGCTGGTGGCTAAGGGGCAAAGAGTCAACGCCGATACCCTGTGTTTGCAACTTTCCATGGAAACGCGCCAAAGTTCGCTGAAAGAAGCCGAAGCCCTGTTGCGCCAGCGTCGCAAAGAATTGGATTCTGCGCAAAGGCTCAAAATACAAGGATTGCAGGCAGAAAATACGCTGCTAGAAGCACAAGCGGCGCTGGCTTCGGCACAAGCGGCGCTGGCGCAGATTCAACTGGACATTGAACACACGCACATTCGTGCGCCCTTTGCCGGCATCATTAACGAGCGTCTGGTAGAAGAAGGGGATTTTGTGCAGCGTGGCGATGTGCTGGCGGTGTTGGTTGATGATTCAGTGCTCAAAATCAGCGGACAGGTGGCGCAACAAAATCTACAACAGCTTAAAATCGGGCAAAATGCCCAGGCAGAATTGCTTGGCGGACGGATTTTGCAGGGGCGCGTCAGCTATCTGTCGGCGATTGCCGATGCCAATACCCGCAGTTTTCGTGTCGAAATGCAAGCGCCCAATCCTAACAAACTGGCGGCGGGCGCGAGTGCTACCTTGCGCATTCCGGTTGAAACCACGCGGGGCTATTTTATGTCTTCCGCCATGCTGGCACTCAGCGACAGCGGAGAATTGGGCGCTAAAGCGGTTGACAGCGACCATCGGGTGGTGTTTTATCCGCTGGATATTTTGCGTACCAGCACCGATGGCTTGTGGGTCAGCGGCTTGCCGGAACAAGTGAATCTTATTACTTTAGGGCAGGGTTTTGTGCAAGCCGGCGAAGTCGTTGAAGCCATACCGGAAAGCTGAGTTTTTCCATCGCATTAGGCTAAAATGCACCTTCTTTGAACACAACCTTGTGTGCTTCATTTTTTTAAGGAACTCCCTTCATGCTGATTTTTGAACAAAGCGCCGTCGGGCGCAGCGCCCCTTCGCAATATCCGGCAATACGCGCAAAAGCCACTGATATTCCAGTACATTTGCAGCGTTCAGTACGCGCTAAATTGCCCGAAGTGTCGGAATTACAAGCGGTGCGACATTACACCCGTTTGTCGCAAAAGAATTTTTCCATTGATACCCATTTTTACCCGCTGGGTTCTTGCACCATGAAGTACAACCCGCGTGTGTGCAACAGCTTGGCGATGTTACCTGGGCTGCTCAACCACCATCCGTTAGCGCCCGACACCCATAGCCAGGGCACGCTGGCGTGTTTTTACGAATTGCAAGAAATGCTGAAAGCCGTCACTGGCATGAAAGGCGTTTCGCTAGTGCCTGCGGCGGGCGCACAGGGCGAATTTGCGGGCGTGGCGATGATTCGCGCTTACCACGAAGCGCGTGGCGACACGGCACGCACTGAAATGCTCGTACCTGACGCCGCGCACGGTACAAATCCCGCCACAGCGGTGATGTGCGGTTACAAGGTGCGAGAAATCCCTACCGATGCGCAAGGCGACGTGGATTTAGTCGCATTACGCGCCGCCGTCGGTGCGCAAACCGCCGGTATTATGCTGACCAATCCTTCCACGCTGGGCGTGTTTGAGCGGCGCATTGTGGAAATCGCCCAAACCGTGCATCAAGCCGGCGGCTTGCTGTATTACGACGGGGCAAATTTGAACGCTATTTTGGGCAAAGTACGCCCGGGCGACATGGGTTTTGACGTGATTCACATGAATTTGCACAAAACTTTTTCCACCCCGCACGGCGGCGGCGGACCCGGTGCAGGTCCAGTCGGCGTCAGTGAACGCCTAGTGCCCTTTTTGCCCATTCCAATGGTGGCAAAAGACGACGACACTTACCGCTGGTTGACCGAGCAAGACTGCCCGCAGAGCATCGGGCGTATGCTCGGCTTCGCAGGTAACGCCGGCGTGATTTTGCGTGCTTATGTGTACGCCCGCTTGCTAGGGCGCGAAGGAATGCCGCGTATCGCTGAATACGCCGCGCTGAATGCCAATTATTTGTTAGCCGAGTTCAAAAAAGCCGGTTTTGACCCGGCTTTTCCGCAACGCCGTGCCAGTCATGAATTTATTCTGACGCTAAAGAAGCAAGCCAAGCAATTGGGATGTAATGCAATGGATTTTGCCAAGCGGCTTTTAGATAAAGGCTTTCATGCGCCCACCACTTATTTCCCGCTGTTGATTCCTGAATGTTTGCTGATTGAACCTTCCGAAACCGAAGACAAAGCCACCCTGGATGCCTTTGTCATTGCCATGCAAGAGATTCTGCAAGAAGCCGAAACCCAACCGCAGTTGCTTAAAGAAGCACCGCATACTTTACCCGTGCGACGTTTGGATGACGTGAAAGCCGCGAAAGATTTAGATGTTGCCTGGCGGGGCTAGAGGCGCGTCCGTTGCGCCCTCTGTGTACAACCTTTCCATAGGTTAATGTAACGCTTGAAAACAGCACACATTACCCCACTTCAAGGGCAACTTTCAGGCGCTATCGGCATACCGTCAACAGCGCCTAGGCACAAGACTAAATCACGCGCAGAAACACTGCGTATTCATTCAATCAGAGGAAAAATAGAATGGCTAAAATTATCGGCATTGACTTGGGCACGACCAACTCTTGCGTGGCAGTGATGGAAGGTGGCACGGCTCGCGTCATTGAAAACAGCGAAGGCGCACGCACCACGCCTTCGGTGATTGCTTTTGCCAACGACGACGAAATCCTGGTCGGGCAATCCGCCAAACGCCAAGCAGTGACCAATCCCAGCAACACCTTATTTGCCGTGAAACGCTTGATTGGTCGGCGTTTTAAAGACGAAGTGGTGCAGCGCGATGTAAAAATGGTGCCCTACAAAATCGTCGGCGCAGACAACGGCGACGCTTGGGTCGAAGTCAAAGGCAGAAAAATGGCGCCGCCGGAAATTTCTGCGCGGGTGCTGCAAAAAATGAAAAAAACCGCTGAAGATTATCTCGGCGAAGAAGTGCGCGAAGCGGTCATCACTGTGCCCGCGTATTTCAACGATTCTCAACGCCAAGCCACCAAAGATGCCGGACGCATCGCGGGTCTGGATGTGAAACGCATCATCAACGAACCCACCGCAGCGGCGCTGGCGTATGGCTTGGACAAAAAACGCGGCGACGCAAAAATCGCTGTGTATGACTTAGGCGGCGGTACTTTTGATATTTCTATCATCGAAATTGCCGAAGTTGACGGCGAACACCAGTTTGAAGTGCTTTCCACCAACGGCGACACCTTCTTAGGTGGCGAAGATTTTGACTTGCGCGTGATCAATTTCTTAGCCGACGAGTTCAAAAAAGACACGGGCGTAGATTTGCACAGGGACCCGCTGGCGTTGCAACGTCTGAAAGAAGCGGCAGAAAAAGCCAAGATCGAGCTGTCATCTAGCCAGCAAACCGACATCAATCTGCCTTACATCACTGCCGATGCCAGCGGACCTAAGCATTTGAATCTTAAGCTGACTCGCGCTAAATTTGAGGGTTTGGTTGAAGATTTGGTCAATCGCACTATCGAACCTTGCAGAATCGCGCTCAACGACGCCGGCTTATCCGCCGCCGAAGTGGACGAAGTCATTTTAGTGGGCGGTCAAACCCGTATGCCCAAAGTGCAAGAAGCAGTGGAAAAATTCTTTGGCAAACAACCGCGTAAAGACGTAAACCCAGATGAAGCTGTGGCTGTTGGCGCAGCGATTCAAGGCGGCGTGTTAGCCGGAGAAGTCAAAGACGTACTGCTGCTAGACGTAACCCCCTTAAGTCTGGGCATCGAAACCCTGGGCGGCGTCATGACCAAGCTGATTGAGAAAAACACCACGATTCCAACCAAAGCTTCGCAGATTTTCTCCACTGCCGACGACAACCAAACCGCCGTCACCGTGCATGTGTTGCAAGGCGAGCGCGAAATGGCGTCAGCCAACAAATCCTTGGGGCGCTTTGATTTAGCTGACATTCCACCAGCACGACGCGGCATACCGCAAATTGAAGTGGCATTTGATATTGACGCCAACGGTATTTTGCACGTTTCCGCCAAAGACAAAGCCACCAATAAACAGCAGTCTATCCGCATCACTGCGTCTAGCGGTTTGTCGGAAGAAGAAATCCGCAACATGGTGAAAGATGCCGAAGCCCATGCCGCCGAAGACAAGAAATTCCACGAGTTAGTCAGCGCCCGCAATCAAGCGGACAACATGATTCACTCCACGGAAAAAGCCTTAGAAGACCTAGGCAGCAAAGTAGACGCGGGTGAAAAAGAGCGCATCGGCAAAGCCATTGAAGCCCTGAAAACCGCCATGAAAGGCGACGACAAGGACGACATTGAAGGCAAAACCAAGGCGCTGGCAGAAGTTTCCAGCAAGCTGGCAGAGCAGATGTATGCGCAAGCGGGCGCAGGCGCTGAAGGTGACATGGGTGGTTTTACCGACGCTGCTGAAGCCGCCGCTAAAGCACAACAAAAACCGGCAGATGATAATGTTGTAGACGCCGAGTTTGAAGAAATCAAAGACAAGAAGTAAAGCCGTTTGGACTGCCGAGGCGTCGCCTCGGCAGTTTCTTCTCTTCCGCACCGTACAGCTTAAGCCGCATTCCCTTGAAATCGCAGACGAATTTGTCCCACTTTGGGGCGTAGTTTTTCGATTTGCGCGATCACCTTATCGCCGGGTTGCAGATGTCCGGGTCCGCTCATAAACGCCTCTGCGCCCCAGGGTTGTAACTCCACTTTGTAACCGCCTTTGACTGCATCTAACACCAGTCCGCTGAGCGGTTGGTCTTGCCATTGCTGCTTGAGATAGAGCACAAACCAGCGTTTTTTCGCTTCCATTTCTAGGCTTTTCGCTTCTTTAGCGGTTTGTTCTGCGGTCGCCAACACCTTAAACAATTCTTCTTGGTCGTAGGGCAGGGCTTCGCCGTTGAGGTGCGCGTCAAGCTGGCGCTGCATGACCAGATCGGCAAAGCGGCGCAATGGCGAACTGAATTGGGTGTAAACGCCTAAACCTAATCCGCTGTGAGCGCCGGGTTGGAGCGATAGCGCCGAGGGTTTGAGCAGTTTGCGCACTTTTTGGAAACGCACTGAATCCTGTTGATCTTCCAAGGAAATGGGCTGTTCTGGCGGGTCTTGGGTGCGGAAAATCAGCGGCACTTGGTGGCGCTGGGCATATTTGCCGGCCAGATGATTGGCGAGAATCATGAGTTCTGCCACCAGCGCACGGCTGGGCGAGTTGCGCTCGACCATCTCTACGCTGACCAGTCCGTCTTTGACTTTCATTTTGTATTCGGGGCGATTGAAACTCAGCGCTCCTTCTGCCATGCGCTGTCTGCGTAAGCTATCGGTCATGCGTTGTAAATCTTGCAAGCGCCGCGCTAGGTCGTCGCTGCCCTCAGCGATAGCCAGGTCGGCTTGGGCGTAGTTGAGGCGGTGCTCGACTCGCGCAGCGGCGCGGCGAATGGAAAAATCTTTAACCTGTGCGGCAGCGTCAAGCCAGACTTGAATCAACACGGTGGAACGCACTTGTCCGACGTTGAGGCTGGCAATGTCGGTGGAAATGCGCGGCGGAATCATCAAAATAGTTTGCGTGGGCAAGTACACAGTGGTGCAGCGCCGCATGGCTTCGCGGTCGAGTGCGTCGCCTTTGACAATAGCGCAGGCGGGATCAGCAATGCCTACGTCTATGCGCCAGCCATCGCCGTCGGCTTCAATGTTCAGCGCGTCGTCCACTTCGCGGGTGTCGTCGTCGTCAATGCTAAACGCCAGCGACAGCACCTCAGCAGCCGGATCCGCTGGCGTCCAGGTAGGAATAGCAGCGGCAGCTTCGAGAATCGGCTGGGAAAACTCGGGTTTGAGTCCGGCAACTATCACGTCACGGTCGGCATCTGCGGCAATGCGCCCGACTTTTTGCAAAATATCGAATATCAGTTCTCGCGGCGCGACCTTGTTGGCTTCGGCGATTTTTTCAATGAGCAATTGCGCATCCTTGTCCTTATCGCCGCGCATCCAACAATCTAGGCGCTCGACAAAGGGCGCGGCGGCTTCGCTGATTTCCAAGGTGTCGGCTTTGGCAGCAGCAATGAGCCAGTCTTCTGCCATCGTCTGAAATTGCGCTTTGGCTTCTTCACGCTGGCGCTGGGTGCGCAATTCCTCAATTTGCTCCGCGCCGCGCAATTCCCACACTTTACCGCGCCTTTTGAAATAAGTACCGTCTGCTGCCAACGCCTGCCAAATCGCAACTTGCTGTTCAACGCCGCTGCCTTCGCCAAAAAATAACTCGGCAAGTTCTTTCAAATCAGCGGTTTCCATCTCATAAGCAGTTTCCCACAGCAAAGACACATCCACTTCAGCAGCCAAATTTGCCAAGCGCGTTTGCAGCTTTTCCAAGGTTTCCGCCCATTCCGACAGCGCCCGCATCCGCCCAGGTAAACACCAGAGCAGCTTGTCTTCGCTCAAACTTTGCTCGCGCCCCTTTTCGTTAATGACCTGGATTTTTTTCTTAATCGTCTGCTTTTGGCACACCAGACTCAAGGCATCATTGTTCTGCACCGCCCAGATTCGCCCGTCAAATTCGCTCATGAAATTCCTGTTACAGTGAAAAAAAGTGTTGATCTAATCAGCTATTCTAAACCAAGCGCCCCTGCGTTAAGACACTTTCATTCACCTACTTATTTTCCTCGTGCAGCGTTCTACGCAGCACAAAGAACCGTCTCAAATCAGCGTTGTGTGAAGCAAAGCGTGCTTAAGAGCCTAGTGTGCCAAAAGGCGCGCAATCGCCATACGGCAGAAAAAGCCCTCACTTGCCGCACTTTCCCACACTCGCTATGATGACATTCAATCTACAACATGGGTTTAAAACACGACGAGGAGAGCAAGCTGTGAAAACCCATCATTGGCTGCAAATCACCCCAATCCTGCTGTTGCTTGGTGGATTTGGGCAAGCACGGGCGACCGCCACGCTCGATCCCAACACCTTGCAATTAGACACTCCCTATCTACTTTATCAAAGCGAACAAGGCGACGTGCCGGTGTGGGCGCGGTTGCAATTCGTGCCGAATAATGAAGGGCAGTTGTTGTGGCAAGTGACCGAGGTTGGTGCAGTTACTACACCGCGCCGGGCGGAGCGGGCAGGAGACCGACCCTTCGGTACAATTAGCAGTGATTTGCAACTTTTGCAATTGCCAGATGTCAGCGTCGGCGGTGTGCCATTCGCTGGCACTTGGACTAATGTGCCCAGCCAGGACGGCACAAAGTTATACGCATTGCGCAGTTATCAACGCTGGACGGATACCACTTACAGCGCACAAGGCTCGGACATTACCGATCCCAATACCGGCATTCGGATCAAATCAGCCGACGGCAAGCCATTTGATGTGACCTTATCGGTGATTCAGGATGAAGACAACAACTGGGCAGTAAACTTCTATTTTCGTGATTTTATCGTTGCGGGAACCGCTACCCGCCAGGTGGATATTTATCTTTCCGCGCCCAGTGGCACTGTCGCCGATGATCGCGGTGATGCCATCAAATATTTATGGAGTCAAACCGGACTCAAATATTTCATGAGAAGCCATGATTCTCTTGTGGAGAAAAACCGCCTGCCAGAAAGTAAACAACAGCAATTCAGGGCTGAACTCAAATACGGATTGATTGGCGCGACCTGGATTACCGGTTTTACCCTCCATGCCAAACTCCCCTCCAAACTCTACGGCTACTGCGCCGATAGCGATAGCGCCTGTTATCAAGGTAAACCGCCCGTTCTTTTTGTACATGGCTATCAAAGACTTGGCGGTTTCGGTGGCGGCGATGGCACTTGGGGCAACTTCCCCAAACTGTTGGCAGACAAATACGCGCCGTTTGAATTTGTCTGGCGCACCAACGCCCGTTTTGAAGACGTGGCAAACGATTTAGGCAATGCGGTTAAATTGATTCAACAAAAAACCGGTAAACCAGTCTATATCATTGCCCACTCCTTCGGTGGCTTGCTATCACGGACATGGCTACAAGGATTGGCAAGCGATTCCGCCACGCCGTCGGCTTCCGGCCTGGTGGCGGGCTTGACCACCTTGGGTACGCCTCATTCGGGGATTGCCGACCAGAATAGCTGCTTAGCCGGAATTGCCTTGCCGGGCGGACAAGACGGTATTGATTGGTTTGAAGGTTGCCAGCAAGCCAGTTGTGAACTCGCGGGCGAAGCAATTTTTAGCGACGCCATGCGCAATCTTTTCGGTTCAGGTTTGGGTAAACCCATGCGTCCCGGTGAACTTATCCAAAAATTAAATGACTTCAATGCCTATCCGCTGCCGTCCATTGATATTCTGGTACAAATCGGCTTGACCTCGGGGCGCGGCTTAGTACCGACTCATCCAGTCAATAAAGTGTATCTTGATACTGGTGACGGAGTTATCACCCATGAAGGACAGCGTTTTGCGCCATCCGATACGGTGCAGGGTTCTTGTTTTGAAAATCAGGGAAGCGTGACGGCACGGGATTCTTCCTTGCGCTTATCTCCGGTGAATGTCGGCGGAGCGCGAGTAAAGGAAGTTTTCCTCGGTTTTCCAGATACTTGGCGACCGGGGGAGTTCAATTTGTATGCTAACGACGGATTTTACGGTTACAAACACGCTAAAAACTTTGTTTCTGGCAGTCCACGCATGGAAGCTTATGTGGATTGCCCTTCGGCGGATAATTGCGACCATCATGCGTTTCAATACACTTTGGCTTGGCTCAACAGCCTGAGTGGTAGACTTGAAAGACTTTTTTCAGTCCTACCCAATTACAAGTATGTGGAAGATGTTTTTCCTGGAGAAGGCGGACTGCTAGGAAAATGGACATTACGAGAATCTCATAAATTCTATTCTAGTCCATTTGATTACAAAGATAATCCATACGCTGTTGGTAGCTTATTGACACTACAGCCTGGGACTATTGTAACAGCCGATAAATTTAGGACATTTACACATAGTTATGGCGCTTGTGAAGTAACAAAACCGCGAACAGCAACTATAACGCAATATAATGATTATCCGCTAGACTGGAATGAAATTAGTCTATCACTAAAGCAGGGAGATATAATTATAACAATGATGTACTATGGAGAAGGAGTTTGTAAACTTCTCTTGAATGGTAAAATACTCAGCCCTGTTGATTGCCCATGTCCATTAGATTCTGATGGGTGTACCGAAAGTGCATCTCTAGTTTGTGACAATACCTTGCAAGAATACCAGGTTGATTGGTGGGCAAGGAGTCAGTTGACAACTGGAACTGTCGGTTGGCTCCATGAACCAAACGCTCAAGGAATGTCTGTATTTGAATAGCTTGAGCCGGAGGGTGGCAACATCTTTTCGTTGCCCACTAAAGTTTGGGAGAATGTCGGCATTGCCTATTCCCCCATGTCGTACAGTAGAAACAAGGAAACATAAAGGAGAGTTTGAATGAAAAAATATGTGCTTGCTGTCTCAATAATAACCTTGTGCGGCTTACAAGGTTGCGGTATTGGATATATCGTGGACGAGGCCAGAGGAAAAGCAAAGCCAACTGGCGGAATACAAGAATCTATTCCCGCCTCAAAAACATACAATAGACTTGTTGCGCTTAAAAATCAATTAGTTAGACAAATAAAAGTTCCACA
>DYPD01000102.1:3804-14701 GCA_020720115.1 Thiomargarita sp. | reverse complement strand
CAAGCTCAGTGCATCGCAAGCTCAGTGCATCGCAGGCTCAGTGCATCGCAGGCTCAGCACAAGTACCGTTCAGTCTTACTGATTGCTAAACTGATGGAAAGTCAGTGACTTATCTACGCAACAGACTCAAAGTCTAAGGGTGGACACAGCCTCTTTGATTCCCGTATGATGATAGCTAATCATCATGGGGGTAAGATACAAGGGTGGGCGAAATGTCGCGGCAATGCGCTTGAATTGGTACGAAATCAAACGCGGCATTTTGCCCACCATAAACGTGGCACGGTGCATCAATGGTGGGCAAAACGCCGGAAAATATCGTGTTGGATTTGAATATCGCTACGGCGTTTCGCCCACCCTACTCGGCTTGACCCGCATAGTACCTTTGGTTACAAACCTTGACCCGTTAGTTACAACACGCCAAAAGCGTTGTATTCTTTATAGCTGACTACGCGGACTATTTAAAACGTTTGGGGGCAGGTTGCACACCTACACCAGCAATAGCACATCAAAGTTAAAGCTGACTGAGTTAATAATTAGGTATAAATATGAAAATTCTAAACATTTCTCCTGTTTCTCATGAGCTAATATGTCGTGAGCATGGCATTATTGATTCTGCTCCGTGTCCTTGGCCAAATTGCAAAAACGGTATTCCTGATGACAAATTCCAAGTTGACTGGGGGTTACCATTGAGCAACAAAAAGAATCTAAAAACTTATAGTCGTCATGAATGGAAATCACCACTTGGAGGAAGTTATTATACTTGGGATGTAAACGATCAAGGCTCACACTTCCTTTCATCAAAAAAGACTATTTTGAATGAAGCTCGTAGACATAGACTTATGCCTTTTCCAGCAAAATATCCCGAAACACTTTATCACTATACAACCCTTGAAGGCTTTGTTGGTATAGTCAGAGATGGTGCAATTTGGTTATCAGATTATTCTTACTTAAATGATAAAAGAGAGCTTACTCAGGGTGCTGACTTAGTTATAGAAATAGCAGATAAAATGTGTGGTGCATATGGCAACATAGACGTAGAAAAACTTTTAGAGTCTTGGAGGAAAAATGTTAGTGATATACAAAACCGAGTAGTCATAGCGTCTTTTTCTGGTAAAGGAGATGATCTTAGTCAGTGGCGTGCTTATGGCTCAATAGCTATTGGTTTTGATGCAAGAGCACTTTCGCTTCATGCTAGCGATACAAGATTAAATATTGTTGAATATAATTCAGATAAACAAAAAAAATTAATTGAGATTTACTTACACCACCTTTGCCAAGCCTATGAAGCAGATATTAAAATAGGCTTAACACAAGAGCAGTTAAGTTTTTATAAAAAACCTTATGTATTGCTTGAGTTTATTGCATTCTTCGAAGATTCTGCTTTTCAATCAGAAAATGAATATCGACTTATATCTATAGAAAACCAAGGTACACTTGATTCTTTTGGGTTTAGCAATATACCCAAACAGTTTAGGGTTTCTGGAAATCATCTTATCCCTTACGTTTCATCAAAAGATACAGACCCATCAAAAAGAGATAATCCTTCTTGGAGCGAAAAATTCCCCTTAAAAATCTCAGAAGTTGTATTAGGTCCACAAACAGACGAACTTTTAGAACGTGGCGTTCAAGAATTCCTTAATTCAGAAGATAAAAATGAAGTTGCAATTCGAAGATCGAGTATCCCTTATCGCACATGAACTCGCTGGTCGGAATTTGTAACCTCGTCCCGAATTTTTTGATTAACTTCAAAACTATCTGAAACGTTCGGGGGCAGATTACAAACCGTGATTTCGACTCCCCCCCTTTTTTATCAACCTCAACGGAATTTCCTAGTATGTCCCTTTCCCAATCCCGCACCCAACAACTCCAACAAGCCTTGTCCCAACGCATCCTGATTCTCGATGGCGCGATGGGAACAATGGTGCAAACCTACAAGCTCCAAGAAGCCGATTATCGCGGCGAGCGGTTTAAAGACTGGCGTTGTGATGTCAAGGGTAACAATGACTTACTGGTATTGACTCAGCCGCAGATTATTGCGGACATTCATCAGCAATATTTGGACGCGGGCGCGGATATTCTGGAAACCAATACGTTCAACGGGACGCGCATTGCGATGGCGGATTACCAAATGGAGGAGTTGGTGTATGAAATGAATTTCGCTGCCGCACAGTTGGCGCGAAAAGTGGCTGATAGAGCCAGTACGCCCGATAAGCCCCGTTTTGTCGCGGGGGTGTTGGGACCGACCAACCGCACCGCGTCTATTTCGCCCGACGTGAACGATCCGGGTTTTCGCAATGTGAGTTTTGCCGAGTTGGTGGATGCCTATTATGAGGCGACCACCGCGCTGGTGGACGGCGGCGCGGATTTGATTTTAATTGAAACCATTTTCGATACGCTGAACGCTAAAGCCGCCATTTTTGCGGTGAAAAAATACTTTGATGACAAAGGCTTAGAATTGCCGATCATGATTTCTGGGACCATTACTGATGCGTCTGGGCGCACTTTGTCGGGGCAAACGACGGAAGCTTTTTACAACGCACTGCGCCACGCGCAACCCATTTCGATAGGCTTAAATTGCGCGTTAGGCGCACAGCAGTTGCGCCAATATGTTGAGGAATTATCCAGAATTTCAGAAACTTATGTGTCGGCACATCCCAACGCGGGGCTGCCGAATGAATTTGGCGAATATGATGAATCGCCTGAAGCGATGGCAAAGGAACTTGAAGAATGGGCGCAAGCGGGCTTTTTGAACATCATCGGCGGCTGCTGCGGCACCCGTCCGCCACACATCAAGGCGATTGCGCAAGCCGTGTCGAAACATGCGCCACGTCCGTTGCCTGAAACATCGTCGGCAGTTAAGCCGCTCACTGAGCCTGTCGAAGTGAGTGGCTTAACTGCGGGGGATGACGAGCGTGAGGAGTCGTTCCCTTCGACGCTTCGACAAGCTCAGCGCACGACAAGCTCAGTGAACGGCAAGACGGTTGCTGACGCGCCTGACGAGCGAGGTTTTCCGCACCCTTCGACAAGCTCAGGGAGCGGAAAACGCCGCTGGTCAATCCCCGCTGCCTGTCGTTTGTCGGGTCTTGAACCCTTTAACATCGCCGCTGATTCGCTGTTTGCCAACGTCGGCGAGCGCACTAACGTCACTGGCTCGGCGCATTTCAAACGCCTGATTATGAGCGGCGATTACGACACCGCCTTAGAAGTCGCCCGCGACCAAGTGGCAAACGGCGCACAAATCATTGACATCAACATGGACGAAGGCTTGCTCGATTCCAAGGAAGCCATGATGCGCTTTTTGAACCTCGCCGCCGCCGAGCCAGACATCGCCAAAGTGCCGTTCATGATTGACTCCTCCAAATGGGACATCATTGAAGCGGGCTTACAACGCATTCAAGGCAAGGGCATTGTCAATTCCATCAGCCTCAAAGAAGGCGAAGCCAAATTCATTGAACAGGCGAAACTACTGCGGCGTTACGGCGCGGCGGTGATTGTCATGGCGTTTGACGAACAGGGGCAAGCCGACACCCAAGCGCGAAAAATCCAAATTTGCACCCGTTCTTACCAGATTTTAACTGAACAGGTCGGCTTTCCCGCCGAAGACATCATTTTTGATCCCAACATTTTCGCCGTCGCCACGGGCATTGAAGAACACAACAACTACGCCGTTGATTTCATTGAAGCCGTCCGCGTCATCAAACAAACCCTGCCACACGCACTGATTTCTGGCGGCGTGTCCAACGTCTCCTTCTCCTTTCGCGGCAACAATCCCGTGCGCGAAGCGATTCACTCCGTGTTCCTCTACCACGCCATCCAAGCAGGCATGGACATGGGCATCGTCAACGCCGGACAGCTTGCCGTGTATGACGACCTGCCCGCCGAACTGCGCGAGCGCGTGGAAGACGTGATTTTAAACCGCCGCAACGACGCGACCGAGCGGTTGTTGGAAATTGCTGAAAAGTACCGAGAAGGCGGCGACGGCGTTTCCACGCAGAGCGCGGGAACGAGTGCGGCGGCATGGCGCGAACTCCCCGTCAACCAACGCCTCGCACACGCGCTGGTCAAAGGCATCACCGACTTCATTGACCTGGACACCGAAGAAGCCCGCCAAGCCGCCGAGCGTCCGCTACACGTCATTGAAGGCGCACTCATGGACGGCATGAACATCGTCGGCGACCTGTTCGGCGCGGGCAAAATGTTCCTTCCCCAAGTCGTCAAATCCGCCCGCGTGATGAAAAAAGCCGTCGCCTACCTCATGCCCTACATTGAAGCCGAAAAAGCCGCTGGTGGCGATTGCAGCTCTTCTAGCAACGGCAAAATGCTGATTGCCACCGTCAAAGGCGATGTCCACGACATCGGCAAAAACATCGTTGCCGTCGTCTTGCAATGCAACAACTTTGAAGTCATTGACCTTGGCGTGATGGTGCCGGCGGAAAAAATCCTACAAACCGCCCGCGAACAACACTGCGACATCATCGGCTTATCAGGACTCATCACCCCATCACTGGACGAAATGGTACACGTCGCCAAAGAAATGCAACGCCAAGGCTTCACCATCCCCCTGCTGATTGGCGGCGCGACCACCTCCAAAGTCCACACCGCCGTCAAAATCGCCGAAAACTACGCCCAACCCGTCGTTTACGTCCCTGATGCCTCCCGCGCCGTCGGCGTGATGCAACACCTCATGTCCAAAACCTCACGGGAAAAATACGTTGCCGACCTCAACGCCGAATACGCCCAAATCCGCGCCGACCGTGCCGGACGCAAAGCCTCTAAAAAAGTCAATTTAGCCACAGCGCGAGCCAACAAATTCCAAGACGACTGGGACCACTACAGCCCGCCCAAACCACGCTTTCTGGGCATCAAAGTATTCGACAACTACCCACTCGCCACCCTGCGCCAACACATTGACTGGACACCCTTTTTCCAAACCTGGGAACTGGCAGGACGCTACCCCAAAATCCTCAACGACGAAGTGGTCGGTGCAGAAGCCCGCAAAGTCTACGACGACGCACAAACGATGCTCGACCAAATCATCGCCGAAAACTGGCTCACCGCCCGCGCCCTGTACGGCTTCTTCCCCGCCAACCGTGCGGGCGACGACGACATCACCCTCTACACCGACGACACCCGTAGCCAAGCGCTAACCACCCTCCACCACCTACGCCAACAAACCGAACGCCCCGCCGCGCCCAAACAAGCCGCCGCCTGCTGCACCGCCCACGCACACCCCGAAAAACACCTCTACAACCACTGCCTCGCCGACTACATCGCGCCGCAAGGACACGCCGACTACCTCGGCAGCTTCGCCGTCACCACCGGCATCGGCATCGAAACACAGCTCGCACGATTTGAAGCCGAACACGACGACTACAACAGCATCATGCTCAAAGCCCTCGCCGACCGCCTAGCCGAAGCCTTCGCCGAACACCTACACCAACTCGTGCGCAAAGAACTCTGGGGCTACGCCCCCGACGAAACCCTAGACAACGACGCACTCATTGCAGAACACTATCGCGGCATCCGCCCCGCCCCAGGGTATCCCGCCTGCCCCGACCACACCGAAAAAGCCCTACTATGGGAACTACTCAAACCCACAGAAAACATCGGCTTATCCCTAACCGACAGCTACGCCATGTACCCCGCCGCCGCCGTCTCAGGCTGGTACTTCTCACACCCTGAAGCCAAATACTTTGGAATTGGCAAGATTGATCAAGAACAAGTGGAAGATTATGCGGTGCGTAAAGGAATGGATGTTGAAGAAATGGAGCGGTGGTTGGCACCTGTGATAGGATGATTTTTTGGGGTGGATAAACATGGTACACGGTAGGATGGGTAGAGGCGCACCATGATGCTTGATTTTGGTATGAACTGTATCGCGCCGAAACCCATCATTCAATATCCCGAAATGATGGGTTTCGCCTTGCTCTACCCATCCTACCGTGCTTTGCTCAAACATGTTAATGATAAAAGGAATTCCTCATGATAAGTCATGAAAAGTTTAAATTTTTAATTTCCAGTATTATTGTTCTCTCTTTGATTTTCTATCATTTAACAAATAAACTTGCAGCATCATTGCAAGATGACTCATTTGTTATATTCAAAATTGCACAATTTTCAGTAATGATGGGTTTTATTTTCCTTGCCATCTATAATAACTATCTTATAAAATTTATTTTGAGGAAAGAATACATTGCTGGAAATTATTTAGGGGAATCTACATACTATATAGAGTCATCTGATATAAATAACGCTACAAAAGAGGATATTGAGCATTTAAATATATTAAAATTTTCTATTAAGCAGAACTTTTTTGAAACAACTATATCTGGGAAATCTCTCAAAGATTCGAGTATTCGCGCAACTTGGTATGGTTATTTATTTAAGGTTTATGACAACACTTTTTACTTTGCTCTCGAACTAACAGCAGGTCAAGGAGAATTTGGAACTCTTAAATTAACATTTGACAATCAAGATGTTCACGGTTTTTATTATTCTGGAGATAGCTCAGAAAAGTATCCTTTCAAAGTTTCTGCAAAGAAAGTTGATGAAGATTGATCTCGGAAAGAGGGGACGCTCGCTGCCTTGCCAGCTTGACTGAAGAGCATTATCGGAGTTCAGTACGTTATCAAGACACCCCAATTTGGTTGGATGAATACAAGATCAGCCCGGTAGGGTGGGCGAAATGTCGCGGCAATGTGCTTGAAATGGGTACGAAATCAAACGCGACATTTTGCCCACCATAAACGCGGCACGATGCATCCCTTCGATAAGCTCAGGGCACTGCAATGGTGGGCAAAACGCCGGAAAATATCGTGTCGGATTTGAATATCGTTGCGGCGTTTTGCCCACCCTACTCGGCTTTCCTAGCCCTGAAAGGGCTGAATATTTATAGCCCAGGGCAACGCCCTGGGTAGAGCGGTGGTGGTTCGTCAAGCCCTGAAGGGGTGCGATAAAGTAGTTGGAGTGCGGTTTATCTCGCCCTTACAGGGCTTGATTTTAGCTACACCGTTTTCCCAGGGCGTGCCTTGGGCTTTATGGATTTCTCCCTCAGGGCTAAATCAAAGATGTGTAGATACCTTTGTTGTTGTTGCGCCCAGGGACTATGCAACTGAATTAATATTCTGTACCAAGGACGATCATGCAAGACAGTGCTGATTTTGCACGCCGCTACCGGCGTTTTTTAGGTTTTTTAGCGATTTCTCAGCGTTTGTTGCCCTTACCGCTGGCTTCTGCTCTCGCGGCTCGCAGTGCGCCTTACCTCAGCCCGCATCGGGCATTACAAGCCGCCGTTAGTCAAGGTATGAGTTCTGCACTAGCGCTTTCGCCTGAAGCCTTGGAAATTCTCTGGCAACGCTATCTGCGTTACGCGGGTAGCGCAGATTTACTCACTTTTTTATATCGCCGTATGAATCCCACTTGGTTAGGGCGTTACATTCAAGTGCAGGGGCAAGAAGTGCTTGATGCTCAACAAGATAAGGGGCGCGGGCTGTTTGTTATGACCTATCATAATCATTATCCGCACTTTCTCGCCGCAGTCATGGGGCTGTTGCAGCACAAAACCTATTTAGTGGCGATGGACTATGAAATCAGCCCACTTTATCCTTATATGTCTCAAATAATAGATAAGTATCATATTGATTGTGCAAAGCATTTTTATGGCGGTGAGTATTTGTTTATGACCGAGAAAACCCCGGTGCGCTTGATGCGTAAACTTCATCAGGTGTTGCAAGAAGGGCATCTTGTGGTCAGTCTCAACGATTTTCCCAGTCCTTTTGTTTCTAAACGCAATTTGCCGATTGAACTCTTTGGGCGTCGCTATCTGTGCCCCACAGGAACAGTCGAAATCGCGCTCCAACAAGGCGCACGCATTGTTGTTGGTTGGGCGCGTGGTGTTGGACGCGGGCGTTTTGTGGTTGAGTTATATCCGCTGTCAGGCACGACGGTGGAAACTGTGATGGACGCCTATGTCGCCAAGCTGCATGAACTCATCGCGCTTGATCCGGCGCTGTGGGAAGGGTGGAAGTGGCTACCGCCCTAGAGGCTTAAGGCGCTCCAGTAACAGGGCTGGGGGTAAAGCGGACTGTTTCGATTTGTGCTCTGACGGTATCGCCACCTGGCTCTGTGTGTTCAATGCGTGCCGCAAGATAATGCAACTCAGGTGCGCACCAGAGCACGCTAAATCGTTGCGGATTTTTCGGATCGCGGCGGGTAAATTTTACAGTGCGCACCTTACCCATCGCCGTATCCAGTACTTCTTCACCATTAAAATCAATGCGATAGCTTTTAATTTCATCGTTATGCGCAATCTGATAACTGCGTGCGCCGGTGCGCGGGTCTTGCAGCAACTCCCACATGAGCGCCAATTGCGATAAGAGCATATCCAGGGTGCCGGGTTGCAGGGTTAATTCCCAGTGTTCATCATTTTTGCGGCTATGCGCCACGCCTTTATCCCAATCAAAGCGGATTTCCCGCCGCCGTTCGCGCTTGCCACCAGTTTGCAAATAGTAGTAATGCAGGGGCTGCAAAGCGCCGTCAGCAAAGCGCCAACGACTGCTTTCGGTGATTTCATCCTCGCGCACCCAAGACATGACGCCAATGGTTTGCGCGTGGGTATAAAACAAATATTCGTTAGCGCCGGTTTTTTTTAGGCTGCGCTCTGCTTGCGCAAAAGGCAAACCCAGCGAGGACAACTGGTAGCGGGCTTCAAACGCAGGTAATTCGGTGGGTTTCAGGGTGTGCTCTGGCGCGGCTTCAGCCTGTGCTTGTCCCCAAACAGAACCCAAGACGCACAGCAGGATAAATCTAAAAATAGTTTTCAACCTATTGTTTAACATGTAATTTTTAACCTCACTTAGCAAGTTTTCAGGCTTTTGAGTATACTGTCAAGTTTTTTCAGTTATCCACCGCTTGCTTGAGATACTTGTCCTAATGCCAAAAGAATTTAGTCGCAGTCGCCGTATTGGCACTGTTATCCAGCGCGAATTGTCTGACATCATCAGCCGCGAATTGACCTGGACGCAGTTTGGAATGCTAACAGTTTCTGCTGTTGATGTGTCACCCGATCTGCAACAGGCAAAAATCTACATCACCCGCTTAGGTGAGCATAAAAGCACACCCGAAGCCGTGATACAAGGCTTAACCCAACGTGCGGGGCATTTGCGCCATGAGTTATCGCAACGCCTGAATATACGCGGCACACCGCGTTTGTACTTTGTTTACGATCATTCCGTTGAATACGGCAATCGTTTATCACAACTGATTGATTCTGCAAACAAAAAAAACACAGACACCAACTCTGAGGAAGCTTCTTAACATGCGGCAACGCACACCTAAAGGGCGCCCTATCAGCGGTATTTTGTTGCTGGACAAACCGCTGGGCATCAGCTCTAACGCCGCCTTGCAACAGGTTAAACGGCTTTTTCACGCGCAAAAAGCCGGACATACCGGCAGTTTGGATAACCTTGCCACAGGTTTGCTGCCCATCTGCTTGGGCGAAGCCACGAAAATTTCTAGCTATCTGCTCGATGCGGATAAGCATTATCGTGCGCTCTGCAAGCTTGGCGAGACCACCACGACCGCTGACGCCGAAGGCGAAATTTTGCAAATACGCTCAGTTGAAAATGTTAGTTTGCAACAAATTCAGGCACTTGTACCACAGTTCAGTGGAGAAATTCAGCAAATTCCGCCTATGTACTCCGCTTTAAAACGCAATGGACAACCCCTGTACAAGCTGGCACGCGAAGGCAAAACGGTCGAGCGCGAAGCCCGCACTCTAACCATTTACAGTTTAGACATTCTGAATTTTACCGCGCCCTGGCTAGAAATTGAGGTGCGCTGCTCGAAAGGCACTTATATTCGCACTTTGGCAGAAGATATAGGCGAGGCGCTCGGCTGCGGCGCACATATCCAGCAATTACGCCGCTTAGGGGTTGGCAGTTTTGCTGACATGATGGATTTACCCAGCTTGCAAGCGTTGGCTGAGACCGGGCTGGAGGCGCTTGATGCGCTGCTGTTACCGTTAGAAGCTGGCTTGCCAATCCACTGGACTGACCTGTATCTGCACGCGGCGGTGGTGGAGTGGATACTGCAAGGGCAAGCGGTGCAGATACCGCACGCGCCGCCAGAAGGAATGGTTAAACTCTTTGATATGCAAAAACATTTTATCGGTATCGGCACAGTGCAAGAAGACGGGCGTATCGCCCCCAAACGCCTGATGCCAGTCAACAACCATTTTTGCTGACAAGGTGAAAACAAAAAACGTCAAATATTTGACGTTTTTTACCTCCCTTAACCCTGTTTCGCACCCGCCTGCGCACTCAAGCTAACCCGCCCCATATCCTCGGTGGTCGTTTGGCTGCCCTCATCCTTACTCACCCGCCCCATGTCTTCTGACGCAGCCCAGCTTGCCGGACTCAATAGCAGCAGCAATAGTAGGCTTAAAGCACTTAAGGTTCGCATACGGAAACTCTCCTAAAAAACGATATTCAATTAGAGTGTGCCAACCATAAACAGGGCTTAGAGCTACTACATAATCCCATTAGAATTAATTGCTTAGCGCGTTTTTGTGCTGAATTTGTGGTATGGCTGGCAAAAGGCTCAAACGCGACATAAGCGTTGAATCTAACGCAACAACAAACTGTCGCATCTGTTACAGGATTGCTAACGCAAATTTAATGCCGCTAAAAAATAGCGTTTTTGCTGTTTTTTATTTGACTTAGTTTATTTTTAATACTAACATAGTTGTTAAATAAGACTAAGCAATAGCTTAGCTTTTATTAACACGAGCTAGACAAGCTACCCCTATAACAATTCAATCAGCAGCCACTGGCTAACCGAGGTGTCACATGAACTTACAATTTCTCATTATTGATCCGCAAAACGACTTTGCACGTCC
>DYPD01000102.1:0-3704 GCA_020720115.1 Thiomargarita sp. | reverse complement strand
TATGTAAAAGCCTTAAAAGCCGGTGGGCGCTACCAGCTCTGCATTTGGCCCCCGCACTGTTTGATTGGCAGCGAAGGCAATAATGTGGTGAAACCCATTGCTGAGGCAGTTTTGCAATGGGAACAAGGCTTTGCGATGGTGGACTATGTCACCAAAGGCTCGAACATCTGGACTGAGCATTACAGCGCCGTGCAAGCGGACGTGCCAGACCCAGAAGACCCCAGCACGCAACTCAACAGCAGTTTGATTCAGGTGTTGCAAGAAGCGGATTTGATTGCTTTATCCGGGCAGGCGCTGTCGCATTGCGTGGCGAATACCATCCGCGACATCGCAGATAATTTTGGTGATGCCAGCATTGGCAAGTTAGTGCTCATTGAAGACACCACTTCATCGGTTCCTGGATTTGAGCATTTAGGGCAGCAATTTCTCGCCGATATGACAGCGCGAGGAATGCAAACCGCTCAATCTACTGAATTTTTAGTTTAACAGGAGGTGTACCATGCCACGTTTTAACGATATGCAGAACATACAATTACCTGGTGCGGGCAATTTTCAATTTTCCGCCATTCGCCCCGATAAATTGGGCGCAACCGAATACACGCTCGTCACCATAGTGGTAGATGTCACTTCCAGCGTCGCCGCCTTTAGCCGCGAATTGCTGGAGTGCGTCAAGTCGGTGATTGGGGCTTGTCAAAACAGCCCTCGCGCCGACAACCTGATGGTGCGGCTGTTAGCTTTCAACGATTCGCGCCAAGAAATACATGGTTTTGTGCCGCTGAATAAAATTGACCCAGCCGGCTACAAGCCGCTGGTTTGTAGCGGCTCGACCGCGCTGTATGACGCGGTTTATGACGCGGTTGCCGCCACCAATGCCTATGCTAAGACCTTGTTTAGTCAGGACTTTGATGTCAATGCAGCGATTTACATTATCACCGATGGCATGGATAACTGCTCCAGCTTGCGCCCTAACGCCATTGCCGATCAGGTGCGCAAAGCCATGAAACAGGAATATCTGGATTCATTAATCACTGTCTTAGTCGGTGTAGATACCCGCGATGCGGGCGTCAGCGCCCACTTACAGCTATTCCAAACAGATGCCCAGTTAAGCCAGTTCGTAGACATTGCCGACGCAGACGCGGGTAATTTGGCTAAACTCGGTCGTTTCGTGAGCCACAGCATCAGCTTACAAAGCCAAGCACTGGGCAGCGGTAACGGGGCGCAGAGTTTGAGCTTCTAAACCCTTAACCATAAAAAAAGCGTTCCCCATTGGGAACGCTTTTTTGCTACTTCTGGCTAATGCCCTTAAGCCATCAGCCGGTTCTTTGGCTTAGTGAGACACAGCGCCTTCAGCACCTATACCCGTTTGGCAGCGCATATCTTGCGCTACAAAAGCGGCGCGGTCTTGCTGTGCTCGCGCACTGTTATCCGTGATGGAGAACAGCCAGATGCCGACAAAAGCCGCAGTGACCGAGAACAGCGCCGGGTATTTGTAAGGGAAAATCGCTTGCGCATTACCCATCACATCCACCCACACCACTGGGCTGAGAATCACCAAAATGGTGGCGGTCAACAAGCCCAACATGCCGCCTAAGAAAGCGCCGCGCGTGGTGAGTTTTGACCAGAACATAGACAGGAACAGCACTGGGAAGTTGGCGCTGGCGGCAATCGCAAAAGCCAGCCCGACCATGAAGGCAATGTTTTGTTTTTCAAAGGCGATGCCTAAGAAAATCGCTATGATGCCTAACACCACTGTGGCCATTTTAGAAATGCGCATTTCAACCATTTCGTCTACTTGCCCTCTTTTCAACACGCTGGCGTACAGATCATGAGATACCGCTGAAGCGCCCGCTAATGTCAGTCCAGAAACCACCGCCAAAATGGTGGCGAAAGCAACGGCAGAAATGAAGCCTAAGAACACATCGCCGCCCACTGCCCGCGATAAATGAATGGCTGCCATGTCATTACCGCCGATCAAGGTACCTTTTGCCATATCTAGGTAGTCAGGATTGGCGGCAATCAAAACGATAGCGCCAAACCCGATGATAAAGGTCAGGATGTAGAAATAGCCAATAAAACCTGTGGCATAAAATACCGATTTGCGTGCTTCTTTGGCGTCAGCTACGGTAAAGAAACGCATTAAAATATGGGGTAAACCCGCAGTACCAAACATCAGCGCAATGCCTAAAGAAATGGCTGAAACCGGATCAGAAACTAGACCACCAGGACCCATAATATCGCCGCCTTTTTCCACCACTTCTTTATGTTTGGCTATACCGCTGCTTTGTACTGTGTCAACTGCGCTTTGGAATAAGGCTTCCAAACTAAAACCAAAGTGATATAACACCATAATTGCCATAAAGGTTGCACCGGATAACAACAACACAGCTTTAATGATTTGTACCCAAGTGGTTGCTAACATACCGCCGAAGGTGACATACAGAATCATCAGCACCCCGACTAAGCCCACCGCGTATTCATAAGGCAGCCCAAACAGCACTTGAATCAGTTTACCCGCGCCCACCATTTGCGCAATCAAATACAAAATAACCGTAGTTAAAGCCCCAAAAGCGGACAAAGTACGAATCGGCGCTTGTGCCAAACGATAGGAAGCTACGTCAGCAAAGGTGTATTTACCCAAATTACGCAAACGCTCAGCAACTAAGAACAGAATGATAGGCCAGCCGACCAAAAAGCCAATGGAATAAATCAAACCGTCATAGCCTTTCATAAACACCAAACCGGAAATCCCCAAGAAAGAGGCGGCAGACATATAATCGCCCGCAATCGCCAGACCGTTTTGGAAACCGGTAATACCACCGCCAGCGGTGTAAAAATCTTTTGCTGTTTTAGTACGACGCGCCGCCCAATAGGTAATACCCAAGGTTGCCGCCACAAACGCCAAGAACATAATAATTGCCATCATGTTTAGCGGTTGTTTTTGCACTTCGCCTTCCATGCCGCCGCCTGCTGCAAACACCGCCCCGACCGCAACGCACAGGGTGACAAATGCCGCCCACAGAGTAAAAGCCTTTCTCATTTAATAGACTCCTTGATGTCATTAGATAATTGGTCAAACTCACCATTGGCACGATAGACATAGATACCCGTCAGAACAAAAGCCGCCAAGATGATCAGAACGCCAATTGGAATACCGATACTAATCACCGATCCAGCGCTGATTTTCATCGCCAAAGTTGCAGGTGAAAACGCAATAACAAGAATAAAACCGTAATAAATCAATAACATGATAATAGACAAAGTCCACACAAACTTGCTACGCTTGGATACCAGTTCATAGTATTTAGGATGGTTTGTCACCTGATCCACAAGCGCCTGGTTTAGATTGGGCTGGTTCATAAGGGTCTCCTCAGAAAAACATGACATCCCCCACGCTCAACACGGGTGAGGGCGATTATTGATAGCACTTAAAACAACCTAAGCGCCTTTAACAGCAAGTGCAAAATACCAGGCTTTCAGTTGCAATGCCCGTTGCTTATAGAATCATCCTTGCCACCTATTCAAACTGAGTGCTGGTGCTTCAATGCACAAATGCAGGCACAACAGCCTGAAAACTATATTCATTTTTATGATGCGATGCAACAAGCATTCAATCAGCACCAGGCAACCTTAGTATAAAAAATGTCAATGGCTGCTATTATAGTAGGATTACTCAATAATTATATTTTTATAATTATTAAGCATAT
>DYPD01000101.1 GCA_020720115.1 Thiomargarita sp. | reverse complement strand
AGGGCTTATCTTGCAAAACCTTTGTACTTGTTGCAACCAACTGCGTAACTCCTAAGGTTAATGAGGCATTTCAAGCAATTCTTCCCAATCCAGTGTAGCGGCACTTTTTTGCAGGGTTTGGATGCGACGCACAAAGGGCTGGTTGTCGCGCACTGTTGGCGGTAAGCGTTGCAATTCAGCCTGTGCCTCGGTGTAACTGGCAAACTCACCATAAAACAAACGCCAACGCGACACTTGCGTGGTATTGGGCAACAGATACAGATGCGCTTGTAAATCCTGCATGGATTCTTGCGCTAAACTATTGTTAATAATGCCATTTTTGTCGCTATCCAGGTGCATGAGCTGGATGGTGTAAGCGGTGTCTGGCGCTTGTTGCAGCCAATCACGGCTGGCAAGCAGACGTTGCTGCAAAACACTGCTTGGCGTTGAAGGCGGCGGGAGCGCAGGGCTGGCGGCGGCAGGCTCAACGGCAGGCAAAGCTGGGCTGCTGTGGTCGGCGGTGCTGGCGGGTGGACTGGCAACTATTTGCTGCACTGGCGCGGCGGGCAAAGCGAACTTCTGGAAAAAGTTATCTGGCAACTGTTGTGGCAATAGAAAAATTGCACTCGCACTCAACAGCAGCGCAACGCCAAAAATCAGCCAGCGCCACAAACTGGACTGGGCTTGAAGAAAACCGCTGTCTTGCACTGCTCGCCGCACATGCTTGGCTAATATCTGATGAGTGTTATCAGAAAAGGCTGCCAGCAAAGCCTTGTCAGCCAAGATGTTAGTGCGGCGCAATAAACCTTGCGCGTGGCGATGGAGTTGTTTAATGGCTGCTGGCGCAAACACTGAAGGACCGCGATAACCCACAGCTCTCATGCGAAAATTCAGATATTCCGCCACGCCAGAGCGTGACAAGGGCGTCAAATAAAAGCTGTGGGTAATGCGTTCGCGCAATTGGCGAATGCTTTGATTTGCAAGATTTTGCTCCAGTTCCGGTTGCCCAAACAGCACTATTTGCAGCAGTTTGTGGCGCGTCGTTTCTAAATTACTCAACAAGCGAATTTCTTCTAAAGTATCGAGCGGCATTCCTTGTGCTTCTTCAATGAGCAGCACAACCTGCTGATTTTTAGCGTGTTTTTCTAGCAATGCTTCATGCAAGGCTTGCATGACTTGGAGGTGATTGGGCTTAGGCTCCTGCTGTTGCGCAATGGGCAAGCGCATTTCCAACGCAATGGCTTGCAAGATAGTGTCAGGCGTTAAACGCGGATTGGCGAGGTAGAGAATTTCCACTCGGTTAGGCAGCTTTTCCGGCAACATGCGGCACAGCATAGTTTTGCCGCTCCCCACTTCCCCCACCACCTTGACCATACCCTCGCCTTGCAAAAGCGCATACACCAGCGCCTCCAACACTAAGCCGCGCTCGCCGCCTGTGTAAAACAGCTGTGGATCGGGCGTGATTTTAAACGGCGGCGCATTGAGTCCAAAGTGCTCTAAATACATGTTTATAAGACTTATTTATAGGAATTAACCTGAGCCTGTCGAAATATAACCATTGGCATTAAAACACCCTCTTCTGCTGGGTTAAGCTTCTACAGGCTACAGGCTACAGGCGCGTTGAGCTGCCTGGAAATCACCTAAACAAATAAGTTACCATCCACACCTTCTTCCAATGGCGCATTGGCTTTTTCAGGAAACACAGCATTGCTGGTGCTGGGTTCGACCGCTTCGCAGACTGCTGCGAAAACGTGTTCAATGCCGGTTTTGCCGGTAATGTCAACGCTACGTCCGGTGGCGACGCGCTCCAATTCGGCGGCGGGGAACATATCCCCATAAAGCCCGCCTTTGATACCCTTGCCAATCACCAAAATCGAATTACCACGCCCATGATCCGTGCCATTGTCGCCGTTGGCTTTGAGCTGCCGCCCAAATTCGCCAGACAGCACAATGATTAGATTATCCGTGATAGCATCAGGCAACTGATTGAAAAGTGTAGCAATTGCGCCTTTTTCATGGAACAAATCCTCAAAGCGTTGCTCAATATAGCGTTTCTGGTTTTTATGCGTATCCCAACCGCGATAAGCCATTGAAGCAATACGGAAATTCAAAATATCCTGACAAGCAAGGCAATCATACAGATTGCGGATTTGTAGCCCAAAATCGTTTTGATTCAGGCTAAACAAGCCCTTTTCTTCAGCAAATTGCACATCATAAAGCGCACGAATCGCATCTGGCACAGGCATCAGCGGATTGTCCTCATCCGCCCCAATCAGCCGCGCTTTGATCGCATCGCCAAAAGCCCGCATATCGCGCTCGTGACGGACAAACTTATAATACGGCGAAGTCACATTCATCTCATCGCGTTTAGCCGCGTAATAGGCTTTCAGGGCACGGCTCATCACCGCCTGACTGCCCGTAATGGAAGCGGCAGCATCCGGCTCAAACAGACCCAGATTGCGCGAATTACGCACCGAAATCACCTGATCATTCACATGCTTACGCGAATCCGTCGGATGCGGACCATAACTAAAACGGCGGATTTCATGCGTCAACGACACAATTTTCACCTGCGCATTCGCATCCACCAACCGCGCCTTATCCTGCATCGCCTTCGCCAAACGCCCGCCCCAGCCCGGCTTATCCAAATCATGCGCACCCGCGTTGCGGTCGCCCTGCTCCATCACCAACAGCCCATGCGCATGATCGCGGCTATTAGAACCCAGCGCATTATTAACCACCGCCAAATTACCCGCTTCCCATTGATCAAACAACCACTTAGCACTGTTGAGAATGCCAAACTCATTACCCGCTGGCGCAGCTTTTTGCGCAGGTTTCAGAAAATCATTATTCCAACGCGCCTCATACGCCGCCTCCTGCTGCGCAATCGCGTGCGCATTAGCGCGGACTTTCCAATACTGATAACCATAAGTCGCTGTATCAGCAAGATATTGCGGCGGCAACAAATGACGAAAATCCGGTCCCCCATCCAACGTGATATTGATCAGAATTTTCGGAATACTGCTAGGAAAACCCGCTGGCAGTGTGACATTTGCCGCACTAGCACTGCGACTTGTCCAAGACAAACCCGTGCCTAACAAAATACCGCTGGCAGATAAAGCTTTAAGAAATTCGCGTCTGTTCATAAAAAAACCTCTGTTTTAAGGTAAGTTTTCTAGATCGTTCAAGTCTTTATGACGACCACTGGCTTTTTTGTTCTGTTTTAGGTGTTGCAGATTAATGAGGCTCAATTCAACGCCATCAATCTCATCAATATTACGGCTTGCATAGCAGGTTGAAAAATCAACCCCAGAAATTGTGGTCAAAATTTCCAGTCGCATGGGCGGAACGCCCATACGGATCACCTTGTTTTCCTGCAAAAACAAATCGTCAGAAAGCTCTGGAAGATCAAAACCAAATTCTCGTAATACATTGACAATTTTCCCTGCGTTATCAGGACTCATGGCAATCCAAACATCCATGTCCACCGTCGCACGAGGATAGCCGTAATAACCAACGGCGTAGCCACCAATCAGCAAATACTCAACTTGATGCGTGTTGAGTAATTGTAAGAACTCTTTGAAGTCGGGTGGTAAATGGATCGTAGCCATATACAACTTGTCTCATCAGTTCTAAAGCGGCTAAACGCTCAACGGGCGACTGGGCAAACCAATAGTTTTTGTCATCGTGATTATCGGTTAAAGAAATCACCGAGAAGGTCTTTTTGTCTAAGGTTTGCCGCATGATTAAGCCCCTTCCTGCGCAAAAATAAACGGCAGGGCGTTGAGGAAGTTGATGGCTAAGCCGATGTTGGCGTTGGCACTGCGGCGAGCGGGGGAGTCGTTGCCGCCGAGTGGCAGGGCGGTGTTTGCCCAGGTGTTCATGGCAGTTTTTAAGACGGCATCGTCGCTGAGGTCGGTGCGGGTGAAGACGCGCTCGGCGTTGTTTGGATCTAGCGCGTAGCCTGCGTCAGTGCCGGTGGCGAGGAGGGCGTAGAGTTGTAGGCGTTCAAGTTCGCCAAGATTTTTTAAGCCGTCTGCCATGAAGCGTTGCCAGAGAAATTCGGTGACTTGTTGCACGGTGTAGCCACTGCTGGGACTTGTGCTGAGTCCAGTCGAAGCAATCACACTGCCCCAGTCTTTTGTCCATACCACTTGTCCGTTTTCTTCTAGGGCAGCTTGTTGGTTGACGCTGGCGGATTGGGTGCTGCGGTTGTAAACGGCACGGAAGACTTCGGCACTGTCGGCGGCTTCTGCGCCGGTTTGTCCGCCGAATACGTCATGCAAGGGGCGGAAAACTTGTACGCCTTCTTTGCTGTAGCCGTCAATTTGGTACAGGTCTAAGTAGCTTTCAGCGTTGCTTAAGGTCATTTGATTCAATGCTAACAGGTAGCGATCAATCACTGAATGGTATTTCACGCGGCTGTTGCTATGAAACAAGGTTGAAATGGCATAGCTTTGTAGAAACTTCAGCAAATCTTTTTGCGCCCTGTTTGCCCAAGCCGATTGAATCACTTTGATTTTTGCTTCATTCAATTCATCGTCAGCAAAACCACGAATTAAAATAATCGGTAGATTTTGCAGACTTTCTGCTTGATTAATGGCAATTTGCGACAGCGCATTGAGTTTGGTTTGTGCGGTTTCACCGGCAATGCTGGTATTGAGAATATCCAAGGGTGCAACATGGTGTTTCTCAGTACCAAAAGTGACTACTTCATCCAAGCGCCCATTCACTAAATTTACCGGCATATCGGTGAGTAATTGAGCCGTGTTTGGAATGGCAACTTCTTCATGATAAGTGGGGTTGTAATTACCTAAAATACCAAAGAAAATTTGGTGATATTCGCGGGCAAAATCTTCATTGCCACGAAATACCAAGCTGGTATTGTCAAAGGTGTTACGACGATGATTGAATTGAATTGCCACTGCTGAAGAAAGTGCTGCGACAGAAACCACATCTTGATAGGGTTTAGCCGCCGCTAAAGCCGCGTTAATGTCGTCGTAATAGCGCGCCATCTGGTAATTGTTGATGCCCACGTCGGCATCCAAATTGACGCTGAAATGGTAGTTGGTTTCCCAAAAACCGACGCGCTGACGCACCGGATTTAAGCCGCGCAAATTGACCGCTTGTCGCCAAGTGCGCTCCGCACCGCGCCGATCTTCCAGGCTATAACTTTTGCGCTTATCCGCTTTAGTAAAGGGATTGAGCGCATCGCTACCGCTCCAAAAGGCGCTTAAAGATTTTACCGTGCCGCTCAAGGGTGCGGTTTCTTTTGTTGTTGGATCAGTGACTTGGATTTGCTCTGGATGTTCTAAGACATCGCCTGCGTCTGCCGGTGAGAGTTTGCTATTGACCGTATCCAGCGTGAGCATTTCCACGATGGCTTGACTAGGAAGCATCGTAGCCCAGGTTTGTATCTGGCTCTTGCTGGCAAAACCGCCGAAAGCAAACGCCTGCAATACCTTACGCACTGCGGTTTCATTCCAACTGCTTAAGGTTTCTAAATCAGCAGTCAACTTAAAAGCACCAAAATACAAACTGCCTTTGTTATCCAAAAAACCTAAATACACCGTCATGGGATAATCAAGCAAATTAAAGAAACTACCGCTGACCACATCAAATGCAATGCTGCCGTTATTCACGGGTAAATTCAAATTGCTCAAACTCAATCCTGCTCCGGTTAAAGGGGCAAAACCAGTTGAGGTTTTCTTAAATAAAGAACCCTCTTTGAGTTGTACTAAAATGTAGGTTTCTACTACTTGTGCATCGCCAACCTCAATGCTTTTGCTGATGCTGTGTTGGCTGTCGTCTGGAAAAATATTGATATTGCTAAGGACTGCGCCTTGCGGGCTGAGGCTTTCTGCATACAGAGTGCTGCTTAAAGCGGTCAGCAAGGCGGCGCACCCTAGGCGCCGAAAGAGGGACAATTTAGGCATAGCTGCCTCCTGTTAGGTATTTGAAAAATATAAAATTAACGCTGCTGCACACGAGTCATATCCAAGACAAAAAGTACGGTGGGAAGCACTTGATAAAAATAGGCTTCCCAAATAATGGCAGTGCTGGTGTCGCGCACGCAAGGCGTATACAGACTGTTGTCGCTGGTTAAATAATGCGCCAAACAATTGTTGTCAGCAGCAATATTTTGTACCGTTTGAATATTTTCGACATCGGTAAGAAAGATGAACGGCGAAAAACGCTGGTTCATCGTCAATGAGTAAATTTGCCCGCTGACTTCTACACAAGGAATATCCAAACGGCTGTTATCCACATCGGGCGTATAAGCGGCGACACAAGCTTCAGAAAAAGGTGCTTGCTCACCGCTTATCGGCTTTGGGCGCGGTATCTCCTGTGGTGTTTCTGGTTGTGTGTTTGGCGTCAAAGTGCTATCAGGAATCTCTGTACCCGTAGGAACATTTTGATTGACAGGCGTGTTCGTAGAACCAGAGCTACCGCCTTCTGGTAGGCGCAGAGTACCACCGAGTTTAGTAGAAAAGGTATTGACCAGTGCTGAATTTGCAGCTTCAGTGAAAGGAAAACCCAGCAGATTGGTATAAATACCATAATCAATGCCGTGATAATTAAAGTACTGTGCATTGATATGATATTTCTGAAATAAATCCAGGAAATCAGCTACCAGGCGTTCTCCGCCTAAATCATTTTGAAAAGAATAAATGCCAATGCCAAATTCACCAATATTCACGGGCACGTTGTTCTTTATGTAATAGTCCATGCCATTTGCCAGGAGGACGTTTTCCAGATATTCCTTGGTAAAAGGTTGACGTTTATCGCCAGCTTGGAATTGTTTGAAATGCAAACCCAGCATTGCTGAACCTTTCACATTTTCACCTTTTATCCACCCGCTGATTTGATAAGAATAGCCGACTTTAACAGGTAGGGTCATTTTGACATTTTGCACTGTATAAGTGCCAGTGGCTTTACTAATAGAAATAGCGCCAGTTCCTATACGCCCGGTTTTTTCAATGGCTTTTGTGCCATTGCCAGTTCCCACTTTCTTAGCAGTCCATTCTTCTGCGTAGGATAACAGGGGATCAATGCTATTTAAGAAATACCAATCGCTGGGTTTCTTATCTACTTGGGCGTGAACGAGGGTATTTACTAACTGTCCATTGGGATCATATTCTTTCACTACAAAATCATCAAAATACACTTTGCCACTATTGTCTTTAGAAACAAAAGCCGGCGTTGCTCCAAATACATTGGCATCGGTGATTTTATGCAGTTTTCCTTCATAATAAGTCCAATCGCTGTTGCCTGTTGGCATGGCTGTATTCAAAACCAGGTCTGCGTCTTTCATGTCCCAGGGAAATACTGAGACCTCTGGATCAGGATAGCGTCCACCATAGCCACGTCCTTTGGTATAGATGAACTGATTAGAAAATTCCCAAGATTCATACAGATGAAAATCGTATAGGATATTTTGATCTTTCAATATAAAGTGCTCACTGCCATCAGTAAAGGCTTCCTCGACAATGAGTAAATGGTTTTTATCTACGCTACGAATGACATCAGTCAATTCTTGTGCGTAGGTTATCCATTGCTGGTTGTTATTGGGTGCGGGTTCATTAATTAAATCATACCCAGCAATAAAGGGTTCGTTTTTGTAGCGTTGTGCAATGGCTTTCCATAGGTTATTCAAACGGGTGCGATATTGTGCGTTAGTTCCCCAAAAAGGTCCACTATACCCCCAGCTTTGGTAACCTCCGGGTGGAACGTGCATATCGAGAATTAAATACACGCCGTATTTGCGTGCCCACACGATGTTTTTTTCTAACCAATCCCAGCCTTCTTGTTTGTATACGCCTGGCGCAGTATTTTCTTCAAATACTTTGTAAGTCATAGCTAAGCGCACGACATTCATGCCCATTTCTGAGACACGTTTATAATCAATTTCATCATAATTTTTGGAGCGAAAGATTTTATCGGCGGGTTGTGAATCATCGTCATCATAGGCAATGAAGTTGGTGCCCATTAAACGCACCACTTTATCATTGGCGCCTACAACTAAATCTCGTCCTTTAGCACGGATAAAATCTTTAGCGCCGGCGGGGGTGGGGGTATAAGCAACGGGTGAGGTGATTTCGACATCATCTACATAAAAATCTGTTTTGGCATCTTCATTAAATACATAGAGGGTTAAGCTTTTTAAGCTGCCGTTCGGTTTTAAGGTGAAAGGTCCTGAGAGCTTGGTCCACAGGTGTGCTTGTAAGGGGGCTACATCTATTTCAATAAACTGTGAGCCTTTAGTGTCTTCTAGTTTAATGCCGAGTTTGAAGCGTTCTAATTTCTGCGGCGGGTTTTTGGGTTTCACCCAAGCCGACAGTGTATAGGTGACTCCGACTCCTTCCTGTAATTTTCCTTTAAGGTCTTGTCCGGGTCCAACAAAGCTTTGTGCGCGTTTTTCAATTAAAGCACTGGCATTGCCGGTGTGCTTTTCTGTGGTGTTTAATGACAAGCTGCCATTGCCACCAAATACAAACCAATTTTGCGTTAAAGAAGGGCTTTCAAAGTTACCGTTTTCAATTAATGCGGCTGAAGCGTTGGGCAACCAACTTCCTACCAATAATAGAATACAAGCGCGACTCTGGTTGAGTCTGTGCCACCAATGGGGTTGCATAACTTTCCTCCTGGAGGATGGGGGTTTAGAAAAATTAATTCTGCAAATCTCTGGGCGCAGATTTTTGCAGAAAGTTTGGGTAAAAATAGCAGTGCTGTGCGTAAGTTAGTCTATCTGAATTGGATGACAAGTATTGCGTCAACAACTGGTGCTTTTTACGTTATAAGTGGTGACGGTTGTCTGCAAAAACGCATCTTGGCTTAGGTTTTAGCAAAACTTCGACGTAAACAGCACATCATGCGCAAGGTGGGGATTTTGCCATCTCGAAGGCTGATTTTGCGCTGTTGCGGCTGAAAACAGGCGTTAAGCCGCTGCCAAGGTAACCACAGCGCCCCGCCTAAACAGGCGAGTGCTAACAGTTTTTGCAGCCAATAGGCTTGCGGATAGTGGGTGTTGTGCAAAATCAGCAATGCCAGCGCACATAAGACGAGAATGCTATTGAGCCAGATTTGTCCGTTGCGGCTTTCGCCCCAGTGCCAGTGTTCTGCCAGCCACCAGCCGATGACTGCGGCTAACCAACCCAGCGCCGCCCCAACCGCAACATCTAGGGGCCAGTGTACGCCGGCGAGGATGCGCGATAAGCCCACCAACAGCGCAAAACAAAGCCAGGCAGTGGCTTGGCGGCGGCGTTCGGTGACGGAAAATGCCAGTAAAATCGCGCCCGTCAGGGCAAAAATGGTGGCGGTGTGCCCGGAAGGAAAACTGGCGCTGGTGTAGGCGGGTCCTATGAGGGTGAATAGCTCGTGCGGCAAAACCCCAGGCGGACGTAGGCTGTCAAACAGGGGCTTGAGGCTGTGGATGAACAGGGTGACGACTAAGCCGCTCAGCGCCACTATCCAAATCAGGCGCGGGCGGCGTCCGGCAAAAGCGAGGCTGAGCACCAGCGCGACTAAGCCATCGCCGAAAATGGTGAGGTTTGCCCAGAGCAGTTCGCCGGTGAATTGGCTGAGGTGGTTGAGCGCGAGAAAAACGCTGACATTGGCATCAAACCACCACAGGCAAAATGCCAGCAACAGGCTGATCAGTGGCACTGACCAGAGCCAGTAGGCGCTGGGTTGAGCTGCTGTCATTCGCGCAAATCCCGTCCGGTGAGTTTCAAGAACACGTCTTCGAGATTGCCGCGTCTGTGCATGAAATTTAACTGTTGGTAATTTTCCAAAACTTGCAAAATTTCTTTAGCTTGGGTGCTATAGCAATAGAGCAAATCGCCGCCTAAGACTTCCACACGGCAATCGCTGCATTGGCGCAGTGCTTGTTGTACTTCTTCCAACGCTTCGCCGCGAATTTCAAAGACTTCGGCAGTGGCGTGCGATTGAATCAGCGCCTTAGGTGAACCTTGAGCAACAATACTGCCCTGTTCCATGATGATGATTTCGTCACAAAGGCGCTCGGCTTCTTCCATGTAATGCGTGGTTAATAAAAGCGTTTTGCCCTGGCTTAACAGGGTGCGCAAGCGTGCCCAAATGAGGTGGCGTACCTGTGGGTCTAAGCCGGTGGTGGGTTCATCCAACAGCACCAGCTCTGGATCGTTAAGCAGCGCACGGGCGATGGTGAGGCGACGTTTCATGCCGCCGGAGAGCTTATCAATGCGCACTTTGGCTTTTTCTTCTAATTCAGCAAATTTCAGCAGTTGCGGGATGCGCTCACGTTTTTGCTGTGGCGATAAACCAAAATAGTTGGCGAAGACCGTAAGGTTTTGTTCCACGCTAAAATCCGGATCAAGCGTGTCCATTTGCGGCACTACGCCGATGCGCGCTCGAATTTGCCGCCCAGCGTGTGACATGGGCAAACCAAAGAGCTTTAAGCTGCCGCTGCTGATCGGTGATAACCCCAGTAACATGCGTAATGTAGTGGTTTTACCCGCCCCGTTAGGACCGAGAATACCAAAGCATTGCCCAGGCATGACCTGGAAATCAATGCCTTTCACTACCTCCAGCGAACCAAAGGATTTGCGTAGCTGTTGTGCCTGCACAATCGGGATTTGCCTTGTCATAATGCCTTGTTATGGATGATTTTGTGTTAAACCCAAGCGATTGGAACTTGCTAGTTTTTTAGCTGGTCAGATTCGCCGCTTGCAGGGTGTTTTCTAGCAAGCTTGCCACTGTCATGGGACCGACGCCGCCGGGTACGGGCGTAATCCAACCGGCATTGGCTTGTGCCTGGGCGAAATTCACGTCGCCGACTAGCTTGCCGGAGTCTAGGCGGTTAATGCCCACGTCAATGACCAGCGCCCCAGGTTTAATCCACTCACCAGGCACAAATTCTGGGAGTCCGACGGCGGCAACTAAAATATCTGCTTGTCGCACCTTGTCTGCTAAGGCTTTGGTGCGGCTATGGCAGACGGTGATGGTGCAACGCGCCATCAATAATTCTAACGCCATCGGGCGTCCAACTATGTTGGATTGTCCGATAATCACCGCATCCAGCCCATTTAAGTCTTGTCCGGTTTTGTGCAGCAAAGTCATGACACCTTTGGGCGTGCAGGGACGCAACAAGGGCATTCGCAGTGCCAAGCGCCCGATGTTGTAGGGATGGAAACCATCTACGTCTTTCTGCGGAGCGATGCGCTCGATGACGGCATCAGCGTCAATCTGGGCGGGGAGCGGCAATTGCACCAAAATCCCGTGAATGCTGCTATCTTGGTTGAGGGTGTCAATCAGTTCCAGTAGCGCCGCTTGGCTGGTATCGGCTGGTAAAGCATAGGCTTGGGATAAAATACCCGCGTCTTCACAGGCTTGGCGCTTGTTGCGCACATAAACCTGCGAGGCGGGATTTTCGCCCACCAGCACCACAGCTAAGCCAGGACGCACTAAGCCAGCCTGTAGACGTTCATCAACCTGTTGTTTAATCTGTGTTTTAAGCTCAGCCGCCAGGGTTTTACCATCGAGAATTTGTGCAGTCATAAAAGGGGGTTTCCTAATGAAACTCGGCATGAATAAAGGGCAAGGTGGAGAACACATTCAAGTGTTGTTTGCGCAAGCATGATGGGTTTTGCTATCGCTCTACCCATTCTACCGCGCTCTACGGATTGCGGGCTATCTGGATTCAACCAACCGCGCCGTCTCAGGATTATAAACCACATCGGTAATCGCCCCGTTGAGAATCCGCTGGATCGCCTCGTCAATTACCGCCAATGGCACTAAAAACCATTCTTTCGGCTGCACTGGATGACCGAAGCGATCTTGAATCGTCAGCTCAAGTTGTGCGGGCGCGAAAATGCGGTGCAACAGGTTTTCCAGTTTAACGCGGTGAATACCTACCAGTTGATAAGTAGCGACGATTTCGACTTGCGCCAACAGATAGGTCGCCTCATGTTCGGCATTGGCGATGCGGGTTTCCACTTTGCCGCCCGTTACGCCGATTTTGTGAATCAATTCGCGGTGTTGCGCGACAAAGGGATGCTCAGACAGACTGCGTAGCACATAAATCGTGCCGCTTTCGATGTCGCCCGGTTTCCGTGTTTGGCTAAATAACGGGCCCGCATCTGATTCAGTCAAACGCCGCCCTGCCTCGTCTCTGTATAACGCCCGTTGCAATGACCTGAGCAGCAAATTGCTTTCCGTGCCATTGGCATAGATGACGCGCAATCTGGCATCGGTACCGCCATTCGTAGCCTTAAATGTCTCGCCCACTTGTGCTACATACACCATCTGCCCACCAAGAATAAAAAAATTGCCTTGCGCGATACTGGCATCTTTCTCAAAAATCAGCGTCTTGCGCACTCCCGCTTTTAACTCGCGCTGAACTTGCTCAAACAAGGGCTTGAACTGCGCGAAGTTTTTACACGGCTCACGATTGGCGATTTCTTCAGCAGCGGCACGTTTTTCTGCGCTGGCTCGCACATGACGCAACTGGGTAATGCTGTTTTCGCCCGCAATGTCTGCCAGTTCTGCCAACAATTCCTCATCATCTGGCGCATCCTGTGCGTCAGCCTGTTCCAGCGTACCCTTTAGCAAACCCTGGTGATCGTAAGATGCCAACAAAGCACGGCATTCTGCCAATTCACGCAACCGATCCAGCCGCACCGCGTACAACCGCTCGAAAATATCCCGCGCTTCGCCCTGTCTGGGCAAATGCCCGTGTTGCTCGATAAAGTGCTGAATATCCTCAAAACCAGCGATAATCCGCTCTTCTTTGGCAGACAAGCCGTCTTTTTTCTCAGGTGGCGCAAATTCCGCCAATTCATCAGCCAGTTCATCAAGATCAATCTCCGCCATAACGTCCCTCACTCTTAAACCGCATAAACGCCGCCGCACCTTGCGCCATAAGCCGTTCCCAGGGGTCTGGAGACGTTGCCAACGGCACCCGCCCGCGTTGCCGTTTGAAATCCCGCGCGCGTACCGCAAAATCTCTGGCTTCTTCCGGGGTCAAGGGCGTGCGCTTGGCAGAAATCACCGCCTGCACCTGGCGCAGACTTTCCTCATTCATGGTTTTGGCAAGAATCGCATACGCCGCGCTGAACGGATTTACTCGATCAATCAAGTCAATATCCAATTCCCGCACATCCATCGCAAACTTGCGCACCCCGTCAAGCAGCGCGGTATTCGCCGACGCTGCGTGACTGTCACTCTGATTACCGTCCTCAGCCGTTTTAGCCGCTGCAAGTTCAGTCTCCGCCTGTTTTGCCTGCTGCACGAAATTCAGCGCGGCGATGGCATGTTGGCGCACTGCCTCCTGATCTTGCGCGTCCAAAGCGGGATAACGCTCCTTGATAATCTTACCCATGCGCACCTGCGTCAGTTCTTCTGGTATCAAATTGTCATCAAACAAACCGCGCTCCAAACTGATTTTATCCTGCACAAAACCGGCGATCACCTCGTTCAAATCTTCCTGACAAATGCGCGTTGCCTCAGCACTTTTGGGTTGCACCAACCCCTTGATTTCAATTTGATAAGAGCCAGTTTCCTCATTCACGCCAAGATTACACTTCGCTGGGTCATAACCGCCCGCGCCATAATCAAATCCAGGTGTAGGCTGATTGTCTGGATGTTTTGGCTTAAACTCAAAACGCGGCGCTAACACCTGTTCCATCAACAAACTCGCAGCGATGGCTTTTAGCGTATCATTCACCGCCTCCACCACCACCTGCTCACTGGCATCAGGCTCCGCAATCAGATTGGTAAAACAGGCGCGGGTTTTACCCGGCGCGTCGCGGGTGGCGCGACCAATGATTTGCACAATCTCCGTCAAACTGGCGCGATACCCCACCGTCAGCGCATGTTCGCACCAAATCCAATCAAAGCCTTCTTTTGCCATGCCCAGCGCGATGATGATGTCCACATAGTCACGGTTATTTTTATGCGTCGGGTCTTTCAGTGCGCAAGCGACCCGCTCCCGTTTGCTTGGCTCATCTTCCACCAAATCCGCGATGCGCAGAGTGCGCCCGTCCGCTGTTTTAACTAACTGAAACCCGGTTGCCGCATCAAGCCCTTGCCATTCGCCCAAGGCTTCAATGATATGCTCGACTTCGCGGATTTTATCCTTAGTGCTTTCGCGTGAATTGACATTGGGAATATGCAGTATGGTTTTTTGCCTGGTATCCAACACTTTCAGCAAATCCTCGGTATAAGCACCAGAATAGAAAAAATAAGCAATGTCCAATTGCTTCAAGTATTGATAGCCGTTCAGTTGTTCGTAATAGGTATAAGTCACAGTATCAAATTTCGCCTCATCCAATGGCGACAACACCGCCTCCGCATCGCCGCGAAAATAAGAACCCGTCATTGCCACGATATGCACCTTATCGCGGGCGATAAACTCACCCAAATGCAAGCCCAGCTTATTGTCGGGATTTGCCGAAACATGATGAAACTCATCCACCGCCAACAAACGATGATCAAAAGCCGCCACACCGTACTGATCCACTGCAAAACGAAAGGTCGCATGAGTACACACCAACAGCCTGTCTGCACTCGCCAAAAACGCCCCCACCGACTTGACCTTACCGCCATTCTCCGCGCCTGGCGCATTGCACAAATTCCACTGAGGTTTTACATGCCAATCCGCCCAAAAGCCGAAATCGCGCAACGGTTCATCCTGAAAACTCGCGCCAATGGTTTTCTCTGGCACTAAAATAATCGCCTGTTGCAAACCCTGATGATGCAATTTATCCAAAGCAATAAACATCAACGCCCGACTCTTGCCCGATGCCGGCGGCGACTTAATCAACAAATACTGCTCGCCGCGCCGCTCATAAGCGCGTTCCTGCATGGGTCTCATGCCCAATTCGTTAGCCTGCGTAGCGCGTCCGGTGCGAGCGTAGTTGACCGATACTGAGGGAATGGATTTTTTATCTGGGTTCATGGAGTTGGCTCCGTTTCCGTGTTATAGTAGGATTACTCAATAATTATATTTTTATAATTATTAAGCATATGATT
>DYPD01000100.1 GCA_020720115.1 Thiomargarita sp. | reverse complement strand
TATATAGGCAACAGGTGGCTAAAGGGAAATGGTGCGCTGAGGAAAGCATTGCCAGGCAAGCATACTTTCCTTTTTGTGTTCTTTATAAACGCCACAACAACAGGTTTTCTGGCACTTGATCACGCGGCAATATGCCTTTGATGTCCAGCACTACGCCGCCGCGCTCATCTAGCAAACTACGCACAAAAGCCCAGCCTTTTTGCACATAGTCACGATGCGCTACCGCCAGCACCACGCATTGCGCCGGGCGCAGTTTGTCTAACGGACGCAAGCCAATGTTAAGTTCGGTTTGCGCCTCATCTTTATCTGCCAGAGGATCATGCACCTGTACGCGAATGCCTTGATCTTGCAGGAAATGTGCAATGTTGCCCACGCGGGTGTTGCGCAAATCAGGCACATTTTCTTTGAACGCAAGTCCAAGGATAGTGACAGTGCTTTCCGCTAACAGATAGCCCGCTGTGACCAATAAATCCATCACACGCCGCGCAATAAATTCACCCATGCCATCGTTTATGCGCCGTGCGGCTGGGATGACTTGAGCTTCATAACCAACCTGTTGCGCCTTATTAATCAAATAGTAAGGGTCAACACCAATGCAATGTCCGCCCACCAGGCCGGGCGTGAATTTAAGGAAATTCCATTTAGTGCCCGCTGCTTCTAGCACTTCGCGGGTATCAATTCCTAAGCGGTCAAAAATCATTGACAACTCATTGATAATAGAAATGTTTACGTCGCGCTGGGTGTTTTCAATGACTTTTGCGGCTTCGGCAACCTGAATGCTGGAAGCGCGATACACGCCCGCTTCTACAACAGATTCATAGACTTGCGCGATAATATCAAGGGTTTCTGCATCCAAACCGGAAACGATTTTGAGGGTGTTATGAAACGCATGTTGTTTGTCGCCCGGATTGATGCGCTCAGGGGAATAACCGACACTGAAATCTTTGCCACAACGTAGCCGAGATTGACGCTCTAACACAGGCACACACATTTCCTCGGTCGCGCCTGGATAAACGGTGGATTCGTACACCACAATATCGCCTGCTTTAAGCTGGTTACCAACGCTTTTAGAGGCTTTCAGCACCGGGCGCAAATCTGGATTTTTGTTCTCATCCACCGGCGTAGGCACGGCGATGATGTAAAAATCTGCCTCGCTCATGTCTTCTTCATGAGCGGTCAGCAGCCACTGCACGCCCTGCAAATCAGCAACGCTAAGCTCGCCTGTGCGGTCATGTCCGCGTTGCAATTCCAAAATGCGCTGCGGGTCTTTATCAAAACCTACCACTTTGTTGCCTTGTTTAGCAAAGGCGACTGCGACCGGCAAGCCGACGTACCCCAAACCAACGACTGCAATATGACGTGTTTCCATAAAAACTCCTAAATGTGCTTAAGCTTTGCAAATAGATAATTACAGTGTTTCTAGGTCAGTTAAACTAATGCCTGTCAGTGCAATAATGTGTTCAGACGCTATACCCGCTTGTTTCATTTTTTGCGCAATGTCTAAACTATAGTCGGATTACTGAATCTTTAAAATAAAAGATATATAAAATCATATGCTTAATAATTATAAAAATATAATTATTGAGTAATCCTACTATATTTTTTCTTGAACCTATTTGTTCGCCGATATGAATACCTTCTTCTCTACCCGCCGCTTTGCCTTTTTTCCAGCCTTCTAGTTCGCCTTCAAGTTTGCCAATCACATAGGTTGATTGATACATTCTGGCTTGATAATGCAGGTCTTCTTGATGGCGCTCATAGGCTAGGCGCTCTTGTGGTGTCATTTTTAATACATCCAAGGCTTCTTTGGCTTGTTTTAAGCCTTTGGCGGTAAAGCTTTCCTCGATTTTTTCATTCTTTAAGAAATAAATCCACTCATCTAAAGTATCTTGAGCAATGTTATTAAAGTTGCGCAGTTCAATTAAATAGTATTCTGGATATAAGTCGGCAATTTTTTGTGCGCTATATAGGCGCTTTTGTTCCTGGCTTAATTCGAGTTCGTGTTGGTTATGCGTACCAATAAAGCGGGTGCTGCCGTGATAAATGTAATCATCGCCTTTACCTAAATCAAAATAATCAAAATGCAGAATATTTACAGAAATGACTTTGCTCACTTCGCTATAAGAAACGCCTTGTGGAAGATGTTCCATGATCACCTTAGAACTGGCGTATAAAATTCTTTGCAGATAATCCAGTTCACGCGAAAATTGCACTTCAATGATGAGAATTTGTCCTTCTTGGTTTTTAACTTTGATGTCAACACGGTTAAATTTATCTTCACGCACCGCTTGATTACTTTCGCTTTCGAGGATTTCAATAATCTGGATTTCGGTAAATAACAACTCCGATAAGAAACCTTCGAGAATGCTAAAATTTGCTTTGCTACGCAGGATTTTTTTTATTGCCCAATCAAAACTGATAAGTTTGCGTGCTAACATGGATTTAGCCTAATTCAAAAACATTTGATAAACCGGATTTTTTTGTTCTGACCAATAAGCATAGCCGACTTCGTTCATCATCTGTTGAAAGTCGTTTAATTCTGCCTCTGAGACCTGCACACCCATTAAGACGCGCCCATAATCTGCGCCATGATTGCGGTAATGAAATAGGCTAATGTTCCAGCGAGTGCCCAGTGCGGTTAAGAAACGTAGCAAAGCGCCAGGGCGTTCGGGAAATTCTACGCGGAAAATGCGTTCATTTAATACGCATTGTCCGTGTCCACCGACCATATGGCGCACATGAATTTTAGCGATTTCATTGTCGGTTAAATCAATCACTGGATAGTTTTTTTCTTGTAAACGTTGAATGAGTTTTTCTTTTTCATCTGCTTTATCGCCTAGGCGAATACCGACAAAGACATGGGCATCTCGGTCGTCGGCGTAGCGGTAATTGAACTCAGTGATGTTGCGTGCGCCGAGTAGGTGGCAAAACTGGCGGAAGCTGCCAGGTTCTTCGGGGATGGTCACTGCCATGAGTGCTTCGCGTTTTTCGCCAATTTCGGTGCGCTCGGCGATGTGTTGTAGGCGGTCGAAGTTCATGTTCGCGCCGCTGGCAATGGTGACGAGTGTTTGTCCGCTGATCTGTTCGCGCTCGACGTAGCGTTTTAAGCCCGCCAAGGCTAAGGCACCTGCGGGTTCGGTGATGACGCGGGTGGCATCGAACATGTCTTTGATGGCGGCGCAAATTTCGTCGGTGCTGACGAGGATTACTTCGTCTACATAGTCTTTGGCGATTTCAAATGGCGCAAGTCCGACTTGTTTGACCGCTACGCCGTCGGCGAATAAGCCTACTTGGTCTAGTACCACGCGCTCGCCCGCTTGTAGGGCGGCGTATAGGCAGCCCGCGTCGTCAGGTTCTACGCCGATGATTTTGATGTTGGGTTTGACGTATTTGACGTAGGCGGCAATCCCGGCAATTAAGCCGCCACCGCCAACAGGGACGAAGATGGCGTGGATGTCGCGGCTGTGTTGGTGGAGGATTTCCATGCCAATCGTGCCTTGTCCCGCAATGACCTCGGCGTCGTCATAGGGGGGGATGAAGGCGAGGTCTTGTTGTGCGGCTAGGTTTTTCGCAAATACGCTGGCATCGTCGTAGGAGTTGCCGTGTAGGATGACTTCCGCACCCCAGTTGCGCACCGCGTTGATTTTGATGTCGGGGGTGGTTTTGGGCATGACGATTTGTGCGCGAATGCCCAGTTGACTGGCGGATAAGGCGACACCTTGTGCGTGGTTGCCGGCAGAAGCGGCTACCACGCCGCGTTCTAGTTGGGCGGGCGGTAGGTTCGCCATTTTGTTGTACGCACCGCGAATTTTGAAGGAGAACACCGGTTGTAGGTCTTCGCGTTTAATTAAGATGTGGTTGCTGAGGCGACGCGAAAGGTTGGTCGCAACATCCAGCGGGGTTTCTTCTGCCACGTCGTACACACGGGCTTGGAGGATTTTTTTAACGTAGGAGGTCAGCATAGAGGTGTCTACAAGACAGCACCGCCAAACGCGGCACTGTCTTGTGTTAGATGCGAAACATCAGAAAATTAAGGTTTTTCTGCAAGTTTTTTCAGCGTAGCTTCAATAGCATCAAGGCGCTGTTCAATTTCTGCACGGTGTGGGCAGCTTTCGCTGTGTCGTTTGCCAGGACCGCGCCAGCCAGGTTCGCCGCCATTCATGCCGCCTGGAGCCATACCTGGTGGCATACCAGGACCCCAACCGCGACCATAGCCAGGTGCATAGCCGGGACCAGGCGCTTGCGCACCCCAATTAGGCGTCATATCTTGCATCATTTCTTGCATTTTTTGCCGAAATTCTTGCGCTGCTTGTTGCTGTTCTTCTAAAAGTTTTTGACGTTCATTAATATCTTGGGTTGCCCAAATTTTTGCCATACGCTCGTGCATTGCTTGCATGTGTACAGCACGGGCTTTTTGCAGACTGTCAAAGCTGTTATCAGGCGCTACGGGTGGCGCCTGTGGCGTAGCAGCTTGTGCCGCTACGGGAGCAGGAGCAGCGGCAGCAGGCGCAGCAGGTGCGGTAGCGGCAGCCTCTGGTGCAACAGGAGGGGCAGGCGGTTGAGCATCGGTAGCGAACAAGGGGGCGCTGAAGCTGGCGGATAATAACAGAGGTAACACATAGATTTTCATAGACATCCTCTTATGCTTGGGTTTTACGAATGAGAACTTTAGGCTATGCACATTCGCTCTACTGATTTGGCGATGTTTGTGCAAAACACGAGTGAGAAACAAACCGCCGAAACAATAAGCGTTTGCTGTCGAGCGGGGATTATAACGAAAAAAAGCCGCCCGCGTAGCCTTGTTTTGAAGAAGGGGCGAACGGCTTTCTGGTATTAACCAGAATCGCGGATTTTACTGCTTGGCGTACTGATAAAAAGCACTAAAACCCTTATTTTTTAATCAAATAGAGGCGGCTTATTTAACTGGCTTAGCGCAGGCTTCGCGTTCTTTGCGGCTTTTTTCAGCCGCCTGATGGCGTTGTTCTGCTTGCGCACGACGTTTGTTTGCTTCTGCCTGGAATGCTTGATAATAGGGCATCTGTGTTACAGGTGAAAATTGCTCAAACTGTCCGCGCTGGCTGTTTATGTAAGCCTGCTGTTTGGCAAACTCGGCTTGCTGCGCTTGGGCTTGTTGTTTTACTGCTAAGTCTTTGAAATAAGCTTGGCGCTGCTCTGGGGTTTGGTTGCGCAGTGCTTCGGGATTCACGGCATTTGCTGGGTACAAGCCTGGCGTCATCTGTTTCATTTGGTTTTCAAAAGCTTGTATTTGCTGCATCTGTTGTTGACGCAGGTTATCCACCAAAGCTTTTTGCGCTTCACGAGTCGGTGCAACGGGTGGCTGAGGACGTGCTGCTTGTCTTTGAGCATTTTGTGCGCGTAAGGCTTTCACTTGTTTGTCTTGTTGCGCACGCAGTTGATCAAGATGCGCCTGTTGTTGTTTTTGCGCTTCAGCCATTGAAGGCATCCAGGGTTTTGCTTGCGCCATTTGCTGCTGCATTTGTTTCAAGTGGGCTTCTTGGCGTTCACGCATGGCTTGGAATTGTGCTTGTTGCGCTTTCATAGCAGCTTCATTATTGCTCCAAGCTGGAAAAGGCTGTGCAACGGGGGCTTGTAGGTAAGGAGAAAAAGGGAATGGCTGTTGATAACCAGCACGCATTTTTTCCATTTCTGCTTGACGTGCAGCAAAACGTGCTTGCATTGCTTGCTGGCGATCAGTGAAATTATGTTCACAAGAACCGTCCGCTGCGGGTGCAAGGGGGGCGACTAAGGTTAAAGAAACCGCGATAGTTAATAGAGAGTTTTTCATCAGGATGCTCCTAAAAGGTTAAGATAAAACAAAAGGCCAGGGATTCTGTTGACTCGACCGGTTGGGCGTGGAGCAGCCCTTTTTTAAAGAACCGGACTGAGCGTGTGTTCATACTTTCAAAGCAGCGAGATAACTGAGTTACAACTTTGCTTTACATTAGCCCTTTAAGAAACGTGTCTAATGTATAAAGAAAGCCGAGTTTTATGTTTGCGCTGTTTTGAGGTTGGTAACTAAATAGCCCAACAATGAGCTTATTATTTTGTAGCGACGCACAGCCAGGGTAAAAATTAGGATATGGTGGCAACGTCATCTTAATTTGATAAAGAATATTATAAATTTCTAATATTCTAAAATCAACCCTTGATGCCCAAATTTAACACCGTATATCCAACTGAGCGGCTGATCCAAGCCAAGGCGGTTTGATGAATTTGCTTCAAGCATTGTTGCCGCAAAGCTGCTTTTTATGCGGAGATGCCTGCACTGATCTGCTCTGTCGGGCTTGTCAAGAAGATTTACCCCGTCAGCGACATGTCTGTTCTGTGTGCGCTTGTGTACTGCCAAAGGAAGTGATGATCTGTGCTCAGTGTCTGCGCGAGAAGCCGCATTTTACTTCGGTGCAGGCGGCATTAGCCTATGCTTATCCGGTGGATAAGCTGATTCATGCGGCGAAATACCAGGAGAATTTAACTGTGCTCCATTATTTAAGCACTGTGATGGCAGCGCATTTTCGTCAGCACCCACGCCCAGATTTATTGCTGCCCGTGCCGCTACACCCGCGTGATTTGCGGGCACGAGGCTTTAATCAGGCGGTGGAATTGGGCAAGGTGGTAAGCCGCATGTGCGGCATTCCGTTAGAGCGACATCTGTCGCGTTGCGTGCGTCACAAGCGCAAACAAGCACAGTTGTCAGCAGCAGAACGCAAAATCAATGTACGCAATGCTTTTGCGGTGGATCAGTTGCCCGCACATTGCCGCCACCTGGTATTGCTTGATGATGTGGTGACCACTGGTGCTACTGTCAATGAACTGGCTCGCATGTGTCTCAACGCAGGGGCGCAGCGTGTGGATGTTTGGTGCTGCGCGCGTAATCAGTGGGACGATTTTTCTCTCTAAACAGCTTTTTTGCGGGTGTATAAGCCCTTATTTTAGCTGCTACTTTTAACGCATTAAACCGAGGAAAAAACCGATGGCATTACGCATGAGAACCCGCTGGCACAAGGACAAACCCCGTTCACAACAAGAAGTTGCCTCTGCGGTTGCCTTCATTATCTGGCGCATAGGAATGCAAGCATTGCTGGAATTAGAAAACGCTGGTTTTATCACTTACAGCAATGATCACCGTTTGCAAGTGATGAGTGAATTTTTAGCCTTTTTGCTACAAGTCACGGATCGGCTGTCACACGCAGATAAAATGGACGATGCGGATCGCCAAGCCTTTATTCTCGCCATAGCGAAAAATCTAGTGCGCACTTTTGCCGAGAACAAAACTGAACTGCTAGGCGTTGGTGACTATGTGCAGCCTTTGGTCAGTCTGTTGAATCAGCGGGCGGATGAATATGCTGAACTTAGCTTTGCTGGCGGAGAAGCCAAAATGGATTTTTTGCGCCATTTTGGCACTTGCTTGCAGAGCACTATGAGCGGAGAGCAGGATAAATATTGGATTGTGCAGCGAGCCATTGAACTGGAAGGACCGCAAGCGATTAAGCAATTGAAAAAAGCCTTAGAAGACTTGGCGGACTAATCCGTTTGGTTTGGCGGGTTTTGCCAAGTCTGGCTGGCGGGTTACGCAAGCCTCTGCCATTTTTGGCGCTAAGTCTCACAAGGTTTTCATTTTATCTTGCATAATCAAATCTTTATATTCTGGTATGCAAGTTGAAATAACGCAGCCTCGTCAATTTTTCCCTTAAACATACACAAGGAGTCTTTATGTACGCATTTTCTGTAGAACTCAAACTGAGCTACACAGATTTCGACGACGCAGTGGCTAAAGTCAAAGAATGCCTGATGGCAGAAAAATTAGGTGTAGTCAGTGACGTCAATGTGTCTGGCATCTTAAAAGCCAAAATGGATGTGGATTATCCGGGCTATCGCATTTTAGGTGCGTGCGTGCCCCCGTTGGCAAAACGGGTGATTGACGCTGACAGCGAAGCAGGCGCTTTGCTGCCTTGTAACGTCATAGTGCGTCAGGAGGGGGATAAAGTGATGGTCACTTTCATGGACCCAAAACCTGTCTTGGGTATGGCACACAATGCAGCCATTGACCAGGTTGCTGACGAAGCAATGCAGATGTTAGAAGGCGTAAAAACCCGTTTAGCAGGTTAGGACTCACTGATCGCCCTAATCGCTAACAGCCCCTAGGATTTAATGCGCGTCAGCGACATGAATTTTTCGGGGCTTACGCGGATGGCAGCGCCTGTGGGACAGGCATCTACGCAGGAAGGGCTGCCATCTAGGTCTTTGCACATATCGCATTTGACCGCTTTTTTATCCGCCTTAACTTCTTTGAGCGGGCGGAATTTGCCCGGTTCGGGGCCGAAGCCAAACAGTAACCAGGCAAGCAGCCCAGGTTTTTTCTGGCTTTTACCCGCCATTTGAATCACGCCATAGGGACAATTGCTTTCGCAGTTGCCGCAGCCGATGCAGTTGTCGGCAATGTAGACTTCGCCGTTGGGCGCACGGTGAATCGCGTCGGGCGGGCAGTCTTTCATGCAGTGCGGATGTTCGCAGTGGCGGCAGGAGGTCGGCACATGTACCGACGCAAAGGTGGGACCTGCTTCGCGGTCAAGGCGCGAAGTGCCGCCGTGCGTTTCGGCGCAGGCTTTTTCGCAATTATTGCAGTGAATACAAAGAGATTCGTCAATCAGCAGTACATCGGTGGCTTCGCCTAAGCCTTGGGAGACGAGGAAGGAAATCATGTTGCCGGCTTGCGGCTGGTTTTCCATTTTGGCTTGGCGAGCAAGGGTTTTTTGGAAGCGTGCTTCTAATCGCTGACGCAAGGTGGGTGAGCGATTGAGTAATGCCATGAAGGCGGTGCCTTCTAGGCGGATGGTTTCGGTGGCAACCGCAGCGCGCACCGTGCCAGAACGCGGGGTGCGGCTCAGGAGCGCCATTTCGCCGACGTAATTGCCGGCTGCGACATAGGACAAAATCACCTCGCTGTTGCCGACGGTGCGCGAGACTGTGACTGAACCGCTGCGAATCAGGTGCAAGCAGTCGCCCGCGTCTCCTTCAGAGAAAATCGCTTCGCCGGGCGCGTATTGCTCAATACGGGCAGAGTGGATGACAGCGGCAAGGTCAGTAGCGGGAATTTCTGGCGCTATGCTGGATTGGATGGTGCGCAGCATGAAAATTTCGTCAATGATGCGCCGCACAGCGGGGACTGAGTTGATGAGCTTGAGCATGGTCAAGCGCGGGGTTTCGATCAGTACACATTGCTGCCCAGCACCCGCATAGACGGTTGCGGTGCGCCGCCGCCCAGAAATCAAGCCCATTTCGCCAAAAAATTGCCCTTGACGCAAGGTGATGATGCGATTGGGGTCTTTGCGGTCAATAGGGATACGCACTTCGCCGGAAATGATGGAAAAAAAGCTGTTGGTGTAGTCGTTGTAGCGGAAAATCACTTCGCCAGGTTCGGGCAAGCGCACATCGCTTTCTAGGATGAATTGGCGCAATTGTAGATTGGTCAAACCCGACAGCAAGGGCATGTTGAGTTGGATCATTTCCAAGGTGGCATGAACCGAATGGAAGGCGGGTAGGTGGCGGAATTTGTCGTGCAGCAGAGGCTCGTCAGCCGGCTGCACGGCATTGCCACGAATAAATTCAACCACTTCAAAGCCTTGGTTAATCGCTTGTTTAATCAGCGGATAACCGGCTAAAGCGCCGATGATGTACAACCCTGGCACGTTGGATTCGTATTGGCTGCTCAGGGCGGGTACTGAATCAGCGTCGGCGTGGGGAAATTTTACCCCGCAGCTTTCTACAAAATCTCGTGGCGGCACTGCACCCAGCCGCGCAATGATGCGGTGGCAGGCGATATGGGTGGGACCTTCGGGGGTTTTGAGTTCAATCACCCCGACTTTTCCCTTGTCAGTCGCTTCGCTCAACGCCTGCACAGACACAGGTATGGTGCTGGCGTAATAGTCTAACTTGTCGTTTTTAATAGCTTTTTGCAGAGCTACGCTGTTGGCAGGCTTGGCGCGTGGAAACTCATCGCGGCGATTTACCAGCACGACTTGATTGTGTTCCGCCAACGCCAGCGCGTTTTCAATAGCGGCATCGCCCGCGCCTATGACCACAATGGTTTCATCCTGGAAGTCGTCAGCATCATCCAGTTGATACTGCACAAAGGCTAAGTCTGGCGCACAGATTTTTTCTGGTAAGCGGCGCAAATTGCCCTGCATCCCAATCGCTAGCACCACAGTATCCGCCAATACTGACTCACCCGTGTCTAATGCAATGCAAAATGCGCCACGTTCGCCGCTGATGGCGGTTACGCGACTCTGGTAGCGAATGTTGACAGCGTGATTGCGCAGGCATTCTTCCCACAACAAGAGCAGGTTTTCGCGGCTATCCGCTTGAAAATGCAGGGGGCTACGCAAGGGCAGAATGGCGGGTTCATCCATCACCCATTTGCCTTTTTGGTAATGCGCAACTGTGTTGGCAAGCTGCGCCGAGGCTTCCAACAGAACGTGTGACAGCCCTTGTTGGGCTGCGCGGGTGGCGGCGCTTAAGCCGCCGGGACCTGCGCCGATAATGGCAATCTGGAATTTTTCACTCATGGGACTGGCTCTCGCGGGGTTCTGATGAGCGGCAGGAAAAGTTAGCCGCGCTCAAATTAAACAGGCAGCGTCAGCGGATGCACGGAGTGAGCCAGTGCGCTCGGTTTATTTCACCACTGTGAGCGTGGGCTTGCCCTTCGGCGGACGTGGCGGTGCTTCTGGTTGCGGCGCTTGAGCAACAGGTGCGGTGTCTGCTTCGTGACTGCCATCGGGTGCGGCAACCTGGGGTTCGGCTTGAAACGCCATACCCTGCCCATTTTCACGGGCGTAAATCGCTAACACGGCGGAAAGTGGCACAAAAACATCCATCGCAGTACCGGCAAAACGGGCATTGAAGCTGATCCAGTCGTTATCCATGTGCAAGCCATGAATTGCAACAGGGGACAGGTTTAAGACAATCTGCCCGTTATTGACATATTGGCGCGGCACCTCTACGCCATCTTGCGTGGCATCCGCCAATAAATAGGGCGTTGCGCCATTGTCTACAATCCAGTCGTAAAAAGCACGAACGAGATAGGGCTTAGTGGAAGTCATTATCAGGGAGTTAGTATTCATGGATGTGCTCTGCTGCTTAAGCGGGTTTACACTGGCGGTTCTATTGAACCGATATTAGGGTGTTCTCAATAGGTTGGTAAATATTGATGTTATGCGTAGCGCGATATTCAAGATAATTCATTTGGGTTGCCATATTCAAGTTTAGGCTGATTGCGCTAAAGTCTTAGCTCTACAACTATTGGGCGCGTTTTGCACTTTGCAAGAGTGGGATAAAGTGGAGGAGAATAGCAAGACTGGGGAGAAACCCCGGTAGTTCCATAAAGAACTACCGGAGCATACTACAGAGGATTTTTACGCCATCAGTAGCTTACAGCAGCTTACGGCGTTCTTCCATCATGCGAGCGATGATAGGACGGAAAATAATCTGCATAGCAAAACCCATTTTGCCACCAGGTACGACTAACGAATTAGGACGCGACATAAATGAGTCGTGAATCATGGATAACAAGTAAGGATAATCCTGATCGCGGTAGCGGTTGAAACGTATGACCACCATACTTTCATCTGCGCTGGGGATGTCGCGGGCGATAAAAGGATTAGAAGTATCCACTAAAGGAACGCGCTGGAAGTTGATGTGGGTATTGGTGAATTGCGGCACTATGTAATTCACATAATCGGGCATCCGGCGCAGAATGGTATGTACCACTGCTTCAGCAGAATAGCCACGTTCTTTCACATCACGATGAATTTTTTGAATCCATTCTAAGTTGACGCTAGGCACAACGCCCACGAGCAAATCAACATAACGAGAAACGTCTACGCCAATAGAAGGATCAACCGCACCGCCGTGCAAGCCTTCATAAAACATTAAATCAGTGTTTTCGGGTAAGTCTGTCCAAGGGGTAAAAGTACCTGGTTCTTGTCCATAAGGCTCGGCTTCGTCTTCATTGTGTAAGTAATAGCGGCGTTTGCCTTGACCGGTTTCGCCATATTCTTTGAATAGGTCTTCCAGTTCCTTAAACAAATTGGCTTCAGGACCAAAGTGACTTAAATCACGTCTTTCGGCTTCGGCTTTATTCACTGCGTCTTTCATTTCTTTGCGGTTGTAACGGTGAAAGCTGTCGCCTTCAATGACCGCAGGAGAAATATGACCACGACGGAAAATATCTTCAAAAGCTTTTTTAACCGTCGTGGTGCCAGCACCGGAAGACCCGGTAATGGCGATAACAGGATGTTTTATGGACATAAATTAAGTCTCCTCAAGAGTCAAATAGTTGCATTCTTTGTGCTGACTACAGGCTGTGCTAGAGCGGGGTTTTCCTGCCTAGCAGAAAGCGTAAATAGGCGGCATAAGCTGGTGTTGTAAACTGCTGTACCCTTTGTTTGAACTGCTGTACTGCTTGCGCACCCTCTGCTTGACGATAACGCAACTGCATATACAAATGGCTGATGCCGTGAATCTGCGAGGCATAGCGCGGCAGGGCGAGCGCCGCACGCTGGGCGAAGTCTTGCGCTCCTTCATACGCTCGGCGCTCCACCCCCAATGTTGCGAGTTGACGGCAAAAAGCTAAATAAACCGCTAACAAGGGATCGATCTGCTGTAAACGGCGTACAGAGAATAGCCATAATCCCACAAACAGTAAAATAATGCCAACCATCACCAGCAAGGCGATTACCAATGCTTGGTAGCCGAAATCTTCTAGCCCTAACCAAGCCAGTAAATTCAATTGCTGTGCTTGCCCGTAGTTCAACACCCATTGATTCCAGCCATTGTTGATCAGGTCTAAAGTGTTGCGCAAATAGCGCCACGCATAGAGCGCCAGCGAACTTTGCTCCAGTTGCAGCCCCAGCGGATTATCTAGCCCCGCATCTGTCGCATTTAAGCCTTGCTGTACGCGCTCAGGTGCAACCGCAGCAGTCGGATCAACGCGCACCCAGCCATGCGCTTGCAACCAAACTTCAGCCCAGGCGTGAGCGTCGCGCTGGCGCACGGTCATGAAATCGCCCAGCGGATTCATGCTGCCGCCCTGATAGCCCACCACCACACGCGCCGGTACGCCCGCTGCCCGCATCAGGGTGACAAAAGTAGCCGCGTAGTGTTCACAAAAACCGCGCCGACTGTCAAACAAAAATGCGTCAATAGGGTCATTGTTTAATGGCGGTGGCGACAGCGTGTAATAAAAAGCTTCTTGATGGAAAAATGCCAGCGCCCGTTGAACCAAGGCTTGCGGGTCGGGATTCTCTTGCTGCCAGCTTTGCGCCAATGCTTTGGTACGCAAATGTTTGCCTTCAGGCAAACTCAAAGCTTGGCGCATAAGGCGGTCGAAATAGCGATTATCTTCGTCTTGTTCGCGGGTTGTGTAGTGCGTAAAAGAACGCAGCCGATATTTAACCCGCTGACTGATGTTGTGTTCGGTTTTAATTTGCCGCCCGCTCAGTAAACGCGGCTCTAAATACCCAGGTAAATCAGTCGGCGTCGTGACCGGCAAATCCAGCGCAAACAGCCATTTGCGATTATGCGGCTCTAGGGTAATGGCATAGTCCACCGCTTTGCCTTCCACCGCCAAATCATCGCTGGCGGGTAATTCCAGCCCCGGCGTCCAGGTTTCGCCGTCAGTACGCCACAGCACCAGCCCGCGCCAATAGCGTTGTTCAGCGGGCGGCACTGCAGAAAAAAACGCCACGCGAAAAGCCACCGCATCAGACAAACTCAGCTCACTGATACTGCCAGGGCGCATCGCCTCGCTAAAGCCCGTAGTGGCACTACCATAAGCATCTTCTGGCAGCCCCCACAAAGGACCCGGAATACGCGGAAAGAGCACAAACAAAACCAAAGCTAAAGGCACTGATTGCATGAGAATTTGACTGGCTAAACGCAAACGCTGCGGGAGCTTCAGCGCCTCGTTCAGATCACTAAGGCTAATCAGCGTACCCGTAGTAACGAGCATCACCAACAGCAGATAAACAGCGGTAGGAATAGACTGCGAATAGAAAAAATTCGTGATAATCAAAAAATAACCAAGAAAAGTCAGCAGCATAGCATCGCGCAAGCTGCGCATTTCCAACAACTTCAAGCCCAGCAGCCCAACCAGCAAAGCCACGCCCGCATCGCGCCCAATCGTCAGGCTACGAAAACTGAGCAACACTCCCATCAGCAACAACACCACCAGCCCCATCCGCAGCCAAGTTCCAGGCAAATGCCAATGCTGGCGGCTGATCAAATAGCGCCACAGCAACAGCAGCACAAACCAGAGCGTAATCCAGATGGGTAAGTGCAAAGTATGAGGTAAAACCGCCAAACCCAGGCTAACCAGTATCCAAACCAGCGTATCGAGTGGCAAATGAAAAGGCGTTTGCGCGGTAAGAGAGGCAGGAAAAAATAAATCTTTCATGAGTAAAAGGCTGCTAAAGCGGGCAGATGATTATTCGGTTGATAAAGCACAAGCAGAAAAAAAGCTGCTAATGCTTGAATTAGCTTTAGTGTATCAGGTGTGTCATCTGAGCACGAACCCAATAACCTGGAATAAAGGGGACGCTATCCTTTTTGAAGTTAGATGACTGAATAATTATTACCCCTTATTAAGACGTAAAGAGGCTACCATGCTGAAACACCAACTGGTTATAGACGATTCCCACAGTCTGGTTTTATCAAAATTGCCTTATTATTCCGGGCAAAAACTGACTGTGATTGTGCTGACGGAAAACGAAAAGACGCGCCTTATCCGCCTTACGGGTTACGGGTTTCTGTGCGTCGCGTCTGAAGTGTCGTCATCGGCTTCCTTCAGATTCCACCTCGCGGTGGACACCCTTGCCTAGACGGACAGTTCCGGTCACTTCGGTCTGTAGGGGACTTTCACCCCTTAGAGGGTATGCCATGCCTGGCACACTAGGCATTCCCACGCTGGAGCTTCAATGGCATTAAGTTAAGAAAAAATGTGATATAATATGAATAAAAATCAAGGA
>DYPD01000099.1 GCA_020720115.1 Thiomargarita sp. | reverse complement strand
CCATTGCAGAAGAAATTGCCGCACAGTATAAGAAGTGAAACTTAAGCGAATCTTAACCACCATAAAGCGCGTATTTTAGCGCCTACGGCGTTCTTTGAGGCTCTCAGCACATGGCTAAGCTCAGGACAAGCAGCGCAAGAAAGACGCGCCTTATCCGCCTTACGGGTTACTAAAGTCTGCTGAATAAACCACAGTAGTTGCTCTCCTCTAAAGTAGCTTTAGCAAGCGATTTAGATAGTGGCTAGGTTGCCTTTGTTTTCCAACCAATTTTTGCGATCTGCGGCGCGTTTTTTTGCCAGCAGCATATCCATGATGCGCCAGGTGTCTTCTTCGACATCCATGAATAATTGCACTAGGCGGCGGGTGTCTGGGTTCATTGTGGTTTCCCGCAATTGCATTGGGTTCATTTCGCCTAAGCCTTTGAATCGCTGCACATTGATTTTGCCTTTTTTGCGCTCGGCGGCAATGCGATTGAGCACGCCTTCGCGTTCTTCTTCGTTGAGTGCGTAGTACAGGTCGTTGCCTACATCTATGCGGTACAGGGGCGGCATGGCGACGAATATGTGTCCGGCTTTGACCAGGGCGGGGAAATGTTTGACAAAGAGTGCGCAGAGCAATGTGGCGATGTGGGCGCCGTCGGAATCGGCGTCGGCGAGGATGCAGACTTTGCCGTAGCGTAGTTCTTTGAGGTCTTCGCTGCCGGGGTCTACGCCGACGGCAACGGCGATGTCGTGGACTTCTTGCGAGGCGAGCACTTCGGAGGGGGAAACTTCCCAGGTATTCAATATCTTGCCGCGCAAGGGCATGATGGCTTGAAAGGTTTTGTCGCGGGCTTGTTTGGCTGAACCGCCGGCGGAGTCGCCTTCAACGAGGAACAGCTCGGTGCGGGTGAAATCTTGTAAGGTGCAGTCGGCGAGTTTGCCGGGTAAGGCGGGTCCTGAGGTGGCTTTTTTGCGCACGACTTTTTTGTCGGCTTTGAGGCGTTTTTGCGCCCGGTTGATGATGGTTTCGGCGATTTTTTCGCCGCCTTCTGGGTGCTGGTTGAGCCACAGGCTGAGGGCGTCGCGCACGACGCCGGAGACAAAGCTGGCGATGGAGCGCGAGGAGAGGCGTTCTTTGGTTTGTCCAGAAAACTGGGGTTCGGTCATTTTGACCGAGAGCACATAGGCGCAATTTGCCCATACGTCGTCGGGGGCGAGTTTTACGCCGCGTGGCAATAGGTTGCGGTAGTCGCAGAACTCGCGGATAGCTTCTAGCAAGCCGCTACGCAAGCCGTTGACGTGGGTGCCGCCTTGCGCGGTGGGTATCAGATTGACATAGCTTTCGCCAATTATCTCGCTCACGCTGCTGTCTTCGGCTAACCACACCAGCGCCCAATCTGCCATTTCGGTGGTGCCGGCAAAATGTCCGACAAAGGGCGCTTCGGGTAAATAGGCGCAGTCGCTTAAATGGCTTTGCAAATAGCCGGTTAAGCCGTCTTGGTAGCACCATTCGTAGGTTTCGTTGCTGTTTTCATCCAGCAAGCGAATGTTTAAGCCGGAGCAGAGCACGGCTTTAGCGCGTAGGCTTTGTACCAGTTTAGGCAGGTAAAACTGCGGGGCGTCGAAAAATACCGGATCGGGATAAAAGCGCACGCGAGTGCCGGTGCTGCGTTTGGGCACTGTGCCCACTTGCTCTAATTCGGAGACTTTGTTGCCATTTTCAAAGCGCATTTGCCAAATGTGTCCGTCGCGTTTGACTTGCACTTCAAGGTGCGTGGAGAGGGCGTTGACCACGGAAATCCCGACGCCGTGCAAGCCGCCGGAAAATTTGTAGCTGCTATCAGAAAATTTTGCCCCTGCGTGTAAGCGGGTCAAGATCAACTCCACGCCGCTCACGCCTTCTTCGGGATGCAAATCTACCGGCATCCCGCGCCCGTCGTCTGTCACCGAAATTGAGTTATCTTGGTGTAGCGTGACCTCAATGTTGTGAGCGTACCCCGCCAAGGCTTCGTCTACGCTGTTGTCAATCACCTCTTGCGCCAAGTGGTTAGGGCGCGTGGTGTCTGTGTACATGCCAGGGCGCTTGCGCACCGGGTCGAGACCGCTTAAAACTTCAATCTGTGCCGCTTGATACTTCGACATAGGTTTTAATACCATGACTTTATTGAATTTATTGAGCGACTGCCAAGCAGCCAATGGATAAGGGCAGGTATTCTATACCTTAAAACTGAAAACTGGCTATTGTGCAGGCGTTTTATCCTATGCTTAAAGCAGGGCTGAATGATTTGTAGGGCATGAATGCTGTCAATCGCCGCCTTGATAGTGCATAGTGCTGAAAATAAAGACTAAAGTTTAGAGGCAAAAGTGTATGTGGTACATGGCAAAGCCAGTACGCGGCGTCTCCGCCATGCACGCTGTACAAATGCTGGAAAACCCCTATAAAGATGCTAGATTAGAAGATGTGGCACACATCATGTTGTCGCTGAATGCCTGTCCACCAGAAGTTAATCCTTGAGCCTTTATCACTGTCACCTATAGAAAAGTATTTCAGTTGCACTACTTAACAATAATCAAGATTTGATAGGTTTCAAAAACCTGTCACTCGGTCTTTTTGTGCAACTGATTTACACTGTTCATATAACACACAATGGCATAAGATGATTTAAATTTCTTGTCATTTTATTGAAGAATGAACTATACTTGCGCTTGCAACTCACTTTACAAGGAGATTTCATGAAACGTCAACTTTTAGCATTAAGCATTGCAGTTTCTTTAGGCGCAACTGTCAATGCCGCTACATTACAGCTTGAAAATAGAGCAACCTGGGATACCATCATTACGGGTGTAAGCGATTATGCACGGTTTGGTAATGCAATGGTGGCAGGGGATTTTAATGCCGATGGAAAATCTGATTTGGCTGTTGCTTCGCGTGAAGAAGATTCCCCACGCGGACTGTTAAATGTCGGCGCAGTTTCTCTGTTCTTTGGCGGAGCAACCTTTCAAACGCTACACAGCCTGTCCGTTGATTCAGCAGGTCATGCGCTAAACAACGCGGATGCAAGCATCTTTGGTGCTACTGAAAATGAATATGTCGGTGATGTCTTGGCTGCCGCAGATTTTGACGGTGATAAAAAAGATGACTTGATTATCGCTGCGCAAAAGAATGGCAATTATGCAAACAACACGGTTTACATTTTCTACGGCGGCAGTGATTTCAGAAAAAACATGACCACCAGCACCGCACACGCCACCCTAAAACCCACTTCAATGCACGTTTCAGGCATTGCTAACGGCGATTTGAATGGCGATGGCGTAGATGATCTGGCGATTGCAGATGATTACAACAACAAAGTTTATGTGGTCTATGGAAGCACCGTCCGCAGAACGGGCGCCATTGATTTAAGCGCCGCTGATTCAATTGTCAGTCGTAAAAGCATTGATGCGGCAACGTTAGCCAGTGTAGCGATTGGTGACTTAAATGGTGATAAGCATAACGAATTAGCCATTGGCGTTCCTAAAGAAAACTTTTCGAGTGGTTTAACAGAAACTGGAAAAATCTTTCTGCGTTCAGGTACCGGGAGTGCATTACCTGCTGCCATTGATTTGGACACTGAAATGAATGTGACCATTGTTGGCGGTCACAAAAGAGAGCATTTAGGTAACAGTTTGTACGATGGCAAGTATTTGAATAGCATGATATTCAGTGATGTTGATGGCGATGGCATTGCGGATTTGATTATGGGTTCATCCATAGCCGATCAAGAAGGTATGACAAGCAGCAGTGGCACGGGAAAGGTTCAGGTTTATTTTGGCAGAACCAATTTACCCAGCAACATTGATTTGTTTGATCAATTCAATTTGAAAATGACGGTCTATGATATTGATAAAACCTATTTGGGTGCGAGTGTAAAAGCGGCTGATTTGAATGGTGATGGCATTAATGACATTATCATGGGCGCACCGAATGCGGGGATCAGTGCGCATACCAGTGGCTGGATTTATGTAGTTTATGGAAAACAAAATGTTCCCCAAACCACCATTGAACTCAACCAATCTGCGGATTTGATCATTCAAGCCCCTGATCCTGTGCATAATTTAGCAGGCGCGAGTTATGGACAAACCTTAGCCGTTGGCGATTTTGATAATGATGGCAAACCTGATTTAGTGGGCGGTGCCGCTTCTGGTTATTATCTAGGCGGTGTTGCAAAAGGCTATGCGTTAATGCTTTCAAACCCCGCTGCGAAAATAGGCAGTTCTTCCACAGTTGTTCCGTCTGCTACCTTAGAAGTAGATGCGAGTGGTCGTTTTGTGGTGAATGTCCCTTCGGCAAAGGTGGTGAATTTCCTTCCCCCTTTAACGGTAAGCTTCAAATTGCTTGTTGACTTACCAAACATTACACTTGATCTTTCAAGTTTGGTCATGACTGGTGTTGCAGAAAGCAGTAATCCTGCAATTGTTGATTTGGGAATAACGCCATATGAATTGCGCATTCCATTGCTTAAATTCGGGGATGTGAAGTACTTAGTGAATCTAACGAGTCCAGATTTACTTTCCTATAGTATTACAACACTGGAAGTGCTTCCTTGAACTACCTTCCATTCACGACTAGCCTAAAACCCCTACCGTAAACCCTTCTGAATTTCTCCGTGCAGGTTCATTCTGAACCATGCGCGGAGAAGCAAACGCGCCTCTTGTCCTCGTGCAAGCTATCCGTGCTAGATGCAATATGGCTATACTTAAGTATCCTTCACTTCCTTTACGCGCTAATAATAAAGCATTAACACCTTGTTCACGATAAACTCTATTCCATTTGGTCACAAAATCAACACCTACATTTAGAATGCTACTAATAGGCTCCCCTGCATATAAGTATTTGAAGCCCCCGTGTTTTTTGCGTAGCTTAAGGTTATCAGCCAGAAAAATGTCTTTATTGTTCTTATCGGGGGCATCCCATGATTACTTACTTAAAACGTCTGTTTTGGGCGGCTGCGCTGCTGTTTGGCATGTTGCTGTTGGCTCTGTACGGGCTGCTGGCAACTGAAAGCGGGTTGCACTGGGCGTTACGTTTGGCACAGCAATTTGCCCCTGGCGAATTGCAAGTGGGCGCGGCACAGGGCACTTTAGTCAGCGAAATCCAGTTACAAAATCTACGTTATCGGCAGCCGAATGGTTTGGCATTGCAACTGGCGCAAGCACGGCTTCGCTGGCAGCCTTGGGCGTTACTGAATAAAAACATTCATATCAATCAGTTGTACCTTTCCCACTTAGAACTCTTGATGCCGTCTGATGGCAAATTGCCAGAAAAAGACGCCCCGCCTTTTAGCCTACCAGAGATTCAAATCGCCTTGCCGCTGCGTGTGCAACTGGATGATGTGCAGGTGCAACAGGCGGTGATTCATAGCTGCTGCGCCAGTTTTTCCATTGCCGCTGCCTTGCTGCAAGCAGAACTCACTGATAATAATTTGATTTTACAGCGTTTACAGGTGACTTCGCCGCTTGCGGCGGGCAGTTTGCAGGGGGATTTCGCATTAATGCCGCCAAATGCTTTGAATCTGCGTTTTGATTGGCTGTTGCCGTTAGACACCGAGACTTTACCGGGTGCAACCCTCGCCAGCGGCACTGCCTATGTCAGCGGGCAATGGCGGGATTTGCGTGTGCAACACCGCCTGCACGCGCCCGCTTTGCTGCAATTGGACGCAAAAGCACAGGCGACGACGCAGGATTTGCACTGGCAAGCGGATTTGAGTTGGGAAGCATTGCGCTGGCCCCTGGCGACTGAGCAAGCGGCTTTAGCTATGAGTCATGGCGGAAAACTCCACGCCAGAGGTGATTTACAGCAGTATCAATTGCAGCTTGAAACGCTGCTGGAAGGACCGAATCTGCCAGCGGCACATTGGCAAGCGCAGGGGCAAGGCACACAGTCAGGTTTGAAGCTGCATGAGCTACACGCAGAGGTGTTGGGCGGCAAGCTGGATGCCAGCGGCTGGCTCAATTGGTCGCCGCAGCTTGCTTGGGATCTGCACCTGCGCAGTCAGGGCTTGAATCCTGGCAAACACTGGGCAGATTTGCCAGGCACCTTGGCAGCGACGCTACACACCCAGGGCGCACTGGACGCGCAAGGCGTGCCACACATTGCGGTGAATCTGCAACAACTCAAGGGACAGTTGCGTGGTTACCCCGTGCAGGCGCAAGCGGCATTGCAACTGGATGGCGCACGCTATCGAATTAAGCAACTGACATTTCAGTCTGGCAGCACCCAGTTGACTGCTCAAGCCGATTTAGGTGCGCATGCAGATGAAAAAATCCAAGCCAAATGCCTACTTAAAGCGCCTGACTTAAAAACCCTGCTACCGCACGCCAGCGGCGCATTGCAAGCGGAAGGCGACATAAGCGGCACCGTGCTGCGTCCGCACATACAAGCCAGATTGCACGGCAAACAACTGGCATGGGCAGATTTTCGGCTGGGCAATTTGGTAGCGGAAGCGCAACTGAACTTGGGCGGAACGAACGAAAAGCTGCATCTCAATGCGCGTGCTCAGCAAATCCAGCAAGCAGGCAAAATGCTGTTAGAAAACGCACATTTGCAATTGGATGGACGCACTCAGGCGCATACCTTAAAAATGCAACTGCAAAGCCCGCAACAGGCGCTCACACTAGAATTAGCGGGCGATCTCAATCTGCATACCCAAAACTGGCGCGGGCAATGGCAAAGCGGACAACTGGCGCTGGGGCGCTGGGGCGATTGGCGCTTGACGCAACCAGTCGCAGTGCAGATTTCGCCGCAAGCGTTCAGCGTCGCGGAAAATTGCTGGCACACGGGCACGCAACCCAACGCCAAAATCTGTCTACAAGCACAGCGGCAAGGCGGCGACACCCAAATGCAAACCAGCGTACAGGCGTTGCCTGCAAGTTTTTTTCAACCCCTATTGCCGCCCGATGTGCGCCTCAGCGGTGATCTGACTGCGGACTTAAACGCTCGGCTGTTGGCAAACGGCGAACTGCGCGGGCAAAGCCAAATCAAGCTCTCAGCCGGCGATTTGCGCACCATTTTGCTTGATGATTGGCAGGTTTTTCCGCATCAAGGCGGGCTGCTGACGCTCCATTTGGATGATACCGGACTGACCAGCCAGCTTGAACTTAAGCTGTTAGAAAACAGCGGTTTGCGTGCGGATTTGCAACTACCAGGACTGCACCGCGCCGAATTGCCCGCCAATCAAATCCTACAAGGCGGAGTGCAGGCAGAATTTAAGGACTTCAACCTATTACCCAAATTAATGCCGCCAATCGAAAACGCCCAAGGCAAACTTGACTTAGCCATGACCCTGCAAGGCAGCCTGGACGCGCCGCAAATCAGCGGACAGATGAATATCCTTCAGGTAGCCACGGAAATTCCCGATTTAGGCTTAAAAATAAAAGACTTAAACGCGCAATTGCGAGGCGATGGCAGCCCGTTGCTACAATTCCAAGGGCAGTTGCGTTCTGGCGAAGGCGAATTGCACAGCCAAGGCACAGTCACCCTGCGCAGTTTCAGCGATTGGCTGGCAGAGGTAACTGTGCAAGGTAAAAACCTACAAATCATTGATACCACAGATTTTAGCGGCAAGGTTTCGCCAGATTTACGGGTGCTTGCCAACCCGCAGCAAGTCAAAATCAGCGGGCAAGTGCATATCCCGCAAGCCGACATCAAACCCAATCTCATCATTGGCACGACCGATACCGCGTCAGGCAGCCTGGCAGTCGTGCCCGCTTCAGCAGACGTGGTAATACTCACGCCAGAAGCCAAAGCGCAGCCCGCAACAGCGCCCGCACCGCGCCTGCATACGCAAGTGGACGTGTTGCTCAGTTTAGGCAACAACATCCGGCTTGATGTGGCAGATTTCAAAAGTCGCTTAGGCGGCGCAGTGCAAGTGTTTTTAGACCCAGCGCAAGCCGTGTTGCGCGGCAATGGTGCGGTCTTTATTAAACAAGGGATTTTTCGTGCTTACGGACAGGATTTAGCCATAGATCAAGGCTTTATCATTTTTAACGACGGCCCCCTGGACAACCCAGGATTAAACATCAAAGCCGTGCGCACCATTTACAAAGACACCAACAAGCCCAAAGTCAACCAAGCCGGGGTGCATATAACTGGCACAGTACAAAATCCGCGTTTAACCCTGTTTTCCGAACCCCAAGTCGAGGATGGCAAAATCCTCTCCTACATAGTCACAGGCACAGCCCTGGGCGATAGCAACAACAGCGGACGTTCGCTGTCGCTAGGCGGCTATTTGCGCCCGAATTTTTACGTCAGCTTCGGCTTCAGCCTGTTTGATAGCGCCAAAGTGTTCAATTTACGCTACGACATCAACGACAAATGGGGGCTAGAAACCAGCATCGGCGATCAAGACAGCGGAGTGGATATTTCCTACACCTTGGGGCGTTAAAAGTAGGGTAGTGGTGCATACAGGATGATATTTATGCTTGGAAGCCGCGTTCTATCGTGACAAAACCATTCTTATTGCACCACTACCAAGAATTTAAACCTATAAAAAAACGATGGGTTGTTGAGAGAACATTTGCATGGCTCACACGAAATAGACGGTTAGCACGAGAATATGAAAAAACACCGCGTTCAAGTGCAACAATGGTGTATATCGCTTCATCTCGATTAATTCTGAAACATGCAACCGCTTAGCATGGATGTATTCTTAGTTTATTTCTTAATGAAACTGATTTCGTATAGCCTCTAATAAAGGAAACCTTCTAGGTTTTTACAACCTAGAAGGGTGATGGGTTAGGCTTTTAAGTCTTCCCAGAAGTTTTTGACGCTTTCAAACCAGGATTTGGATTTGGGGTTGTGCGGGGAGTTTGTGCCTTTCATGCTTTCTTCAAATTCGCGCAGTAGGTTTTTTTGTTCGGTGGTTAGATTTACCGGGGTTTCAACCATTACGCGGCAGTGCAGATCGCCAACAGGTCCGCCGCGCACGGGTTTGACGCCTTTGCCGGCTAAGCGGAATTGTTTGCCGGATTGGGTTTCGGCGGGGATTTTTAGCATGACGCGCCCGCTTAAAGTGGGTACTTCTAATTCGCCACCGAGGGCGGCTGTGACTATGCTAATAGGGACTTCGCAGAATAGGTGATTGTCTTCGCGGGTGAATATCGGGTGTGGTTTGACATTCATTTGTACATAGAGATCGCCAGGCGGTCCGCCGTTTTGTCCGGCTTCGCCTTCGCCGGATAAGCGAATGCGGTCGCCGTTGTCTACGCCAGCGGGGATTTTGACTGAGAGGGTTTTGTGTTCTTGAATGCGCCCTTCGCCGTGACAGGCGTCGCAGGGGTCTTTGATGATTTGTCCACTGCCATGACAGTTTGGACAGGCTTGTTGAATGGAAAAAAAGCCTTGCTGCATCCGCACTTGTCCAACGCCGCCGCAAGTTGGGCAAGCCACTGGGCTGGAGCCTTTTTTCGCGCCGCTGCCGTTGCAGACGTTGCATTTGACATGGGTAGGTAAGCGAATTTTGACTTCGCTGCCGGCTACTGCGTCTTCTAGGCTCAGGCTTAAGTCGTAGCGTAAATCGGCGCCGCGATAGACCCGTGAACGCCCGCCGCGTGCGCCGCCTGCGCCTGCGCCAAACATGTCACCAAACACGCTTTCAAAGATGTCTCCAAAGCCGCTGAAGCCTTCTGCGCCTGCGCCCATGCCGGCGTTGCCCTCTACGCCTGCGTGACCGAATTGGTCATAAGCGGCACGTTTTTGCTCGTCGCTGAGGATTTCGTAGGCTTCTTTGGCTTCTTTGAATTTGGCTTCAGAGTCTTTGTCATCAGGGTTGCGATCAGGGTGGTGTTTCATCGCTAACCGCCGATAGGCTTTTTTCAGTTCGGCTGCCGAAGCGTTTTTCTGTACGCCAAGGACTTCGTAATAATCGCGTTTGGACATGGTTGCTCGTGTCTGTTTTGGCTGCAATGCGTTTGGAAAAAGTGGCTTATTTTAGCAGGGTTTAGCGGTGACGGGCGGTTAATGCGGTAATTTTCGCCAGCCTCCTGCTGTTGCGCTCAAAATATATAAACAAAATCAGGAGATTCAAGCGTATTGAGTGGTTTTGTTGAGTTTTGTCCACAGCCGTCCGTGTGACGCGGCGCTTACCTGGTTTATACTGCGCTGAGTGCAGGTGGGTCTTTTTTGCGGTTTGATAAGGGTAGGGTATCTTTATGCGTATTACATTGATTTTATTAATTTTTATAGGCGTTTTGGCGGGTGGCGTCTTGCCTTATGTGGCGGGCAGTATAGTGGCACAGCAGATCGAAATGATTCCTGAACGCTTGGCACAACAGCCTGATTTTACAATAGATAATTTTCAGCACACACGCGGTTGGCTCAGTTCTTCAACACACGCACAGGTGCATTTGCCGCAGGCTTTGGGTGCAACGCAGGTAGCATTGCACATCCAGCACGGTCCTTTGGCGTTGTACAGCCTGGAGGCGGCGGCATTGGCACAGCCAGATGCTCGGTTAAATCAAGGCTTGGCGGGCTTGTTTGGGGCGGTGGGTATGCCATCGGCGCAGGTGCAAGTGCATCCGTTGGGTGCGATTAACGCTGAAATTTTGCTACCACGCACCGAACAGACAACCTTTGCGGTACAGGGACAGTTTGAGTTTCAGCCAAAAAATCAGCAGCTTGAAGCCAAGATATGGGTGGATAAGCTGCACTTACACAACTTACCCCAGCCGCTCCAGTTGCTCAACACGCAGATTCAATGGCACAGCCAGCCGCAAGATGCGCTGACTTACGCGCTACAAACCCAGTGGCAAATGCAGCAAGCGCGGCTGGATTTGCAACAGCCTACAGACCTACTGGTGGAACAGCCACAGCTCGACTTTAACGCCAAGGTGACGGGCACTGTGGTGGATATGGAGTTGACCAGCCTTGCGCCGCATGTGAGCGTTGGTGAACAGCTTTTTAGCGAAGCTAAACTGCGCATTCATGCGCACAATATGGATTGGCAGATTTTACAAGAACTTGTCTCGATTCTACAAAAATCACCGATGCAGCAGCGTTTTTTACTGCCGATGTTCATGTTGCAACAAGCCAAGCCATTTTTCAGCCATCAGCCGGTGTTACAAGTGGAAACCCTAACCTTGAAAAGCCCCGCAGGTAGGTTGGATGCGCATGTGCTGGCGCAATTGGACGCCTCTGACAGCAGCGCACTCAATTCCCTTACCGGACTGTTGCAGGCGCTGAGCGTGCAAGGCGCAGCGCACATAGACAAGGCGCTGGCGCGGCAACTGCTGGCGATTGTCTTGCGCGAAACCCAAAGCGCACTATCGCCAGCCGAGTTGGAAGCCATGAGTACACAGTTATTACAGCAGTACATGCAGCCCTTGCAAGAACGCGGCTGGGTGCAGGAAACCGCCGAAGCTTATCGCGCCCAGTTTGATTGGTATGCCGGAGCGTTGCACATGAACCAAGCGCCTGCCATCCCCTAACAGTGAGAGACATGAGCTTTTGGGAATGCTTGGTTACTTCGACAAGCTCAGCACAAGCTCCAGACCAGCACAGCGGCTTTCAGCCGCTACGCTAAGGAAATTAGCGATCCCAGAGCCTTTTCTAGTTCCCAAGCATCTTCCTCGTGCGGGTGCTCCACTCAAGCCTAATCCCTGCACAAACAAAAAAACCTGACAGCTTTACCAAACCTGTCAGGTTTTCTCGTTCTCACCCCAACACCTTTTCTCTCCAAAAAGCAAGCCCCTGGTAATAACTAGGTGGTAATAACCACCCCCTTATTCATTCAATCAAAACCTTTTACACTGCAAGCCATCTATGAGAATAGATAGACATGTAACACTCTTTTTATTTCTAAAAGGAATCAACTATGTTATCCAATTCAACACACTCTCTCAACGCAGCGGGATTTAAAAAAAACCGTTTGCTGGGCATTTCACAAACACCCACCGCTTTAATCAACTACGCAAAAATTGCAACTTTAGGATTAAGCCTCGGTTGTTTTGGTTTCTCTTTGGGTGCTTTTGCCGACGACGCTATCATCACAACCTTTGTACAAACGGATGCTGGTGGAGGACTTCGTATTGATAGTCAAGGAAATATGTATACGATTTCCGTATGGGGTTGCAGTATTTCCAAAATCACGCCAGCAGGTGTAGTTTCTACTGTAGCTGGAAACGGTGCTTGCGGGTATGGAGGCGATGGTGGTCTAGCGACAAATGCTCAAGTAAATGGTGTTAACAATATCGCGCTCGATAGCCAAGACAACCTCTATATCGCCGATTACTGGAATCACTGCATCCGCAAAGTTGATAAAAACACCAACATCATCAATACCTTTGCAGGTCAATGCGGCAATATTGGTGCACCAGGCGAAGGTGACGGCGGCTTAGCCACCCATGCAAAATTAAGATGGCCGCATGGCTTAGGCATTGATAACTATGACAATGTGTATACTGGACATGACGAAGGACATACCATTCGCAAAATTCATCATACCACCAACATCATTACCACTATTGCAGGTGCTGGTGGTTGGGGCGACGGTGGCAATGGCGGACCTGCATACAACGCAAAACTAGGCACACCCGTAGGCATTAACTTTGACCAAAATAACAATATGGTCATTGCTGACAATGCCGCCACTCGCATTCGTTATAGTCGGATTACTGAATATTTAAAATAAAAGATATATAAAATCATATGCTTAATAATTATAAAAATATAATTATTGAGTAATCCTACTATACATTAAATCATTAAGCGGTGCTAATAGCGGCGGCAATATCGCAGACGGCATCTCTGGTCAAGATATAATCAGCTCCCTGGCTAGTATTAATTGTCCTTATGGCTACGGTGCATGTGCAGGTGAGCCTCTAGGTGATGGAGGACCCGCCACCGACGCAAGAATGAATCAACCAGAAACAGCCATCTTTGGTCCCGATGGCAATGTTTACATTGCTGATTCAGGCAATGGACGGGTTCGGATGATTGATGCAAATGGCATCATTACCACAATAGCTGGAAATGGTGATAGTAATGTGAGTGGTGATGGCGGACCTCCAACCCAAGCAGGTCTTGGAGGTGTTTATGGTATCGTATTTGACCGTGAAGGTAATTTGTACTTGACTAGCGGTGGCAATCTTATTCGTAAAATAACCTTTCCACCAAAAATCCCGCCAATGTGCAGAAATCCCGCCGTATATGACACCAGAACTAAAAAAGTAAGCATTAAAGAAATTGATGTGCCGGTTTTGGATTCGTTTAATGGAGAACAAACAGGTATCGGTGTATTTGCTGCTGAACTCACGAAAGCACCAGGCATTGATGACTTTCAAATTACCCGACTTGATTTCTCACGCTACATACCTGCACACGATTCAAGCCATGCCTACTATCAATACAATGATGGAATTTACGCCAACGGGGGAAAGTTATACCTGTGTGTTTCTGTACCACAAATAGTTGTACTTCCCCCTAATCAAGTGATTCCTGCGCCTGCTATTTTGTATTCTATAGTCATGCGCAATCTCGCTGCTTACCCAGACATTTTTCATATTGAAAGTGCGCAGTTAATCCAGTAGGCAATCTGATGCTTAAATACCCGCTCAATTATCTTACAGAAAGCGGGTATTTAATTTTCCTCGTGCCAGCGTTCCACTCTGCACGAGCAACTCCGCGCTCTGCGCGGAACTTTTCTAGTTCTAAGACATTAAAAGCTGTAAAAGAACTCGACAAATTGGCAATTGCCGACTTCTAATTGAAAGTGCGCAGTTAATCCCTTAGGCAATCTGCTATTAAATACCCGTTCAATTATCTTACAGAAAGCCAGTATTTAATTCGCCACAGTATGCTACACTCAGACTTCCTAGTTTTCGTACCCAAGCACCGCTTCACCGCCATTAAGTAAGAGACAAAACCGAGCCTTGAGTGGTGATTTTTCGTTCCCTGAGCTTGTCGAAGGGAACGAAAAATCACCACTCAAAGCCTTAACGGCAGTAAAGGTGAAATGGCACTTAGGAACGAGAGAAACACCCAACTCAATGAGGACAGACATCATGAAAAACCTAATCTACTTACTTCTGTTTAGCCTACCAACCCAATTTGCTTGGGGGGCTGAACAGGCGCTTGTAGTTGCTAAACCTGCTGTTAATACCATAGATGGGCAAAATACTGTGCCTATTCTTAAACCTACTATACCACCTATCAAGCCGCCCATAATACAAGACCCCACCTTATTTAAGGACGTGTTTGAACCTGACGATACCAAAGAACAAGCAACCACTATCTTTGTTGGAGACGATACCCCTTACCAACATACCTTACACACCCCGCAAGACGAAGACTGGTTTCGCTTTTATGCCAATGCTCAAATTCCTTATCAAATAATAACGAGCGATATTGGCAGCGATATTGATATTCAAATGAGTTTATATAACTCCAAAGGTGAATTAGTTGTCACCAGAAATGAAAAACTTGTAGATGGTTCAAAATCTATAAGTTTTACGTCTTCGGTATCAGATGATTATTTGATACGAGTTCAAGATATATTATCACCACCTGTTGCTAATGGAGTGAAGAGACAATATAGGCTTAAAGTTAAAACAGCTAGTGTTAATGTTTCAGGTTATTATGGGGTAAGAGTATTTGATGCGATTAGTGGATTGTCAATAAGTGGAGCAGAGGTCTGTCATAATAATACTGATTGTGAATATACAACCAGTAATGGAGATTACAATGGTACTATAGCGATGTCGAATCCAAATGATTCTAGGAATATAACTTTAGTAGCTAAAAAAAACTGGATATCATAGCTTACAATGCCGAAATATACCTATTTATGCAACACCTCTTTCTAGAAATCCTAACAATACAACAACTCGTGACTTCCCTCTTCTTAAAGTGACTGATAAGCTTCCTAATTTTATTTTATATAAGAATGGTATCCAATTAAATACCCCATTTACATATCACTCTGGATTTACATATCGCTCTGGTGATAAGTTACAGATTAAATCCCCTCCACTTGCAAATGGATGTGTAACATATTATTTTGCTATATTCGGTAACTTATATCGTAGCCCTCCTTCTGTGTATTTATTTAAACCTATAAATGCTTCAAATAATTTGGTATCACTATCACTGATACATGAAACCTCATGGAATTCCATTGTTAATAATAGAGCTTTATGGAGTCTTCCTATTATAGTAAGATTCCCAAAAAAATGTTTATAATTATCATATATTTTTTCATTT